>NZ_DATDBG010000126.1:0-10774 GCF_036524955.1 Streptomyces sp.
TTCCACCCCGGTGCTGCATCCAACCAGTTGAGGGGCTCCAACGCCCCGCCATTGCAGCGGAGTTCCGAGCAACCGCACCTCGCCGCCAGGCACCGGAACCCAATTGCGGGAGGCCCGGGCACCGCGTCCGCCCTGACCGCGTCAAGCGCGGTCGCGGTCACCGGGACGGCCGGGTCGGCGCGGCCGCGCGGTCCTTCAACGGTGAGCCGCACGGCGCCGGTGCCGGAGGCGAGCGCGGCGGTCCGGAACCCTTCTGCCGGTCGGCTCACAGGCTTCGCGGACAACACTACGAACGGAGAGCACGCGCCCTCAGCAGTCGTCGGCGGAGCAGGACCGATCAGACCCCGCGCAGTGTCCTTCCATGCTCGGCACGAGCGCGCGGTTCCCGCCGGGTCGTCAGTCCGTGGCGGGACCGAGCATGCGGCGGGAGATCTCGGCGAACCGGTGGAGCTCTGGCATGGTCCGGTGCTTGCTGTAGGCGAGGGCGACCATCCGGGGAGCCACGTCTTCCAGCGTCAGGTAGGAGACGTCGTCCCGGCGGTAGAAGCCGGCCATACCGGCCGGCATGACGTAGCACCCCGCCCCCGAGGCGACGGCCTCCAGGCATTCCTCGATCGTCACCGGGAAGCGGCCGGAGTCCGCATCCGGGGCCACCGAGACGCGGCCACGCCACTCCGGGACGTCCCCAAGGTCCTGCAGAAGGGCCAGGTCGCGCAGGTCGTGGAGAGTCACGGCCTTCTGCTCCGCAAGGGGGTGCCTGCTCGACAGCGCCGCCACACGCGGCTCAGGAAAGAGCGGTATGACCTCGAACATCCCACCGGGCAGCGGCATCCGCACGAAGCACACGTCGACCCGCCCGTCCAGCAGGTAGTCGACCTGGTCGGTGATCGAGGTGTGCAGGACCTCGACCCGCACGTCCGGCGCCGTCCGGGAGAATTCCCGCAGGATGGGAGTGACGGTGACGCCAGGCATGAAGCCGACAGTGAAGTTGTTCTCCTCGCGGCCCGCGGCACGTACACGCTGCTGCACCGCCAGCGATGTGGCCAGCATCGGCCGCGCGTCCTCCAGGAACTGGCGCCCTGCCCGGGTCAGCAGGGTTCCTTGCCGGTCGCGGAGGAACAGGGCCACGCCGAGGTCTTCCTCCAGCGCCCGGATCTGACGGCTGAGGGCCGGCTGGGTCATGTACAGACGGCTGGCCGCCCGGACGAAGCTGCACTCCTCGGCGACGGCCACGAAGTAGCGCACCCTTCGCATGTCGAGGTCCATGACGCCCATCGTAGCCGCCTTCCCTTACCACTCATGCTCATGCGGCATGAGCATGCACGCGATCGGCATTGGCCACGGGACCACGCACCGTTCCACCATGGTCCGACCGGCCACGTCGCCAGAATAGCTTCACGCTCCAGGCCACGACCGCATCGGCGTTTCGCCGGGGACCGCCGGGGATCGAGGAGAGATGAACCACTACGGCCTTGTCGTGCTGGGAGCGGGCAGCGGGAACATGCTGCTGGGCCCGGAACTGGCGCACCTGAGCACCGCCATCGTGGAACCCGGTCGGTTCGGCGGAACATGCCTCAATCGCGGATGCATTCCGTCGAAAATGTTCGTCGCCGCCGACGCCGCCGTAGGCGCCGCCAAGTCGGCGAAGCGGCTGGGCATCCACGCCACGGTCGACCACGTCGGCTGGAAGGCCATACGCGACGTACCCTTCGTGGTGCTGCTCAGCAGTGTTGACCACTGCCGACCTGACCGAACTGACGGTCCGCCTCCGTGCCGCCGGCGCACTCGCCTTCGTCGAAGGCGTCCGAGTCACGGGGCTCACCGGCCCTGGATTCGACTGGTCCCCGCTCCTGACCGACCGTCAGCTACTTCTGGCACAGGGCATCGAGACCGAAGGGGCCCGCGTTGCGGCAGTGGTCCAGGATCTCCGCCTGCTGGCCACTCCGGCCTCGTGGTCAGGGCAGCGCGGACGAGTCCGGATCGAGGACTTCCTGCCACGGCTGCTTCTGGCCAACTCCCCCGAAATCGCCGACTCCGTGGCCCGGCGGGTATTCGGCCGGCTGGAAGACGGCGAGAACGGCGAGCTGGCGACGACCCTGAGCAGCCTGGCGATCAATGGCTTCGACAACGCGTCGACCAGCGCCGCCCTCCATGTGCACCGCAACACCCTCCTGTACCGGACCAAGCAGATCGAGAGGCTCACCGGCCTCAACCTCCGGAAGGACGGCGACCGCGGGCTGGTCTGGCTCGCGGTGATGTGGGCGCAGGGATCTCCCCGGCACGGCGGCCCGCTCCCCTCCGAACGTTGTGGTCGGAGATTGCATCAAACCCCGGTGACGAGCAGTCGGGCACGTTCAGGAATCAGGACAGACGACAATGAGCAGCCATACAGGTGAGGTTCGGGCGGCGGAGTTCGTATCAGTGCCCCGCCGGAGTTCAGCGGACCGGCACAGCCCGCCCGGCCCAGTGGCCGCGGACACGTCCGCTGCAGGCGCCGGCGCGGCGAACTCGCGGGAAGCAGGCGGGGCGGCGCTTCGGCTGTGCACCGACTCCGGCCAGGAGAAGACCACACACGCCGTCACAGTGGCGGTGCACGCCGCGGATCCCCTGACGCGCGTCGGTCTGCTTGCGTCCCTGGGCGGTGCACCGGAACTGACCCACACCACGGTGGCACAGGCCGATGTCGTGGTGGTCGCGGTCCAGACCGCCGACAACACGGCGATGGACCTGTTGCGGAGCCTGCCCGTGCTGCCCCAGGCGCGATTCGTGCTGGTGGTCAGCGGCGGCTGGTACGCCGATCTGACGGTCATGGCCGAGCGAGGTGTGCGGGCGGTGGTCTGGCGTGCGGAGGCGCACCGGCAGACGCTCGTACGGGCCGTGCTCGCGGTGGGTGCGGGCGAGGCGGATCTGCCACTCGCGGTGCAGGGCGAACTGCTCGACCAGGCCAATCGCCTCCAGCGCAACGTGCTCATGCCCAGGGGACTCACCGCGTCCGGTCTGACCACACGCGAAATCGACGTCCTCCGACTGGCCGCCCAGGGCCTGGAACTGGCCGAGATAGCCGAGGCGATGTGCTACTCCGAACGCAACATCAAGAAGATCCTCTACGGCCTCATCAACCGCCTGGGACTGCGCAACCGCGTCCATGCCGTCTCCTATGCCATTCGCAACGGACTCATATGAACCGGCCCGGTGCCCGACAGACCCCGCATCTCAGGGGTACGAAGGGGACGGTCCTGCGGCCCTTCCGTGCCCGCTGACCACGGAGAACGCGTGGGCACAGTGCTCGGGCACCATAAGGTGATCGCATCGGCCGCGAGCGGGACTTCCCCCCGCCTGGCTGCGGCCGCCCGCGACCGGGCCGGTCCATTCGAAACTCCCCCGCTCGCTCGAGGCCGGCCCGGTCGTCTCCGAGAACGCGGGGACGCTCGAGCACCTACCCGAGAACGCCGCCGAGGCTCTCAGCGACGACGCACCCGCGGTCGACGCAACCGGAACAGCGACGACGGGGGTCGGCGCCGAAGCAGTCCCGACCATCCCCGGGATGAACGACGCGGCAGAGAGTGCCGAACCGGGGGTGACGGGCCAGGACGCAACGGCGGCGAACGCCGGGGCATGAGTCGCAGCCATACCTCGACCGAGGCTCGATGTCTGCGGCCCGGGGCACCCTGGCACGCGATGTGCCAGGAGCCCGAGGCCGCGGCTGACCGCCGCGGCCCACACCGCGGCAGTCCTCGTGACACGGCTCCATCGCGGTGCGAGGGCGAGCCGACCAGTGAAACGGCCGACCTGCTCGAATGGCCCCCGATTGGACCCCGCTGGTGCGGGCCGGCATGGACACCACTCCGACCAGGGCCGGAGCGGTGGCGGCAGACGAGTCGGGCTGTACGCCGGGTTCTGTGCGGCCGGGACCTCGCGGTCGCCGGTGCGACGGTCATCCATCTAGGACTGCCGTTGCCGACAGCCTCGTGCGGTCTACCCGCGGACTCGGGCGGGCCGCCCTCGAACGTCCGCGCGGGGCCGTATCGCTACGACGCCCTCTTGACCTTGCTCCAGGTGGGGTTTACCGAGCTGCCCAGGTCACCCTGGGCACTGGTGGTCTCTTACACCACCGTTTCACCCTTACCGAGCGCCTTGCGGCCCCCGGCGGTCTGTTTTCTGTGGCACTGTCCCGCGGGTCACCCCGGGTGGGCGTTACCCACCACCCTGCCCTGTGGAGCCCGGACGTTCCTCGGCGGATCACCGGAGTGATCCGACGCGACCGTCCGCCCGGCTCGTCTGCCGTGTGATCCATCGTAGTGGTTCCCGCCGCACGCCGCCGCACCCGGCCGCGCGGCCGTACGGCGAGGGCGCGCGGCGGCCGTACGGCGAGGGCGCGCGGCGGGCGTACGACGAGGGCCTGGGTAGGCTGCTGCGGGATTGGCAGATCCGCGCGCGGGGTGCGGAGCGCCGCCCGTACGAGGGAGATGCCGTGCTCGTCCTGTTGCCGCCGTCCGAGGGGAAGGCCACCGCGGTCCGCGGGCGGCCCCTCGCGCTCGACGGGCTGTCGCTGCCCGGCCTGACCGGCGCGCGGGCCGCCGTACTGGACGAACTGGTCGAGCTGTGCGCCTCCGACGAGGACAAGGCCGCCGAGGTGCTCGGTCTCAGCCCCGGGCTGCGCGGCGAAGTCGCCAAGAACGCGGCCCTGCGGACGGCCGCCACCCTCCCCGCGTCCCGCCTCTACACCGGCGTCCTCTACGACGCCCTGGACCTCGCCACGCTCAGCCCCTCGGCGCGGCGCCGGGCCCAGCAGTCCGTGCTGGTCTTCTCCGGGTTGTGGGGCGCGGTACGGCTGGGCGACCGCATCCCGCCGTACCGCTGTTCCATGGCCGTACGGCTGCCGGGCGCGGGCGGCCTCGCCGCGTACTGGAAGCCCTTCATGGACGCGGTCCTCCCGGAGGCGGCCGGCACCGGCCTCGTCCTGGACCTGCGCTCCTCCGCGTACGCGAGCGCCTGGAAGCCCCGCCCCGACCTGGCCCGCCGCACCGCCACGGTCCGGGTCCTGCACGTCACCACGGTGAACGGCACCGAAAAAAGGACCGTCGTCAGCCACTTCAACAAGGCCACGAAGGGCCGTCTGCTGCGCGCCCTCCTCGAATCGTCTGCCCGCCCCAAGACCCCCGCGGCCCTGGCGTCCACCCTCCGCGACCTGGGCTTCGCCGTGGAGGAGGACGCGGGCGGCCGGCTCGACGTACTGGTGCGCGACATCCACTGACGCGCTGCGCGATGCGTCAGCGCCCCGGGGGAAACCGGCCGCGCGGGACCCGGCGGCGTCGCGCGGTGGTGGAGGGCGGGACGCTCGTTGCATGACGGAAACCTTCGGCTCACCGCAGGTGCCCCGTGTCGTTGAGGTAGGCGAGGGACGCGTTGCCGTCGGGGTAGAGAGAGATCTCGGAGAGGGAGGCCGGGGAGAGGCCGAAGCGGAAGAGGGAGGCGGACGGGGCGGCGAGGGCGAGGCGGACCAGGGTTTTGATCGGGGTGACGTGGCTGACGAGGAGGACCGTTCGGCCGGGGTGGCGGGAGAGCAGGTCCTGCTGGGCGCGGGTCACCCGGAGGGTCACGTCGTCGAAGCTCTCCCCGCCCGGGGGCGCCGCCGAGGCGGTGGCGAGCCAGGCGTCCAGTTCGGCGGGAAAGCGTTCCCGTGCCTCGGCGAAGGTGAGCCCCTCCCAGGCACCGAAGTCCGTTTCCCGCAGGCCGGGTTCGGGCTCGACATCCAGGCCGAGCCGCGCGGCCACCACCGAGGCCGTCTCCCGGCACCGTGCCAGCGGCGAGGCCACCACGGCCTGTACGGTGCCGCGTACGGCCAGCGCCGCCGCGGCCCGCTCGGCCTGCCACCGCCCCTGCTCCGAGAGCCCCGGGTCGGTCCCCCCGCTTCCGGAGAACCGTTTCGCCGCAGTCAGCGCCGTCTCCCCGTGCCGCAGCAGCACGAACGTCACCGCCGCCCCCATGTCCACGAACCCGTCGCCCGAACCCGTCACCGGCCGCCCCACCCCGATCCGCCGACGCCCCGCCCGCCTCGCACCGGACGTCCTACAGTCCCGACGCCCCCGTCCGCACCAGGATCCGCCGGCAGTTCTCGCACCGCACCACCGCGTTCGCCGGTGCCGCCCGCACCTCGTTCAGCTCGGTGATGTTCAGTTCGAGGCGGCACCCCTCGCAGCGCTTCTGGTAGAGCCGCGCCGCGCCGATCCCGCCCTGCTGCGCGCGCAGCTTGTCGTACAGCTTGATCAGATCGTCGGGCACACCCGCCGCCAGCACCTCCCGGTCCTTGGCGACCGTGAAGCCCTCCGCGTCGATGTCCTCCAGCGCCGCGGACTTCCGCGACTCCGCCTCACTGACCTTGGCCTGGACGGACTCGACCCGCTCGGCGAGCTCGGCGGCGCGCTCCTGCGCGACCTCGCGGCGCTCCATGACTTCCAGGACGACGTCCTCGAGGTCGGACTGCCGCTTGGCGAGGGAGGCGAGTTCGCGCTGGAGGTTCTCCAGGTCCTTCGGTGAGGTGACGGCACCGGAGTCCATCCGCTGCTGGTCGCGTACGGCGCGCTGCCGTACCTGTTCGACGTCCTGCTCGGCCTTGGTCTGCTCGCGGGCGGTGTCGCTCTCCTCGGTCCGCGCGGCGACCAGCAGGTCGCGCAGTTGGGCGAGGTCGGCGCCGAGCCGTTCCAGCTCGGCGTGCTCGGGCAGGTTCCGACGCTTGTGGTCGAGCTGCGCGATACGCGAGTCGAGGGCCTGGACTTCGAGAAGGCGGATCTGGTCGGCGGGCTCGGCGTTCAGCGGGGGGCTCCTGGAGAGGAAGAGGCGCGCGAAGCGCGCGTCGGAGGGGTGGTGGCGGGCGACGGGTGGGCGGAAGCGGCGGGAGGGAGGTCGGAGGGAGAGGAGGACGGCGCGTGCGCGGTCCACGGATCGGTGACCGTACGGGACACGTGGGTGCGCAGCGCCCAGCCGTGCCGGTCGGAGATCTCGTCGAGCTGGCCCGCGGCCTGCTCGCACCAGGGCCATTCGGTGGCCCAGTGCGCGGCGTCCACGAGCACGGGCGCGCCCGCCTGCCGGGCCTCGGACGCGGGGTGGTGGCGCAGGTCGGCGGTGAGGTAGACGTCGGCGCCGGCCGCCCGGACCTGCTCGAAGAGGCTGTCGCCCGAGCCGCCGCAGACCGCGATCGTACGGACCTGGGTCTCGGGGTCCCCGGCGACCCGCAGGCCGGTCGCGGTACGCGGCAGCCCGTGCGCGGCGCGGGCCGCGAACGCGGCGAGCGAGACCGGCGCGTCCAGCTCGCACAGCCGGCCCAGGCCACGGCGCCCCGCGGGGTCGGTCGGATCGGGTACGAGGGGGCCAGTGACCCGAAGGTCCACGGCGGCGGCGAGCGCGTCGGACACGCCGGGGTCGGCGCGGTCGGCGTTGGTGTGCGCGACATGGAGTGCGACGCCGTTGCGGATCAGGGTGTGCACGACGCGGCCCTTGAAGCCGGCCGGACCGACCGGCGCGACCGTCGTCGTGCCGCGCAGGTAGAGCGGGTGGTGCGTGACCAGCAGGTCCGCACCGATCCGTATCGCCTCGTCGGCGACCTCGGCCACCGGGTCCACGGCGAACAGCACCCGCGTCACCTCGGCCTCCGGATCCCCGCACACCAGCCCCACGGCATCCCACGGCTCCGCCAGCGCGGGGGGCCAGAGAGCGTCGAGAGCGGCGATGACGTCGGACACAGTGGGCACGACAGGAAGATTACCCGGCCCGCCGGTCCCTCCGGGGCCCCCGCCGACCCCGGTGGTGGCCCCGCCCCGCGCCGGACCGGCCCACGAACCCTGGCAGGGGCCTGACCCGCAGGGGCCGGGGCGGCGACCGGCACAAGTGCCGGGGCGAGGAGGGCGGGCCGTGGTGCAGCCGCCCCCGCCGGGCGGTGGCGGTCAGAGCCGTGGCGGGTCGGGAGGCCGGCCGCGGGCGGTCGGGGCCCCGAGGAGACCGGTGGGCCGGCCCGCAGGGGCCGGGGCGGCGGGAAGGGGGTTCGTAGGGCCCCGGGCGCGCGCGGGAGCACAGGCCGTGGGCATTGGAGGGCGATTCGCCGGAAGGGACACCCTTACGGGTGAACCGCCCTCGCCTGCGATGATCGTCCGGAAGTGCGAAAACTACGGTCGTGCGCCGGAGGTGGACGACTCAGATGACCGTCATGACCGTCACGAGCACCGAATTACCGTTATTCCCCTTCGCCGGGCGCATGCGGCGCCGCGCGGGGTTCACGATCGCGGCGGACGGCTCGTACGCGGCCTGTCTGGCGGAGGGCGGCCCGGCGGGGGAGGCCGCGACCGGGCCGGGCGGCGGGCCGTGGTTCGTGGAGCGGTGGACGCTCGGCGGACCGGAGCCGTACGCGGTGGGGTTGCCGGGCACGCGGCCGGAGGAGCCCGGGACGCGGGTGGTGCCGATGCCCGACGGACGGGTCCTGGTCGGGCGGCGGGTGGGCGACCGGCACGACCTGGTGCTGCTCTACCCGACGGGCCCCGGTACCGGTGAGGTGCCGGTCTGCTCGCTGCCCGGCGCCGATGTGCGGCTGCTGCCGCCCGCGCCCGCGCCCGGTGCCGCGTACGCCCTCGCGTACGGCGGGGGCACCACAGCGGTGTGGCAGATACAGGGCACGTCCGCGCGGTGCCTGACGACCGTCGAGGGACGCTGCACCGGCGGCGTCTGGCTGGACCGCACCGGCCGGCACCTCGCACTCGACCGCGAACTCGACGGCCTGACCAAAGCGGTCGCCGTCGATCTGCACACCGGCACCGTCAGCCCGCTGCTCCACCTCACCGACGACAGCGACGACCGCCTGCTGCTCGCCGAACCCGGCAGCGGCCTGCTGCTGCTCCGCAGCGACGCGGCCGGCGAGGCGCGCCTGGGCTGGGGCGTACTGGGCAGCCGCCGTCCCGTACGGTTCCCCGACGCGTTACGCCTGAACGGCGCCCTCCTCACGCCGGTCGCCGCCCAGCCCGGCCACATCCTCACCCCGGAGACCTGCGTGGTGGCCCTGCGCGCGGAAGCCCCGGGCGGCGCGGAGTCCCTCGCGCTGTGGCGTCCGGGCGAACGCCGCCTGCACTGGCGCGCCTCGCCCCCCGGCTGGCTCGGCGCGACGGGCCTGTGGCTGCCGGGCGCGCCGCTGCGCCTGCCGTACGCGGTGCTCGACTGGCCGTGCGGCCTGATGCCGTACGACGTCCCGGGCGCGGTGACGCGGCCGGGTGCGGTGGCGGGGGCGGCCCCCGGTACGAGCCCGCCGGCGGTTGCGGGCGCGGGCCCGGCCGTATTCACGGGCACGGGCCCGGCCGCGGAACCGCGGCCCCGAACGCGCCGCCGGATCGCCGGCGGACCGCACCCCGTACAGTCCGCAGCCGCCCGCCCGCCGGCCGTGCTGCCGCTGCAACAAGCGCCTCTCGCAGCGGTGCGGGCGGGGTGAGCCGCGTGGCCGGAATCCCTTCGCCCGCTGGGCGTCCGGGGCCGGGGAGACGCCGGGGGGACCCGATCTCCGGGGCTTCGGCGCCGTCGGTAGACTCGCCCGAAGTCGCGCGCGCGATTATCCCATGCGACTGGCGTCAAGCGCCGTGCCCACCGCACGGGTTCACCCTTTTCGCGCGCTTCCGGCGCAAGCCGGCTCCCCGTCGTTCATGGGAGACAACGGGGAAGCCGGGGACACACGCGATCAGGGGGAGAGCAGAGCAGATGTCCGAAGCGAACACGCCGCCCGAGCACACGGCCAGGGACGCGGCGGGCCGCCACCGCGGTCAGGCCTCGCACGACGAGGCCGAGAAGGCCCCGCCGCACGGCAAGCACCGCCGCCCCTCCGAGGGCTGAAGGTTCCACCCGGCGTCACTGGCGATCTTTTCGAGGTTGGGTCGGGGTGGCGGAACGCCACCCCGATTCAATCTCTCCCATGAGCTGCTCGGAGATGCCCACCTCTCGGGGCCAGTGCCTGTTCGGTGGGCGCGGCTTTCTCCCGTGCCCAGGTGATCGCCGCCGGTTCGTGGTTGAGGATGCGGGACGCCTCCACTCGGTGGGTGGCACCGGGGTCGGCCCTATGGCCGGCAGGACACGGGAACTTCGTCCCGCTTGGCAAGCGCCAGCTCGACCCACACCACCTTGCCGCCGCCCTCTTGCAGGTCGACGTCCCACCTACGGCAGAGCGCTTGCACAAGCAGGAGTCCACGGCCGTTCTCGGCGTCGTCGGTTGCCACACGCGGGGTGGGCTGTTCGTGGTTGCTGTCCTGGACGGCGATCCGTATGGCCTGCTCGTAGGACTGGAGCTCAATGCCGACCATGGGCATGTCGCGGAGGTCGGTGCTGTGCGGGTTGTCCTGCTTGGTGGCGGCCTTCACGGCGTTGGTGACGAGCTCGCTCACGATGAGCTCCGCTGTGTCGATGTCCTCGTCGTAGCCCCAGGTCCGCATGGTGTGCCGGACGAAGGAGCGGGCTGCGGCCGGCGTGGTGGTTACGGCCCCGAACGCGGTGCGTGCGATGCGCGGTTGGGTGATGGTCGGCTCAGAGCGCATCGTGGGCCGCCGCCTCGCTGGTCACCGTCACGGCGGCCTTGCTGGCGAGCCACACCGTGCCTTGGATCTTCTCGGCGAGCTCTTCGCGCATGAAGGCCGCGATCTCGGCGTCGTGGTGGAAGTGGCCGGGGCTGGGGACCACGACGTTCGTGACACCTTCCTTGCAGCCGAGGATGAGCCCGGCCCAGGTAGCCACACGCTCACTCGGCTGCCGCTCG
>NZ_DATDBG010000127.1:0-3648 GCF_036524955.1 Streptomyces sp.
GCCGGTGGCCCGTACCGTCACGGTACGGGCCACCGGCCGTCGCAAGCCGAGCGGTTGACGGGAGCTCAGGTCCGAGCGGACCCGGGCTCCCGGAAACCGTCAGATCTCGAACGCCTCGTTGATCAGCTGCTCCTGCTGCGCCGCGTGCCGCTTGGCCGAGCCGACCGCCGGGGAGGACGAGGCCGGACGGGAGACGCGGCGCAGCCGGTCCGCGTTGTCCGGGGCCGCGCCCAGCACCAGGTCGAGGTGGTCGATCAGGTTGAGGGCGATGAACGGCCAGGCACCCTGGTTGGCGGGCTCGGCCTGCGCCCAGACGAACTTCTGGGCCTTGCCGTACGGGGCCAGCGCCGCCTGGATCTCCACGCCCGGCAGCGGGTAGAGGCGCTCGATGCGGATGAAGGCGATGTCGTTGGCCTGCCGCCGCTCGCGCTCCTCGATCAGGTCGTAGTAGATCTTGCCGGAGCAGAAGACGACCTTGCGGACGTCGTCCGGGTTGACCGCGGTGTCCCCGATCACCGGCTGGAACGAGCCGGTGGTGAAGTCCTCGGCCTTCGACGCCGCCGCCTTGAGCCGGAGCATCGACTTCGGGGTGAAGACGATGAGCGGCTTGTGGTGCGGGTTGTGCACCTGCCAGCGCAGCAGGTGGAAGTAGTTGGCCGGGGTGGTGGGGATGGCCACCGTCATGTTGTTCTGCGCGCAGAGCTGGAGGAAACGCTCGATGCGGGCCGAGGAGTGGTCCGGGCCCTGGCCCTCGTAGCCGTGCGGCAGCAGCAGGGTGACGCCGGAGGTCTGGCCCCACTTCTGCTCGGCCGAGGAGATGAACTCGTCGATGATGGTGGCCGCGCCGTTGGCGAAGTCGCCGAACTGCGCCTCCCACATCACCAGCGACTCCGGGCGGGCCAGCGAGTAGCCGTACTCGAAGCCCATGGCCGCGTACTCACTGAGCAGCGAGTCGTAGACGTTGTAGCGGGCCTGGTCCTCGGAGAGGTACATCAGCGGGGTGTAGTCCTCGCCGGTCTCCCGGTCGATCAGCACCGCGTGCCGCTGGCCGAAGGTACCGCGGCGGGAGTCCTGGCCGGCCAGCCGGACCGGGGTGCCCTCCAGCAGCAGCGAGCCGATGGCCAGCGTCTCGCCCATGCCCCAGTCGATCGTGCCGTCCTCGACCATCGCCGCCCGGCGCTGGAGCTGCGGCAGCAGCCGCGGGTGGACGGTGACGTGCTCGGGGATGTTCACCTGGGCGGCGGCGATCCGCTTGACCACCTCGGTGGAGACCGCGGTGGGCACCGCGACCGGGAACTCCGAGGGCGGTCCGGCCGGCTCGTCGGTGGACGGCGACGCGGGCGCCTGGACCTCGCGGACCTCGGTGAAGACCTTCTCCAGCTGGCCCTGGTAGTCCTGGAGCGCCTGCTCGGCCTCTTCCAGGGTGATGTCGCCGCGGCCGATCAGCGACTCGGTGTAGAGCTTGCGCACCGAGCGCTTCTTGTCGATCAGGTCGTACATCAGCGGCTGGGTGAACGCCGGGTTGTCCGACTCGTTGTGCCCGCGGCGGCGGTAGCAGATCAGGTCGATCACGACGTCCTTGTTGAACGCCTGCCGGTACTCGAAGGCCAGCCGGGCCACCCGGACCACGGCCTCCGGGTCGTCGCCGTTGACGTGGAAGATCGGCGCCTCGATCATCCGGGCCACGTCGGTGGCGTACATCGAGGAGCGCGCGGACTCCGGCGCAGCGGTGAAGCCGACCTGGTTGTTGATCACCACGTGCAGGGTGCCGCCGGTGCGGTAGCCGCGCAGTTGCGACATGTTCAGCGTCTCGGCGACGACGCCCTGGCCGGCGAAGGCCGCGTCGCCGTGGAGCGCGATCGGCAGCACGGTGAAGTCGGTGCCGGCCTTGTTGATGATGTCCTGCTTGGCGCGGGCGATGCCCTCCAGGACCGGGTCGACCGCCTCCAGGTGCGAGGGGTTCGCGGCCAGCGAGACCTTGATCGTCTCGCCGTCCAGGCCCTCGAAGGTGCCCTCGGCGCCCAGGTGGTACTTCACGTCGCCGGAGCCGTGCATCGACTTCGGGTCGAGGTTGCCCTCGAACTCGCGGAAGATCTGCGCGTACGACTTGCCCACGATGTTCGCCAGCACGTTGAGCCGGCCGCGGTGGGCCATGCCGACCACGGCCTCGTCCAGCCGGGATTCGGCCGCCGCGTCGATGACCGCGTCCAGCAGCGGGATGACGGACTCGCCGCCCTCCAGCGAGAACCGCTTCTGGCCGACGTACTTGGTCTGCAGGAACGTCTCGAACGCCTCGGCCGCGTTCAGCCGGCGCAGGATGCGCAGCTGCTCCTCGCGCTCCGGCTTGGCGTGCGGTCGCTCGATGCGGTCCTGGATCCACTTGCGCTGCTTGGGGTCCTGGATGTGCATGTACTCCACGCCGACGGTCCGGCAGTACGAGTCGCGCAGCACGCCGAGGATGTCGCGCAGCTTCATCAGGGTCTTGCCCGCGAAGCCGCCGACCGCGAACTCGCGCTCCAGGTCCCACAGGGTGAGCCCGTGCTCCAGCACGTCCAGGTCGGGGTGCTTGCGCTGCCGGTACTCCAGCGGGTCGGTGTCGGCCATCACGTGGCCGCGGACCCGGTAGGAGTGGATCAGCTCGAAGACCCGGGCGGCCTTGGTGACATCGTCGTCGTGGGCGGTGTCGATGTCCGTGCGCCAGCGGACCGGCTCGTACGGGATGCGCAGCGCGGCGAAGATGTCGTCGAAGAAGTCGTTCTCGCCCAGCAGCAGCTGGTTCATGATCCGCAGGAACTCGCCGGAGGCGGCGCCCTGGATCACCCGGTGGTCGTAGGTGCTGGTCAGCGTCATGACCTTGGAGATGCCCAGCTTGTTCAGGGTGTCCTGCGAGGTGCCCTGGAACTCGGCCGGGTAGTCCATCGAGCCGACACCCAGGATCATCGCCTGACCGGGCATCAGCCGCGGCACCGAGTGAACGGTGCCCAGGCCCCCGGGGTTGGTCAGCGAGGCGGTGACGCCGGAGAAGTCGTCCATCGTCAGCTTGCCGGTGCGGGCGCGGCGGACGATGTCCTCGTACGCCTGCCAGAACTCGAAGAAGTTCAGCGTCTCGGCCTGCTTGATGGCGGCGACCACGAGCTGGCGGTCGCCGTTGGGCTTCACCAGGTCGATGGCCAGGCCCAGGCTGACGTGCTCGGGCTTGACCAGGGTCGGCTTGCCGTCGCGCTCCGCGTAGTGCCAGTTCATCGACGGCATGGCCTTGAGCGCCCGGACCATGGCGTAGCCGATGAGGTGGGTGAAGGAGACCTTGCCGCCGCGGGCGCGCTTGAGGTGGTTGTTGATGACGATGCGGTTGTCGAACAGCAGCTTCACCGGGATGGCGCGCACCGAGGTCGCGGTGGGCAGCTCCAGCGACGCGTTCATGTTCTTCGCGACGGCGGCCGCGGGGCCGCGCAGGGGCAGGTACTCGGTGCCGTTCGCGGTGGGGGCGGCGAGGGGCCTGGCAGCGGTCGGCTTGGGGGCGGCCGGGGCCGTCGGGGCCTGCGGTTGCGCCGTTGCCGCGGGTTGCGGGGCGGGGGCCGCGGGCTGCGGGGCCGGAATCGGGGTCGCGGGTGCGACCGGAGTGACCGGGGCGGCCGGTGCGGCGGCCTG
>NZ_DATDBG010000128.1:0-2992 GCF_036524955.1 Streptomyces sp.
GGTCCGAGACTGCATATGTACGGCCCGTTGCCGGCACTTCGCTGAGTGCGGGTCTTACCCGGGCCACACATATACGAACGTCTCGGACCCTTCCCCCTCCGACCCCGTCACCCTCCCCCAGTACCTTGCGGGGGTCAGTACCTCGCGGGGCACGCAGGTGGTGACAGGCCGAAGAAGGCCCTGCGGACGGACGCGCCTCGGCAAGGTGAGCGGCCGTACGGTGCGGGAGGGGGTTCCGGGGTGGCCTACGGCCTGAGGGAGCGGCCGAAGCCTGCGGCGAGGGGCATGCGGAGGCCGAGGGGTGGGGGAGCGGCGAGGGCGTCGGCGACGGGGCGGGCGTAGGGGCGGTCGAGGAGGGAGCCGAGGACGAAGTCCGCGGTGAGGGCGAAGACTTCGGCCCGGTGCTGGTGGAGACCGTGCCCGTCGGTGTGCACCTCGAAGCGGCAGACCTCCCGGTTGACCTTCTTCGCCCGCTCGGCGAGCCGATAGGAGCGCTCGGGGTCGGTGGAGTCGTCGTCGGTGCCGTGGACGATCAGGACGCGGCAGCCGTTGAGCTGCTTGACGGGTTCGGGTTCGGGGCCGGCGGGGAGCCAGGGGGCCAGGGCCACCACGGAGTTGACCGCGGGGTGGCCCGCCGCGTGCAGGGCCGCGCGGGCGCCCATGTCGAGGCCGACCAGGCAGACCGGCACGTCCCCGTAGCGCCGTACCGTCTCGCCGACCGCCCACTCCGCGTCCTCGGCGGGGTGCGCGTGGCCGCCGTTCCAGCCGCGGAAGCGGTAGTGGACGACATGGGCGGCCAAACCGTCGGCGACACCTTCCCGTACCAGGTGGCGGGCGAGCGGCCAGATCACGGCGGCGGCCACGGGGGAACGGCGCCGGGTGCTCAGCGCCTCACCGCCGGGCAGGGCGAGCACGACGGCGCGCACGGCGGCGGCCGAGTCGTGGTACCGCTCGCGCTGCCGTGGTGCGGGGACCAGCGGTGACACCAGTCCGGGTGCCACCGGGCGGCCCAGGCGGGCGCCACGCGCCGGCAAAGCTTGTGAAGCCATGGCGCAACGATGGCAGACGAGACGGCGTGCACTGTATGGCCGTGCGGAAAATAGTTGGTGCGTGTGCGGTATCTACGCGCGTAGGGACTATGGTGGGAACATGACGAACCACCACACGCCGGACCTGCCGAGCGTCGAACAGATCCGCCGCGCCCCCAAGGTGCTGCTCCATGACCACCTGGACGGCGGTCTGCGCCCCGGTACGATCATCGAGCTCGCTCGGCAGAACGGGTACACCGGGCTGCCGGAGACCGACCCCGACAAACTCGGCGCGTGGTTCCGCGCGGCAGCCGACTCCGGCTCCCTGGAGCGGTACCTGGAGACCTTCGCGCACACCTGCGCGGTGATGCAGACCCGGGACGCCCTGGTGCGGGTCGCTGCGGAGTGCGCGGAGGACCTGGCCGCGGACGGCGTGGTCTACGCCGAGATCCGGTACGCGCCGGAGCAGCACCTGGAGGGCGGCCTCAGCCTGGAGCAGGTGGTCCAGGCGGTCAACGAGGGCTTCCGGGCGGGCGAGCGCCGCGCCCGTGAGGACGGCAACCGCATCCGGGTGGGCGCGCTGCTCACCGCGATGCGGCACGCCGCCCGGTCCCAGGAGATCGCCGAACTTGCCAACCAGTACCGGGATCTGGGGGTCGTCGGCTTCGACATCGCGGGCGCGGAGGCCGGGCACCCGCCCGCCCGGCACCTGGACGCGTTCGAGTACCTGAAGCGTGAGAACAACCACTTCACGATCCACGCCGGCGAGGCGTTCGGACTGCCGTCGATCTGGCAGGCCCTCCAGTGGTGCGGCGCCGACCGGCTCGGCCACGGAGTGCGGATCATCGACGACGTGCACGCCGACGAGGGGGGCGCCGGGGTGAAGCTCGGCCGCCTCGCGGCGTACGTGCGGGACAAGCGCGTGCCGCTGGAGATGTGCCCGACGTCCAACCTCCAGACGGGCGCCGCCGCTTCGTACAAGGATCATCCGATCGGGGTGCTGCGGCGGCTGCACTTCCGGGTCACCGTCAACACGGACAACCGGCTGATGTCCGGGACGAGCATGAGCCGGGAGTTCGAGCACCTCGTCGACGCGTTCGGCTACACCCTGGACGACATGCAGTGGTTCACCGTCAATGCGATGAAATCAGCGTTCATTCCTTTTGATGAACGTCTCGCGATGATCAACGAGGTGATCAAGCCCGGCTACGCCGAACTGAAGGCCGAGTGGCTGTTCACGCCGGGCGCCGCCGTACACCCCGTGGCCAGCGGTTCCCCGTCCGACGCGGGGTGAGCGCGGGGCCGCCGGGCGCGGCCGGGGGCCGGGGTCCGGGTGCGCCGAGCCGGTTGCACGGCTGGTGAAAGTCTGACTACGTTCCGCAGTCATGCGAACCCGAACCAAGAAGACCCTCGCCACCACCGCTCTGGGCCTCGCCGCGGTCGCCGCCGCGGCCGGCAGCGCCTCGGCCACCGATCTGGCCGCCGCACAGTCCGGCGCGCTCGGCTCCCTGCCGATCGGCTCGGCCACCCACCTGGTGCCCGGCGCCGCCGACACCGCCGCGGGCGCCCGGTCCGCGCTGGCCCACGGCACCTCCGCGCTCCCGGCCCCGGCCGGCGGCCTCCTCCCCTCCGGCAACCGCCTCTCCGGCAACCAGGTCGCGCCGGTCTCCGGCCTGCTCGGCGGCCTCCCCCCGGCCGGCGACGTCCTCGCCGGCTGAGCCGGCGGCCGTTCCGGCCGCCGTACGGGTACGGGCCGGGTCCCCTCCGCGGAGGGGACCCGGCCCGTCGCGCTGCGGTTCGCGCTACGGGGCGGTCTCGATCTTCGTGGTGCTCGCGGGCTGAGCCCCGGAAGGGCGCCTCGTACCGTCCGCCTCCCGCGGCCGGGCGCGGGAACGCAGGCGGCGCCGTACGGGGGGTACGACCAGCAGGTGGGCGAGGGCCACACCGGTGGTGTTGAGCAACAG
>NZ_DATDBG010000129.1:0-13972 GCF_036524955.1 Streptomyces sp.
GGGGCGGCGCGGTCACGTACCCCCTGATCCAGTCGTCGGCGGCGTGCCTGCCGTACCCTCCGCTGTCCCAGTGGATCTGCTGGGGTCCGTCGTCGAACCGGTACGGGTCGTTCGTGGGGGCAGTCATCGGTCTCCGGAGGCCGAGGCGGCCCAGGCCCGGAAGCAGGAGGTGATGGCCGATTCGGCGGGTCGGCCGAGGAAGGAGGAGTGGACGTCGGTGCGCGGGTCGGCGGCGGCGGGATCCGCGTGGAAGTCGATGTTCCACCAGTACAGGCCGGCCATGTCCCGGTCGCGGGCGACCTGGCAGGCAGCGGCGAACCAGGTCTTCTGCACTGCGAGGTTGAGTGGCTTCCCCGCGTCCCGCCAGACGCCGGGGTGGTGGTAGGCGCCGTCCTCTGCGGGAATGCCCACCTCGGACAGGAGGATCCGGGGCAGCTTGCCGGTGCTCTTGCGGTCGAGCCACTTCTGCCAGCCGGCCACGATGGCGCTGACGGAGGCGTCGTCGCCGAGCGTCTTGAGCGGGAAGTAGGCGTCCACGCCCAGGTGGTTCACGGGGAGGCTGATCCGCCGGGAGACGTAGTCGTCCCAGTTCGCGTCGTAGGAGATCTCCCCGGGAAACAGCTTGCCGGCGGCCGAGACGATGCCCCGCCAGCGGGAGTCGTCCTCCAGGGACGTCAGCTCCGCGCCGATCACAAAGGTGCGTGCGTGGTGACGGGCCGCCAGCGACAAGTACGGGGCGAGGAAGCTCTCGTACGACCGGAACCACGCGTCCCGGTCGGTGGGGGCGAGCGAGCCCCGCCAGGCCAGTGGGTCCTCGGCCATCAGGGTCCTCTCGTCGAGCAGGGGCCGCAGGGTGATCCGCAGGCCGGCCGCCGCGGCGACGTCCATCAGGATGGCGAGGTGTCGGACGGAGGGGGTCGCGGCGGTCGCGGCGACTTCGTTCGCCTGCGGGGCCCGGGTGCCGAACGGAAAGGAGATCGCTAAGGAGTTCATGTCCTTGCCGACCATGTAGTCGACCACCCGCAGCGCCTTGGCGCGCACCGTGGCGTCCGTCTCGTTCCCCGCGTACCAGAGCACCTGTGCGCCCAGTTGCGGATCGCCGGGCTGCCACGGGTCCGCGACCTTCGCCGGGGCGGGCGGGGAGGACACCGTGCCGCTCCCGGATCCGCTCGGTCGCGCGCTGCCGCTCGTGCCGTTCGCGGAGGGAACGCAGGCAGCCAGCAGTACGGCGGTGAGGCACAGGCTGACGAGGGCGGCCGGGCGGAACGCGGTACGTCGCATGGCGGCGCGTCAGGCCGGCTTGGCGATGACGACGAACTGGTTCTCCGTGCCCCGCAGATAGCGCAGCAGCCCCTTGAACGAGCCGACCGCCTCCCACAACGCGAAGAACGGCATCAGCGCGACCAGGGCGACCGGCTCCCACCACAGCCGCCGGCCGCCGGCCGAGACGGAGGCGTTGATCTTGAGCCCCTCCCAGTACATCCAGACCGCGTAGCCCATGGTGACCGCCCACAGCGGCAGGATCCACGGGGTGACCGGAGAGGTGTTGAGGTCGCCCAGCAGCGCACCCGCGGCCAGGACGACGGCCACATGCTGGAACGGGCCGATCACCCAGGTGGTGACGCTGTACATCAGCAGGGCCCGGGAGCGCCGGGGCAGGGTCCGGTTGAAGGCGAGGCCGACCAGGCCCCAGGACCACCGCTCGCGCTGCTTGAGGAAGTCGCGCATGGTGGCCGGGGACGCACCGTAGCTTCGGCCGGAGAACCAGTCGCTGCGCCCCTTGTAGCGGCTGGAGAAGATCAGGGCGAGGTGCGCGTCCTCGCAGATCGAGTCCGGGCCGAAGTCCCAGCCGATGGTCGCCTCGATGGACGCGCGGAGCAGCAGCAGCTCCCCGTGCAGCCCGACCAGCGGAGTCCCGCCGCCGGTGAGTACGGCGAAGCGGGCGATGTCATCCGCGGGGCGTATGGCGTCGGCCAGCCAGGTCAGGCTGTTGACGGCGTTCTCGCGCGGATAGGTAAGCATGCCCTGGGCCAGGTGCTTGCCGTCGGCGCCCGCCCGGCGCTGGGCGTTGACGAACCGGGCGACCTGCTCGGCGGTGTCCGGGCCGACACCGGTGTCGTCGTCCATGTGCAGCACCCATACGTCGTCCATGGCCTCGCCCTCGGCGATGCGCAGTTCGTTCGCGTAGTGGTTGGCACGGGCCTTGAAGCGGGTGCCGTTGGGTGTGCGGTACGCCTTGGGCACCGTCACCACCCGGGTCAGGGGGCTGACCGCGGCCAGTGCGTCGATGCGCTCCGCTGCCTCACAGCCCTCCTCGGTGAGGATCTCGATGCGCAGGTCGGGAAACCAGGCCGGCATGAACTCGCAGTACGACAGCACCGACCGCTCCAGGGCCGGGTAGGTGTCGTGCCGTCCTATGGTCGGTACGAGCACGATCAGCCGGTCGTGCAGGACCGGCTCGGCGGAGACCCAGCCGCGCTGCCGGCCCACACGGCGCCTGGTGAGCAGTGCACCGGTCACGCCGACGACCGAGCTGACGATCGGCAGCGTCCACAGAACGGAGACGACCCAGCCCATCACCGTCGTTCTCGGGTGGTACAGCGAGGAGGAGAAGGCGTACGCCAGCAGCGCGGTCACGACGAATGGCATGATCGCCGGTTTCCAGGCGGCCTGGCGCTTCATCAGTCTGGCGGCACGCCGGGATACGGCCACTCCGGCATCTTCGGCCGAAACAGTCATGGCCCCTCACGTCATGTCCGGAGAGTTCAGAGTACGAAGGTGAAATACGCTCCGCTCGTTCTATCACGCACGTGGATTTTCCGTGAAGACTCGATCATTCACGTGTGCTCCGGCGTGAGGGGGCCGGCGGGTGTGTCCGGTTCCTGCCGTTTCAGTGCGGGAGGGAACGGGGTCGGGCAGGGCGGTGGTCCCCGTGTCGTGGTGGGCCGCAGCTGGGCTTGGAGGTTGTCGGGGAGCCGGCCGGGGGTGGCTGTGGCCGAGGCCGCTGGGCGGCTTCTGGCACGCGGCTCCCTCACGTACCGCGAGAGGCACCGCACGACCGGTCATGGGTGACCTCCCGGTCCAGGCCCTCTTTGCCGGTCGTGACGGGCGGGCGGCAGCCCCGTCGTGCTGGTGTGGGACAGCCTCATCACTGAACCGCTCCGGGCAGGCCGGAGACCACCTGGACGCAGTCGTCCGGAAGGCCCGAGTCCGGAAGCGGCGATATCAGCCTCGACCCCAGTTCCTCGGCATCCGTGCAGGCCTGCAGGTACTCCAGCACCTGGCGTCCTTCGGGGCTGTCCGGACGCACCCTGACGGGCTCGTTGTCCGGACCCACCAGAGCCGGTCTGAACCCCGCTGCGAGGCTTCCGTCCTTCCCCGCGCTCACGATCGCGATCCCGGTCAGCCGGCTGTCCTCATGGAACGGCAACAGCGGGTAGCCCTCGCGTGGGTGGATGCCGTAAGCCCCCCACCGCCGTCGTACCGCCATTCGATCGGCTGGGTCGGAACTCCCGAGATAGCCGGTTTCCTTCAGCCGTTCCGGCAGGTTCGGCAGGTCGAACAGGTAGTTGCCGAGGCCGTAGAAGATCGGTCGGCCGGCGTACAGTTCGACCCCTCGCAGCATGTGATGGTGGTGCCCGAACACCGCGTCGGCTCCGGCATCGACGGCGTGGTGGGCGACCCGCTTCTCGTGATCGGTGAGCATGGCGGGCTGAGTGGCGTCACCCCAGTGGCAACTGACGAACACCAGATCCGCAAGGGTCCGCGCCCTGCGGATGTCTTCGCCGAGCGCGGACATGTCCTCCATGACGGCTTCTGTGGTGACCTTCGGCATCAGCCCCGGCGCCCACTCGTTCACCTCCCACGGGGTGTAGCGGGTGTGCGCGCGAAGCGGCGCGATGCCGGGGAGGCCCACATGGGCCTCATAGCCGTGGGGGAACACCGCGCTGTAGGCGAGGAACGCCACTCGCGTCCCGGACCGGCCGGTGAGCACGGCAGGCGTTCGGGCCTCCGCGATGGTCGCTCCCGCGCCGACGGTGGCGATACCCAGGTCGGCGAGCGTCCTGATGCACGACAAGAGCCCCGTGTGGCCGCCGTCGACGCTGTGGTTGTTCGCCAGCGACATGACGGAGAAACCGGCCTTCGCCAGCGGCATGGCGTTCGCCCCGGCCGCCACCACGGGGGCACTGCAACTCGGCGCCCGCTCGACCCGGTCGCTGAAGACACCTTCGCAGTTTCCGAACACGATGTCCGCACCGGCGAACGAGTCGCCGCTACGACTGAAAGCCGTCGACGGATCCGGCCGGTCGATGAACACGTCACCGACCGCGAACACCAGCATTCTCCGGGCGTCATCAGGCATATGGCCTCCATCGTCCGATCAGCGCGCCGAACGCCCGGACGCGGGGCGCGATACACATCGATTGTTCCTGCTCTTCCCGGCCGGGCACGCGAAAAAACGAATACCGCTCGACCGGGGACGCGACACAAGCGGTCCGCCCGGTGAGCCGACGGTGAGTCAGACTCTACCGTGCGACTCCGTGAAATGCAGTGCGTCGGCGACGGAGCCGGTCACCGCAAGGGGCAGCCGGTGCCACCCTGAAGTCGTGCCCACCTCGGGCGGCACCCACCCGCACTCACCCTATGTGATCCAGATTACATGGATTTTGTGAACGGCAGGCGTGAAACTGCTGCCATCGGTCCCCACTCCTCACTGGCAGGTGAAGCCTTGTCGCGCGACGTACCGATGCTCCCAGGGGCACGTGCTGTGGCCGAGGAATATCCGTCACGTCGTCGAAACGCTTTCGCGGCGCTCGGTACGCCATGACTGACGATATTCCGGATACCGCCATGGCAGCCGCTGGCGGTGTGACATCAGAGCATTCCGGGACCGAAGACGTTTGGTTCAGCGATCACCTGCGCCATTGGGTGGGGCCCGGGCCATCCCTTTCCATGGAAGTGGCTTCCGTGCCCTGCGTGCGACCCCGTTGGCACTCTGGCCTCGCCAGGGTGCGTCCCGAGGTCATCGAGGGATTCTTCCGTCGATGCGTGCTGGTGTACGAGGCGCCTTGACGGGCGGAACAGAAAGGGGGGATTCGCCGTGAGCGTGTTGTTCGAGCCGATGACCCTGCGGTCACTGACCATAGCCAACAGGATCTTTCTGGCGCCCATGTGCCAGTACTCGGCGGAATGCGAGGGCCCCAACACCGGCGCTCCCACGGACTGGCATCTCGCGCACCTGGGCGCCCGTGCGATCGGCGGCGCCGGGCTGCTGCTGACCGAGGCCACAGCGGTCGCTCCGGAAGGCCGGATCAGCTCCTGGGACCTCGGACTGTGGAACGACCGCCAACAGGAGGCGTTCGCGCGCCTCACCCGCTTCGTACGCGACCAGGGCGCCCGCATCGGAGTCCAACTGGCCCATGCGGGACGGAAGGCGGCAACCGGGCGGCCGTGGCGGAATCACACTCCGTCGGGTGGCGCGGCCCCCGGCTGGCAACCGGTCGGGCCGAGTTCGGTGCCGTTCGACGAGGGCGCCGCGGTCCCCGAGGAGCTGACAGCGGACGGCATCGCCCGCGTCGTACGGCAATTCGCGGACGCTGCCCGGCGTGCCCACCGCGCCGGCTTCGAGGTGGTGGAGCTGCACGGCGCCCATGGTTACCTGATCCACGAGTTTCTCTCGCCACGCAGCAACCGGCGCACCGACGCGTACGGGGGCTCCTTCGGCAACCGCATCCGACTCGCCCTGCAGGTCGCAGAGGCAGTCCGTGAGGTGTGGCCGGACGAGCTGCCGGTGTTCTTCCGGGTGTCGGCCACCGACTGGCTGGCAGAGAGTGACGCCGCGGGTGAGGACGACAGCTGGACGGTCGACCAGACTGTCCGACTCGCCAAGGAGCTGCTGGTCCGCGGCGTGGACTTGCTGGACGTCTCCAGCGGCGGCAACGTGCCCGGGGTGGCCATCCCGGCCACTCCTGGCTACCAGGTGCCTTTCGCGGCCAGGGTCCGGGCTGAGGCCGACGTGCCGGTGGGCGCGGTCGGCCTGATCACCGACCCCCACCAGGCGGAGGCGATCGTGGCCAAGGGCGAGGCCGATGCCGTTCTGCTCGGCCGTGAGCTGCTGCGCGACCCGCAGTGGCCGCTGCGGGCCGCCCGCGCTCTGGGCACCGAAAGCCGCGTCCCCCACCCGTATCTGCGAGCCTTCTGACAGCGGTCCGCGCTCCCGGGCAAGGGAGCGCGCCGGACCCGCTCGACGTACTGCCGGACAGCCCACATCCGCGCCCGACGTCCTCCGCACGGGCCGCTGACGGCGGCCTCGGCACAGCCCCAAGGTCATGGCATGGTGCTAGGCCCTCTGAGCTGCCTATATTGCTCAGAGTAGTCGGGTGAGCGGTTTTCCCGGGATCGCTCGTCGATACGCTAAGCCGATCTTTGGTCACGGAATGTATCGATGGGCGGCCCTGTTGCGAGGTGGTGCTTGGTGAAGATTTTACTTGGGATTCCAAGGTTGCGACTTCCCTCCTGGGCTCGGGAGGTTTGACGCAATGGCCCAGGTGGTGGACACTGTTGCGTGTTCCCTCCTGGGCACGCTAGGGAAGACGCAAGGTGGTGTGACATGGACTTTCTCTCCGTACGACAGGCTGCCGGAGCTCTGGCAGTGGATGAGTCGCGTGTGCGTCAGTTGCTCCAGGAGGGCAAGCTGCAGGGAGTCCGCGTTGACGGTCGCTGGCTGGTAGGAGCCGGGAGCGTGCAGGATCGGAAGCGGCTTCCGCGGTCCGGGCGACCGCTGTCGCCTCGGAACGCTTGGGGTGCGCTCGCCATCCTCTCAGGCTGTCGTCCGTCTGACTTGTCTGCACCGGAGCGCTCGCGCCTGCTGACTCGTCTGCGGAATCTGGCGGCTCATGGCGGTGCGCTGCCAACCGACGACCTGCAAAGGCTGCTGTCGTCGCGAGCTGAGTCCCGACGCTATCGCGTTCATCGGGGTGTGCTTCCTGCGCTTCTGGAGCACCCCGACGTGGTGCGTGCCGGCGTGAGCGCGGCGCCTCGCATCGGCGCGGACTACGTGGCTCCTGGCCAGGCAGAGGTCTATGTGCATCCCGAACGACTTGGCACGTTGGAGGCTGAGTTCGGCATGATGCCGGACGCTGAGCAGGGGAACCTCGTAGTGCGGGTTCCGCCTGTCAGTGCGTGGCCGTTTCTCCAGTCGGGTTCCGGCGAGCACGAGAGCCAAGCCGGTGAACGAGGCAAGGACGCTCCCTCGTCGGTCGTGGCCGCGGATTTGCTGGACGCGCACGAGGATCGAGCGAGTGTCGCCGCAGTCGGCATCATCGAACCCCTGCTGGCCCGTCCTGAGCGAATTGGCTCAAGAGCGGCGTGAACGAACCGGTCGTACGGCTCGAATCAGACCTCATCACGGGGCCGCTCGTCAGCCTCTGGGGCGTCCTCCTTGATATTGCCGACCGGATGCCTGATGTATGGACTCTGATCGGTGGGCAAATGGTGCTCTTGCATGGTTTGGAGCACGGGAGGACGCCTCCAGGCGCCAGTCAGGATCTCGATGTCCTGGCTGACGTGATATCTCACCAGCAGAGCCTGCTCCTGTTGGTCGATGTGCTGAAGGACCTTGGATTCCAACCTGCCGGCATAACGCCTGAGGGCAAGGTCTATCGCTACACGCGCATTGATGCTGATGGCACTTTGACGGTTGACGTGCTGGCTCCTGACAAACTCGGAAACCGCGCTGACCTCACGACATCGCCCCCAGGAGTGACCCTGGAAGTGCCCGCGGGACGCCAGGCGTTGCATCGCACCACCAGCGTTTCGGTTCAGCTGGACGGGCGCCCGGGCGCAATCAGGCGTCCCAGTTTGCTCGGCGCAATCGTAGGGAAGGCTGCGGCGCTTGGAATCCCGACCGCCCCGAAGGCCAAGCACTACAGGGACTTGGCTTTCTTGCTGTCGCTGCCCGTCAATCCGCTGTCGCTGCGAAGCGAGCTGTCGAAGAGTGATCGCAAGAAGCTTGCGCTGGCCAAGGAGCTTTCCGACCCCAACCATCGAGCCTGGCGGGAGTTGCGCGATCCCGATGCCGAGGCTGACGGCCAAGCTGTGTATCGCATCCTGACCCGACCAGCCTGAGGCTCACGCGCCACTCACTCGGGAGCAGTGGCCGCTGACCTCGGGCCGGCTCAGCTCAGAGTTCTTCCCATGGCGGCTTCGGGACCGACCTCGGCTGAACCCCGTCCACACGTTGCTGCGCCGGTGCGGGGTGGAATCCGCTCGCTTCGTGGCGGGCGGTGGTCCGCTGCTGAAGTGCTTCGGCGTCGGCCCGGGGCAGGAAGACCAGGCGGGCGCGCTTCTCGGGCAGGTCGATCTCCGGGCCGAGTTCGAAGCCGGTGCGCAGCAGGCGGGTGATCGACTTCTCGTTGCGGATGTCAGGCTCGGCGATGATGCGCTGCATCGTGGGGTCGGTCACCAGGAAGGAGAGGAAGACCGAGAGCAGCACGCCGGTGTAGCCGGGCTGCGGGTTGCCGGCAGCGGGGGCGATCAGCAGGTGGAAGCCGAGGTCTCCGGGAGCGACCTGGTAGTGGTCGCCGAGCGGGTCGTGCTCGGGCCGGTAGGTTTGGAAAAGCGCGACGGGGGCGGAGTCGCGGAGCACCATGTAGGCGTGATGGGTGGTCAGTGAGTCGACGAACTCGTAGATCTCCTGGACCTGTTCACGGCTGCGGCCGACCATGCCCCAGAACCGGGCGCGGTCCTGGTTGACCCAGCGGTGCACCGTCCGGGCGTCGCCCGCCGGGTCCAGCGGGCGGATCAGCACGGTACCGAAACCGGGTACGGCCTGTTCGTAGGTGTTCCCGGTTCGGGCGCGTCGGTCGGTCGTCATCCCTGCTCCTTGCTGAGCCTGTTCCAGTCGGTGACCACGGGGATCAGCGCGCCGCTCAGCCACAGCGGGAGCTGGTCGCGGCGGTGCGGGTCGCCGGGCAGGCCGCTGGCACCGAAGGGGACCACCCAGAGGCTGTCGTCGCGGCGTGCGAGGTCCCAGACGCACCGCGCCGCCGATGCGCGGGCGCTGAGGTCGGTGAGGCCGGGGACGCAGGAGGTGGAGAGCACACAGTCGTGGTCGCCGGCGAGCTCGGGGCGGCTGGGTGACTCGGACTCGGGCAGCGCCTGCCAGGGGGTGAGCCGGTGGGTCTCCCCCCAGGTCGTCACCGGTAGCTCCCCGCCGGCCAGTTGCTCGACGGCGGCGCGGACCAGCGCCGCGGGGTCGGTGTCCGGCAGCAGGTCGGTGCTCAGCAGGTGCTCCAGTGCGAAGCCGATGCGTGAGGTCAGCGAGAGCCAGGGCGCGAAGAGCGCCGGACGGCCGGTGGGTCCGGCCAGCGCGGCCAGTGCCGGCTCGGCGGCGAGGCGGCGCACCACGGCCGAGCGAAGCGCCGCGTAGCGGGCGGCGGTGACCGAGTCGGCCGCCATCCGCCGGTCCCAGCCGAGAAGTTCTTCGCGCAGTTGTTCGGCTGCGGAGCTCAGCCCGGTCAAGCCGGCCAGCAGGTCGAGCAGCGGCCTGCTGGAGGCGAGGTGGGTGTCGGTGTGCACGGCGGTCATCCGCGGGCCGGTCCACGAAGTGGAGGCGGCCAGCAGTTCGGTGATCCGCTCGGCCCGGTGCGGCGCGGAGAACTCGACGCCCAGCGGCTCGGCCAGGCCGCGCTCGTTGGCCATCACCGCGTAGCCGTCGACCTGGGCGCGCGGCAGCGGTGCGTGCCAGCCCTGCCAGGCGTGGCCGGGCTCCCAGGCGGGCACCAGCCGGACCAGGTTGCGCGGGTGGCGCAGAGGGACGGCGCCGGCCACCCGGTGCAGCAGTCCGCCCGCGGTGTCGGCGGCCTGCACCACGTTGACCGGCTCGGCCCAGCGGTCGAAGGCCGCGTCGACGTCCGCGACGGTCCGCGCCCGCAGCAGCGCCGGCAGCGCCTCGAAGCCCAGCTCCTCGCGAACCCGGGGCGGACAGCGCAGGCTGACCGCCTCGCCCGGGCCGTCGGGGCCGCCGATCACCACAGGTCCGCGCTCGGTCTCGACCACCTCGACAGTCACCGGCTCGCCGCCGGCGACCTCGATGGTCTCGATGTGCGCCGTGGCCGGTCGCCAGCCGTCCGGGCCGAGCGCCTCCACCGCATGCTCGGTGCGTCGTAGCCGCTCGCGGTAGAGGTCCTGGTAGTCGGCCATGGCGTTGGTGATCGCCCAGGCTGCGCCGCCAGTGTGCCCGAAGTGGGCGATGCCGGGGACGCCCGGGACAGCCAGCCCGATCACGTCGAACTCGGGGCAGGCCAGGCGGATCTGCTGGTAGATCCCCGGGTCTTCAATGAACCGGTGCGGGTCGCCGGCGATCAGCGCGGCGCCGGTCGCCGTGCGGTCGGCGGCCACCAGCCAGCCGTTGCTTCCGGAGGTGGCGGGTCCGTCGGTGGCGAACAGGCCGACCGCCCGGTCGCCGAGTTGCTCGGCGACCCGCTCGCGCCACAATTTGCTCGGGAAGCCGGCGAAGAGGATGTGGTGGGAGAGCCAGAGTGCCAGAGGGGTCCACGGCTCCCAGCGGCCGGGGGCGAGCCCGGTTTCGGCGAACTCCGGTGCTCGGTGGGCGGTTTCGCGCAGGGCGTCGTTGACCCCGTCGACGTAGGCGCGGACCCAGGTCGCGGTGGCCTGGCCGAGCCGGGTGAAGCAGCGCTGGGCGGTGTCGGCCAGCTGGGCCTGGCGGGCGAAGCGGTCCCAGTCCACGTGGTCGGCGCCCAGGAAGGCGGCCGAGCCGCCCTGGGCCCGGTGCCGCTCGACCTCTAGCTGCCAGGCCCGGTCGGTGGCGGCGTTGTGCCCCTGGGCGTACGCGAGTTCCAGTGGGTCTCCGGCTCGCAGGTGGGGGATGCCCCAGTCGTCGCGGAAGACATCGTGGGTCACGGCCGGGCCGCCTCGGGCGCGGCCGACGCGGCCCGGCCGTGACCACCGGCGTCCTCCGTGGTCGGCGCGGTGGTCTGACGCCACGTACTCCGCCGGGCCGCCGGCACCACCAGCGGCGTACCGGTCTCCGGATCCTCGATCACCCGGCAGGGCATCTGGAAGACCTCCCGCACCAGCTCGGCGGTGACGATCGCGCCCGGTGTCCCGGCTGCCAGCACCCGTCCGCCGCGCATCGCGATCAGGTGGGTGGCGTACCGGGCCGCCTGGTTCAGGTCGTGCAGCACGGCGACCAGGGTGCGGCCCTGTTCCTCGTGCAGCTGGGCACACAGGTCGAGGATCTCGACCTGGTGCGCGATGTCCAGGTACGTGGTCGGCTCGTCCAGGAGCAGCAGCGGCGTCTCCTGGGCCAGTGCCATCGCGATCCAGACCCGCTGGCGCTGGCCGCCGGAGAGCTCGTCGACCGTCCGGTCGGCGAGTTCGGCGACCCCGGTGGCCGCCATCGACTCCTGGACCACCCGCTCGTCGTGTTCCGACCACTGCCGCAGCAGGCCCTGGTGCGGGTAGCGGCCGCGGCTCACCAGCTCGCTGACGGTGATGCCCTCGGGGGCGACGGAGGACTGCGGGAGCAGGCCCAGGACGCGGGCCACTCGCTTGGCCGGCAGGCGGGCGATGTCCTGACCGTCCAGCAGCACGGTTCCGGCGGCCGGCTTGAGGGTGCGGGCGAGCGCGCGGAGCAGGGTGGACTTGCCGCAGGCGTTGGGACCGACGATCACCGTGAAGGACCGGTCGGGGACGGCGACGGTCAGGTCCTCGGCGATCGTCCGCTGCTCGTAGGCGAGGGTGAGCCTGTCACCTGCCAGTCGTGCTCCGTTCTGGGTCATGCCTGCCTCTCCGTCGTGCGGTGCGCTCCGCGGTGTGGGTGTCGCGTTCATATCCGGCCCGCCCGCCGTTCGCCGGCCAGCAGCCAGACCAGGTAGCCGCCGCCGAGCAGGCCGGTCACCACGCCGACCGGCAGCTGGTGGCCGCTGACCAGCTGTTGGGCCGCCCAGTCGGCGGTGATTAGCAGCGCGGCGCCGGTGCACATCGCGGCGAGCAGGTTGGGGCCGGGCGCCCGGGTCAGCCGCTTGGCCAGTTGAGGGGCGGTCAGCGCGACGAAGGAGACGGGTCCGGCGGCGGCTGCCGCGAGTGAGGCGAGCAGCACGGCGGCGGCCAGCAGGCCGAGTCGCAGGCGTTCCACCCGCACCCCGAGGGCGGCGGCCGCGTCGTCACCGAGCTCCAGCGTCCGCAGCGCCCGCCCGCAGCCCAGCACCACCAGCGGCCCGAGTACGCCCAGCGCACCGAGCAACGGTATGGCGTCCCCCCAGCCCCGGCCGTCCAGACTGCCGGTCAGCCAGAGCACCGCGCGGGCCGCGTCCATCAGCCGGGCGCGGGTCAGCAGGTAGCCGTTGACGCCGGTGAGGATCGCCGCGGTGCCGATGCCGATCAGCACCAGCCGGCCGCTGTGCAGGCCGCCGCGCCAGGCCAGTGCGCAGACCGCCGCACCCGTCACCACGCCGCCGATCACTGCGCCGACGGCCAGCGCGAGGCTGCTGCCGCCGGCCACCACCACCAGCAGCGCGCCGGCCGCGGCGCCCTGAGTGAAGCCGAGCACGTCCGGGCTGCCGAGCGGATTGCGCACCAGCGACTGGAAGAGCGCGCCGGCCAGTGCCAGCGCGGCACCGACCAGCAGCGCGGTGACCACCCGGGGCAGCCGCAACTGGTTGACGATGAAGTCCTCGGCGGGGGAGCCGCCGCCGGTCAGCGCCCGTACCACCTCGGCCGGGCTCATCGGGTAGTCGCCGCTGCCCAGGCTGAGCACGCTCACCAGCAAGGCGAGCAGCGAGCAGCCGGCGCCGGCGGCGAGGGCGCGCGGGCGGTAGCGCAGCGACCAGCCGTCGCCGAAACGGATCGTGCTCATACCTGGGCCAGCTTTCCGCGGCGGGCGAAGCAGAGGAAGAACGGTCCGCCGATCACCGCGGTGACCACGCCGACCTGCAGCTCGCCAGGACGGCCCAGCAACCGGCCCAGCACGTCGGAGCCGAGCAGCAGGACCGGGGCGAGCACCGCGCAGTAGGGGAAGAGCCAGCGCAGGTCGGGCCCGGTCAGCGCGCGCACCAGGTGGGGGACCATCAGGCCGACGAAGATGACGGGCCCGCAGGCCGCGGTGGCCGCGCCGCACAGCAGGGTGACGACCAGGATCGCGGCGCCGCGCACCAGTTCTGGCCGGGCGCCGAGCGCCTTGGCGGCATCGTCCCCGAGCGCGAGGGCGTTCAGCGGACGGGCCAGCGCGAGGGCGAACACCAGGCCCGTACCGATGAACGGAAGCACCTTGAGCACGGTCTCGGGGCGCGCGTCGGCCAGTGAACCGACCGTCCAGAAGCGCATCTTCTCCAGCGAACTGGTGTCCAGCAGCATCACCGCGCTGACGTAGGAGTACAGCGTGGCGCTGAGCGCGGACCCGGCCAGAGCGAGGCGGGCCGGGGTGGCTCCGCGCCCGCCGCCGACCGCGTAGACGAGCACCGAGACGATCGCGGTGCCGGCCAGCGCGAACCAGACGTAGCCGTCGAAGGTGGCCACGCCCAACAACGAGGCGGCGGTGACCACCGCGGCCGAGGCACCCGCGTTGATCCCGAGCAGGCCGGGGTCGGCCAGCGCGTTGCGGGTCAACGCCTGCATGACGCCCCCGGCCGTCCCGAGCGCGGTGCCGACCAGCAGGCCGAGCAGGGTGCGCGGCAGGCGCATCTGGCGCACCACCGCGTAGTTCGGCGAGTCGCGCTCGACCAGGCCGTGCCAGACCTCGCCGGGGGAGAGCGCCTTGGCGCCGACACCGATGCTCACCGCCAGCACCGCAAGCAGCACCAGCACCGCGATCAGCAGTCCGGCGGCTCGCAGGGCGGTGCGGGCTCCGCCCGCCTGCGCGCCCGCTGCGAGACCCGCTGGGCCGCCGGGGGAAGTTCCGTGGACCTGGGGGGACTTGGTGACAGACACGGCTGAGCTCCGAGGCGGTGAG
>NZ_DATDBG010000130.1:0-7794 GCF_036524955.1 Streptomyces sp.
GGCCGGCCCGCGCCACCGGGACGGCCCCGACCGGCCGGGCCGTGGGGCGCGGCGCCGCCTGAACCACCGGGTCCGGCCGGACCCACCGGTCCGCCCGGACCACCGGCACCGACCGGATCGACCGGGCCGCCCGGACCGCCCGAGGGCGGGCCCGCCGGCACGATCGGGCGGCCCGGGTCGACACCGACCACCGCGCCGGCCGGGTAGCGGTAGCCCAGGGCCACGGTGAGGACGCCGCTCTGCCGGCCCGCGCCGGGCGCGGCGTCGTAACCGGGGTGGTTGTGCTCGGCGGACCGGGCGGAGGCCCGTTCGCTGGTGGCCACCGCGACCGGCCGCCGCTCGGCGCCGTAGGTGTCGAGCAGGCCGGGTCCGGCCCAGCCGCCGAGGACGGCGGCGAGTTTCCAGGCGAGGTTGTGCCCGTCCTGGATACCGGTGTTGGAGCCGAAGGCCCCGGTGGGCGACATCTCGTGGGCGGAGTCCCCGGCGAGGAAGACCCGGCCGGCCGAGTAGCGCTCCGCCACACGTTCGGCCGCGTGCCAGGGGGCCTTTCCGGTGATCTCGATCTCCAGGTCGGGGACGCCGACCGCGGTGCGGATGTGCGCGGCGCAGCGCTCGTCGGTGAACGCCTCCAGCGGCTCGCCGCGGTCGGGGTGCCAGGGCAGGTGGAAGACCCACCGCTCCTCGTTGTCGACCGGGAGCAGGGCGCCGTCCGCTTCCGGGTTGGTCAGGTAGCAGGCGATGAAGTGGCGGTCGCCGACCACGTCGGCCAGCCGCTTGGCGACGAAGGTGACGCTGACGTTGTGGAACAGCTCGCCGGCGCCGGTCTGGCCGACGCCGAGCCGTTCGCGGACCGGGCTGCGCGGTCCGTCCGCGGCGACGAGGTAGTCGGCGCGCACCACCCGGGTCTCGTCGGTGTCCCGGTGGCGCACCACCGCGGTCACCCCCTCGTCGTCCTGCTCGAACGAGCGCAGCTCGACGCCGAACCGGATCTCGCCGCCGAGCCGGCGGGCCTCCTTCAGCAGCACCGGCTCCAGGTCGTTCTGGCTGCACAGGCACCACCCGGACGGGCTGAACCGGGCCAGTCCGCCACCCGGGTCGATCTCCCGGAACAGCCACTTCTGGTTGTCCCCGGTGAGCGACTCGGCCTGCAGGATTCCGTGGTTCCCGGCCAGCACGGACGCGGCCTCGCGGATCGCGCCCTCGATCCCGGCGGTTCTGAACAGTTCCATCGTGCGCACGTTGTTGCCGCGTCCGCGCGGGTGGTGCGAGGTGCCGGGGTGCTTCTCCACCAGCAGGTGGCGGACGCCCAGTCGGCCGAGGAAGAGGGAGGTGGACAGTCCCACCAGGGAACCGCCCGTGATCAGGACCGGTACCCGGTCGTCGAACTTCGGTGTCATCGGTTGCTCCAGCCTGTACGGGAAAGCGGGCACGGCGACGGTCGGGCGCTCGGCGCGTGTCCGCCGGGCCCAGCTCTTTTCATGCCCGGTGGGCGCCGTCCGGAGGTGTCCTGACGGCGCATTCGCCCGCATGGACCGCACATCTCGCGCCGTCCGTGGGATCGAAGCACGATCAAGCTCAGAGCGGTGCCCCGGGCATCCGGCGGCGCGGCACGCTCAGGACCACACGCACGCGAAGCACTCGAACCTCAGCACCAGAAGGAGAAGTGGAAGATGACGACCCTGTCGGAGGCGACCTCGCCGCAACAGCCGGATCTGTCCAGCCCGCTCGCGGGCGGGGCGCGGACCGAGTACGCCCGGCTCCGGGTGGTGCTGCTGCTGGACATCCGCAAGGGCGCGCAGCAGCGGTTCCTGGACGCTTACGAACTCCTGCGCACCCAGGTGGCGTCGGTGCCCGGCCACGTGAGCGACCAGCTCTGCCAGTCGATCGAGGATCCGGCGCAATGGCTGATCACCAGTGAGTGGGAGAGCGCGGGCCCGTTCCTGTCCTGGGTGGACAGCGCCGAGCACCGCGAGATGGTCAAGCCGATGCACGACTGCGTCAACGACACCCGGTCGCTGCGCTACAGCATCCTGCGGGAGACCTCCGCCGCCGGGCACGTCGGCGACCTGGCGCCGGCGCCCGAACGGGCAGGTGACGGCCGCATCCGGCACGCCATCACCTTCACCGTCAAGCCCGGCAGCGAGGAGAAGGTCGCCGCGATCCTGGCCGGATACCAGTCCCCGTCGGCGCGGGTCGACTCCTCCACCCGGCTGTGCCGGACCACGCTGTTCATGCACGGCAACCGGGTGGTCCGGGCGGTCGAGGTGACCGGCAACCTGGCGGCGGCGCTGCGCCACGTGGCCCAGCAGCCGGAGGTGCGGGCGGTCGAGGAGGCCATCAACCCGTACCTGGAGGAGGACCGCGACCTGGGCGACCCGGAGGCGGCCCGGGCGTTCTTCAGCCGGGCGAGCCTGCCGGCCGTGCACGAGACGGTGAACGAGGCGGAGCCGGCCGGGCGGGTACGGCGGTACGCACTGCGCTATCCGGTACGCGGCGGCAGCGGCGCCGCGGCGGCCCGGGTACTGGCCCGCGCCGACGAGCTGGCCGCGGTGGTCCCGGGCAGCCCCCTGGTGCGCAGCACCGTCTTCCAGCGCGACGACGTCGTCGTGCGTGTGATCGACCTGACGGTGCCGCTCGCCCAGGACCCGGCCCTGACGACCGGTACCACCGACCGCGACCTGGCGGCCGAGCTGGGCCGTCTGGTCGAACTTCCCGGCGCACCGGGTGACCTCACCACCGATCAGGGGCGCGGGAACCTCCTCGCCCACTGTGAGATGACACACATCACCGACCGCCACTCGCAGGAGCCGTGACCACCGTTCCGTGTCCCGCCCGTGCGGGCCGGCCGCGCCTGCCGCTCGCGGCCGAAGTGAATCCCACCTGGAGGCACCCGTCATGACCGCTCAGCCCCCTCGGATCGTGCATGTAGATGAGATCGAGCCCAACCGGCGCCGCGGTGGTGATCTGCGCGCCATGCTCACCCCGAACGTCACCGGAGCGACCAGCGGGTTCATGGGCCTGGCGTTGATCCAGCCCGGCGACCGGATCGCCGAGCACTACCACCCGTACTCGGAGGAGTTCGTCTTCGTCGTCTGCGGCGAACTCGAGGTCGACCTGGACGACACCGCGTACGCGCTGCGGGCCGACCAGGGCCTGCTGATCCCGAAAGACGTACGGCACCGGTTCCGCAACGTCGGTCACACCGAGGCCCGCATGGTCTTCCACCTCGGTCCGCTGGCGCCCCGCCCGGAGCTGGGCCATGTGGACACCGAGGAGCCCGCGATGGCCGCCGGAAGTCACTCCGCGGCTTCCGGCGCGAGCCGGCCGCCGGAAGCCGCGGAGGCGGTCTCGTGACGCGGCGGGTGGCGGTGACCGGAATCGGCGTCGTCGCCCCCGGCGGGGTGGGCGTGCCCGCGTTCTGGGACCTGCTCACCGCCGGCCGGACGGCGACCCGCGGGATCACCCGGTTCGACCCCCGTGAATTCAGGTCGCGAATAGCAGCCGAGTGCGACTTCGACCCGCTGGCCTGCGGTCTGACCGCCGACCAGGTGGCCCGTGCCGACCTGTACGTCCAGTTCGCGCTGGTGGCCGCGGCCGAGGCGGTACGTGACTCCGGTCTGGAGCTGGCGGCCGAGGACCCGTGGCGGCTCGGTGTGTCGCTGGGTACCGCGGTCGGCGGCACCACCCGGCTGGAGCACGACTACACCCTGGTCAGCTCCTCCGGCGCACGCTGGGACGTGGACCACCGCCCGGCCGCCCCGCATCTGCACCGGGCGTTCCAGCCGAGCGCCCTGGCCTGCGAGGTGGCCGAGGAGTTCGGCGCGCACGGCCCGGTGCAGACGGTCTCCACCGGCTGCACCTCCGGCCTGGACGCCGTGGGGTACGCCTTCCAGACGATCGAGGAGGGCCGGGCCGACGTGTGTGTCGCCGGTGCCTCCGACTCGCCGATCTCACCGATCACGGTGGCCTGCTTCGACGCCATCAAGGCGACGTCGCCGAACAACGACGACCCGGAGCACGCCTCCCGGCCGTTCGACGCCGACCGGGACGGGTTCGTCCTCGGCGAGGGCGGGGCGGTGCTGATCCTGGAGGAGCTGGAGCATGCCAGGGCTCGCGGGGCACGGATGTACTGCGAGATCAAGGGCTATGCGTCGTTCAGCAACGCCCACCACATGACCGGGCTGACCCGCGAAGGACTGGAGATGTCCGAGGCCATCGACAAGGCGCTGGCACACGGCCGGATCGACAGCTCGGCGGTCGACTACGTCAACGCGCACGGCTCGGGCACCAAGCAGAACGACCGGCACGAGACCGAGGCGGTCAAGCGGTCGCTGGGCGCGCACGCGTACCGGACGCCGATGAGCTCGATCAAGTCGATGGTCGGTCACTCGCTCGGTGCGATCGGCGCAATCGAGTTGGCGGCGTGCGCCTTGGCCATGGATCACGGCGTGGTGCCGCCGACCGCCAACTACACCACCCCGGACCCCGAGTGCGACCTCGACTACGTGCCGAGGACGGCTCGGGAACGGAAGCTGCGCACGGTGCTGTCGGTCGGCAGCGGCTTCGGCGGCTTCCAGTCCGCGGTGGTGCTGGGCAGAGAGGAGGCGAGAGCACGATGACGCGGAGCACTGCGGACGGGCGCCGTACCGTGATCACCGGCATGGGCGTGATCGCGCCCAACGGGATCGGCGCGGACGCCTTCTGGAAGGCGACCAAGGAGGGCGTCAGCGTCCTTGACCGGGTCACCCGGGAGGGGTGCGAGCACCTTCCGCTGCGGGTGGCGGGCGAGGTGCGCGGCTTCGATCCGTCCACGGTGGTCGAGGACCGCTACCTGGTGCAGACCGACCGGTTCAGCCACTTCGCCATGGCGGCGGCCGAACTGGCCTTGGCCGACGCCTCCCTGAAAGCCGCCGACGGGTCGGCGTACGCCATCGGTGTGGTGACCGCGGCGGGTTCCGGCGGCGGCGAGTTCGGGCAGCGCGAGCTCCAGCAGTTGTGGGGCCGTGGACCACGGTACGTCGGCCCGTACCAGTCCATCGCCTGGTTCTACGCGGCCAGCACCGGTCAGATCTCGATCCGGGGCGGCTTCAAGGGGCCCAGCGGAGTGGTGGCGGGCGACGAGGCCGGCGGCCTGGACGCGATGGCCCACGCCGCCCGCAGTATCCGGGGCGGCGCGGACGCGGTCGTGGTGGGAGCGGCGGAAGCGCCGCTCGCGCCGTACTCGATCGTGTGCCAGCTCGGCTATCCGGAGCTGAGCAGGTCCGCGGAGCCGCACCGGGCCTATCTGCCCTTCACCGACCAGGCCGGCGGATTCGTGCCCGCCGAGGGCGGCGCGATGTTCGTGGTCGAGGAGGAGGCGGCGGCGCGCCGTCGTGGCGTACGGGCCCGCGCCGTCGTCGCCGGGCACGCCGCGACCTTCACCGGTAGCGACGGCTGGGCCGCCTCGCGGGAGGGGCTGGCCCGGGCCATCGGCGGTGCGCTGGCGGAGGCCGGGTGCGCGCCCGGCGAGGTCGACGCGGTCTTCGCCGACGCGCTCGGCGTGCCGGAGGCGGACCACGCGGAGGCACTGGCCATCTCCGACGCGCTCGGCCCGCACGCGGCGCGGGTCCCGGTCACCGCCCCCAAGACCGGCATCGGGCGGGCGTACTGCGCCGCCTCCACGCTCGACACCGCCTGTGCGGTGCTCGCCATGGAACACGGCGTCGTGCCGCCGACGCCCCAGGTCACGGACGTGAGTCACGGCCTGGACCTGGTGACCGGTCACGCCCGGCCGGCCGAACTGCGCACCGTCCTGGTGCTCAGCCGCGGCCTGCTGGGTTCCAACTCGGCGCTCGTGCTCAGGCACGGCGCCGCCGGCCGCCCCTGATCCCCCCACTGACGTAAGGAGCCTCATGGACACCCAACTGACCTACGCCGATCTGGCCTCGATGATGGAGCGCCGCGCCGGAGTCAGCGTCGACCCGATGCAGCTGGAACTGCGCTGCGACACGCCGTTCGCCGACTTCGGCCTGGACTCGCTGGGCCTGCTCGGCATCGTGGGCTCGCTGGAGAACGACTACGGCACCTCGATCCCCGCCGACGCCGACGCCTGCAAGACCCCGCGCGAGCTGACGGCCCTGGTCAACGACGTGCTGAAGGCGAGGGCCTGACGATGGCGGGGCACACCGAGAACGAGATCACCGTCCAGGCGCCGATGGACCTGGTCTGGGACATGACGAACGACCTGGAGAACTGGCCGCAGTTGTTCAGCGAGTACGCGTCGGTGGAGGTCCTGGAGCGCCGCGGTGGTCTGACCCGTTTCCGGCTCACCATGCACCCCGACGAGAACGGCACGGTGTGGAGCTGGGTCTCCGAGCGGGAGCCGGTGCGCGAGACACGGACCGTCACCGCCCGCCGGGTGGAGACCGGGCCGTTCGAGTTCATGGAGATCTTCTGGGCCTACCACGAGGCACCGGGCGGCACCCGGATGCGCTGGGTCCAGGACTTCGCGATGAAGCCGGACGCGCCGGTGGACGACGCCGGGATGACCGAGCGCATCAACGCCAACTCCAGGATCCAGCTCGAGCTGATCAGGGACAAGGTCGAGCAGCGCGCCCGCGAGCAGATGTCGGTCGCCAACTGACCCGGTCCGCCACCGGCGGGTCTGCCCCGTCGGCCGTCCTCGGGCACGCGGACCGTCTCCGCGTGCCCGCATCCCCTTCCACCAGCACCTCGGCTCCCGCCCGGGAACCCGTGACTCCGCGGAGAACTCCGCAGAAAGGACGCGGACCGTGCACCGCGCACTGATCGTCGCCCGGATGAAGCCGGGCTCGGCGCCCGGCATCGCCGATGTCTTCGCTGCCTCGGACGCAGGCGAGCTGCCGCACCTCATCGGGGTCAGCGGTCGCAGCCTGTTCCAGTTCGGCGACGTCTATCTGCATCTGATCGAGGCCGACGGGCCACCCGGACCGGCGGTCGCCAAGTACTCCTCGCACCCGGCCTTCAAGGACATCAGCGACCGGCTCTCGGTCCACGTCGAGGCGTACGACCCGGCGACATGGCGGTCGCCGAAGGACGCCATGGCCGACGAGTTCTACCGGTGGGAGCGCCCGGCCGGCTGATCGCCGGCCCGCTGCGCGTCCGCCCGGGGCCATCAGGTGGACGTCACCACCCGGAGGGCGGACGCCGCCCCCTCGGGCGGCCCATTCCCGCTCGCGCGACCCCGAGATCTGACTGACCGTGAAGATGCCGTTACTGCGATCACCGTGGCTGGCACCGGGCCGGCCGGCGCACGTGACGGCGAAAGGAACCAACTCATGCGCACTGCCCGCACCCTCTTTGCCGGAGCCGCACTGTCCGCCCTGCTCGCCGTCGCCGCTCCGGCCGCCCATGCGACGGGTGCTGTGAACGCCTACGACCCGAACGGCCAGGCCTCCTCCTCCGCCGCCGCCGAGACCGGGGACTCCTCCTCGTCCGACGACTCCTACTCGCACAGCGAGGACTCCTCCTCTTCCTCCGACTCTTCCTCGGCTTCTTCCTCCCACTCTTCCTCCGACGAGTCGTGGAAGGGCGAGGAGCACGGCAAGAAGCCGCACGGCGGGGTGCACACCGGCGGTGGTGGCATGGCCCTGTCCGGCGGTGGCATGGCCGCCGGTTCCGTCCTGCTGCTCGGCGGCCTCGGCGCCGGCGCCGCCGTCCTGCGCCGCCGCCGTACCCCGTCCGGCGTCGCCGTCTGACGGACTGTCCGCCTGACCGGTTCCGCACTGTCCTGTCGTGGCCCCCGCCGCGTCCCGCGCCGGTGGCCCCGGCTGTTAC
>NZ_DATDBG010000131.1:0-30482 GCF_036524955.1 Streptomyces sp.
TGGAGAAGCCCGCCGACCCGGGCCGCAGGCGTGCGAGCGCGGAGGTCGGAGCGTGCTCCGACCTCCGCTACGATCGCTGTCCCCGCGGTCACCCGGCGCTTCTCGGTCCCGCCGCCGCCCTGTGCTGCCGCACACGGCTCATCCGAAGCACCACGCAGGACACGGTCACTCCGGGACGACTCGCTCGATCCCGAGGCGCGGCGTGGTGACGACCTGCCAGCCCATGAGGGCTCCGTCGTCGGTGGGGGTGGCCCGGAGGGCGTCGAAGGCGGGCAGGTTCTGCGGGGCGGGCTGGCCGGCTTCGGCTCGGCGGGCCTCGGCGGTCAGCCGGCTGGTCTGTACCCGGGTGGAGGTGTCGGAGGCTTCTCGCAGGTCGGACAGTCCGGCGATGATCTCGCCGAAGGAGGCCGAGTCGGGGCGGGCGGGCACACCGCCGGCGGGCGCCGGGCCGCCGGGTGCCGGCGGGGTGTCGTGTATCAGTCGGTCGGCGGTCCAGAAGAAGTCGTCCTTGCCCTGGTAGCACTCGTACATGCTGGTGACGAGCGCGAGCATGCGGGTGTAGGCGCGGCGGTAGGAGGCTTCGAAGAAGCGCAGTGCGGTGTCTTCGGGTACGTCGCCGCGGTGCATGGCCGCGAGGCAGGCGGCGCCGACCATGCCGCCGTAGAGGGCGAGGTGGATGCCGGTGGACAGCAGTGGGTCCAGGAAGCAGGCGGCGTCGCCGATGAGCATGTGGCCGGGGCCGCAGAAGCTGTCGGCGACATAGGAGTAGTCGGTCTCGACGCGCGCGGGGGCGACGCAGGTGGCATCGGTGAGGAGTCCGGTGACGGTGTCGGAGTCGGCGACCACCGCTTGGTAGAGGTCGTCGAGGGTGGTGTGGGCGCGGCGGTCGCGGGCGAAGGCGTCCTTGTGGGTCACCAGGCCGATGCTGGTGCGGCCGTCGCTCAGCGGGATCACCCAGTACCAGCCCCGGGGGGAGGAGACGACGTTCACCGCGCCTTCGGGGCTGTCGGGCAGGAGGCGCGCGTTGCGCCAGTAGCTCCAGACGGCCACGTTCCGGAAGGACTGGTGCTGTGTGCGGTTGCGGAAGTGCTGGGCGCTGAGCAGGCCGGTCCTGCCGCTGGCGTCGATCAGGTAGTCGAAGTCGTCGATGGTGAACTCCGCTCCGGAGGACGGCTGGCACCGTACGGCGGTGGGTCGGCCGTCGGCCCCGAAGGTCACGGCTTTCGCGGCGACCTGTTGCTCGACCTTGACGCCGTTGTCGCGTGCGTTGTTCAGCAGCAGTTCGTCGAACGAGGCCCGGTCGACCTGCCAGGTGCGCATGTGATCGCCGAACAGCTTGCTCCAGTCGATGGTCCAGGTGTCGTCCCCCCAGTGGAACACGCCGCCTCGTTTGACCTGGAAACCCTGCTGGTCCAGGGTGTCGGCGACGCCGGCCAGCTGGAGTACGTGCCGGGTCGAGGGGGTCAGGGACTCGCCGATGTGGTAGCGCGGGAAGCGCTGGGACTCGATCAGCCGGACGGCCAGTCCCTCCTTGGCCAGGAGTGTCGCGGTGACGGACCCGGCGGGTCCGCCGCCCACGACCAGGACGCTGTTGGGCGGGTTCATGAGTCATCTCCGGCGTGGTGGGGACGGAAGGCTTCGCGGTGGCCGGGCAGTGCGGGGAACAGCCGTGCGGCGTTCGGGCCCGCGATCCCGTCGCGCGAGCCGTCGTCCAGGCCCGGCAGGACTCGGAACTGGGCGGTGTTGTCGCGGACGACGGGTTCGGGGGCGAAGGGGTAGTCGCTGCCGAACAGCAGGTGGGACGGGTCGGTGACGGTCAGGAGTGCCGCGAGGGCGTGCTGGTTGGCACTGAGGGCGATGTCGTAGTAGAGGCCGCGGATGTGTTCCATGACGGTCGCGGGGGTGAGTCCGGCGGCGCGGCCGGGCATCGGCATGTCACCGGCGAAGCGCGCGATGCGCCAGGCCAGCGCGGGCACGGCCGCCCCGGCGTGCGGCACGACGATCCGCACGTCGGGGTGGCGCAGCAGCGTGCCCGCGTAGAGGAGGTCGGCCACCGCGCGCGTGGTGTCGACGGGGAACTCGATCACGGGCGCGGGGCGGCCCAGCCGGGTTTCGTCCGCGCAGACCGGGGAGGTCGGATGCAGCAGGACCACGGCCCGGCGCGCGTTCAGCGCGGCGAAGACCGGCTCGAACACCGGGTCGCCCAGGTACCGGCCGCCGTAGTGGGTGAACAGGGTCACGCCGACGACGCCGAGTTCGTCGTAGCAGTGGTCGATCGCGGCCAGCGCGGCGTCCACGTCCGGCAGGGGCAGCACCGCGGTGGCGGCGAACCGGTCCGGGCGCTTGTCGACGATCCGGGCGATCTCCTCGTTGGCCGCTCGGGCCAGGTCGACCGCCCGCTCGGGCCCGGCCACCACATGGACCGGTGGCGAGGCCAGCGAGAGGACCTGCGCGGCGATTCCCTGGCGGTCCATGAACGCCAGGGCGTCGTCCACGCTCCAGGAGGGGATCGGGTAGCCGCCGTCGAAGACCGCCATGCCCGAGCGCTGCGCCGCGGCCAGGTACGCCTCGGGCAGGCAGTGCGCGTGCACGTCGATGAATCCGGCGCCCGCTGCCGTGGGGGCGCCGGGCGCGCCGTGGGGTCGGTCTGTCACCGTCGCCCGCCTCACGCGCCGCGTACGACGACGGCGGAGTTGTTGCCGCCCATACCCACACTCGTGGAGACCGCCACCTCCACCGGGGTGGGCACGCCCTGGCCGATGACGTGGTGCAGGTCGCACTCCGGGTCGGGATCGCGCAGCCCGTAGGTCGGCGGGACCCGGTCGTGGCACGTGGCCAGCAGCGCGGTCATCAGCTCCATGGCACCGGAGGCACCGAGCATGTGACCGGTGGCCCCCTTGATACCGCTCACCCGCAGATCGTCCGCGTGCGGCCCGAAGACCTTGCGGATCGCGGTCGCCTCGGCCGGGTCGTTCGACTTGGTCGCGGTCCCGTGCACATTCAGATAGCCGACCTGCTCCGGGCCCACCCCCGCGTCGTCGAGCGCTTCCAGCAGGCACGCGGTCATACCGGGCGCGTCACTCGGTGGAATGTCGGACATGTCGAACGCGTCCCCGCGCAGACCGTAGCCCAGCATCTCGCCGTACACCCGCGCGTTGCGGCGCAGCGCGTGCTCACGCTCCTCCAGCACCAGCACCGCCGCGCCCTCACCCAGCACCGTGCCGTCACGCTCGACGTCGAAAGGCCGGCACACCCCCGACCGGGCCCCGGTGTGGTTCTGGGCGAAACCGGACACGACGATCTCGGTGACCGCGGACTCCGCACCACCGGCGACCATCACCTCCGCCCGGCCGTACCGGATCTTCTCGTACGCCGCGATCACCGAGTCCGAACCGGACGCGGACGCCCCCGACACGGTCACCAAAGGCCCGCACAGCCCGTGCCGCACCGACAGCAGCGAGGTCCCGGCATTCACCAGCGTCTGGTTGAACAGACGCGGCGAGACCGCCCGCGTCCCGCGCTCGGCAAGCCGCTCGAACTGCTCCTTGAGCACCTCGGTACTGGAGAACGCCATACCGATCGCGGCACCGTAGCGCTCGAACCGGTGCGGGGACTTCCCACTCGCCACGATCTCGTTGCGCGGCAGATCCAGACCCGCGTCGGCCAGCGCCGCGTTCGACGCCGCCAGCAGGTACTGCTGATAGCGGTCCAGCACCCGCAGGTCACGGCGCGAGATCCCGTGCTCCGCCGGCTCGAAACCCGTGACCTCACCCGAGGTCTTCACCGGACAACGCGACGTGTCGAAACGCGTCGTCTCCCGCACCCCACTGCGCCCGGCCATCAGGTTGCCGAAGACCTCATCGGGAGTCAGGCCCAACGGGGTAATGGCACCGAGGCCGGTGATGACGACTCTTCTGTCGGGGCTTGTGCTTGTCATTGCTTTCTCCTTGCCGTCACGCACCTGCATGTGAGCGGTACGACGAGTGGGCGGTCTGCACAGGTGGGCGGTCTGTGCGGGGGGAGCACCGAACGCGCGAGCATCGCGTCGTCGCGCGGGCGTCGGCACCCTTACTTGCGGGCCACCACGGTGCCGTTCGCGCCGGCCGCCTCGAAGCGGATCACCCGTGCGTCCCGGAACCCGGCGTCGGCCAGCCAGGACAGGTACTCCGTCTCCGAGTAGTTCCGGCCGCCCTCGGTCTCGACGACCATGTTCAGCCCCATGAGCGCGGCGGCTGGCGGCCCGCTGCGCTCGGCGTTCAGCAGCAGCTCGCAGATGATGATCGAACCGCCCTCCTCCAGCGCCTCCCAGCACTTGCGCAGCAGGCTGCGGTCGGTGTCCTCGTCCCAGTCGTGCAGGATCGAGCTGAGCAGGATGATGTCGTACCCGCCGGGCAGCGACTCGTCCGCGCGGAAGTCGCCCACGGTGAAGTCGATGGCCTCGGACAGCCCGGCCTCCTCGGCCTTCCGCTCGGCGATGCCGCGCACATGCTCCAGGTCGAGCACGGTCGCGGACAGGTGGGGGTACTGCCGGCACAGCTCGATGGGATACGCGCCAGAGCCGCCGCCGACGTCCAGCAGCCGCCGGTGCGCGCCGAAGTCGAAGACGCCGCCGAGCGTCGCGGCGGTGTACATCGACAGCGAGTGCATCGCCTCCCAGAACAGCTCCAGCATCAGCGGGTCCTCGGTGGCGAACACCGAGTCCTGCTTCTCCGGGTCCCACGTGGCCGGCTTGTTGCTGCGCATCACGTCGACGACGTGGTGCCAGGCCGGGTACTCCCGCTGATCGCAGTAGCGCACGAAGCCGCCGAAGTAGCGGGGGCGGCCCTCGACCAGGAACTCCTCGGCCAGCACGGAGTTGCCGTACGTCTCCCCGTCCTTCTCCAGCAGGCCGAGCGAGGCACAGCCGGCCAGGAACATGTCGGCAGGACGCTCGTGGATGTCCAGTTCCTTCGCCACCTCCGTCATGGTCATCTTCCGGCCGTCGGAGAGACGGGTGAACAGACCGAGTTCCACAGCGGCGGCGAACGTCTTGAAAGCCCAGAAGGCTCCGGTGAGTTCCATCAGTGGGGCCGGTGAGAGTACGGTTTCCGGCGTCTGGTTCATATGCTTCTCCTTCGCCTGCGCGATGCGGTGCTCACGAAGCCTTGGAATACCCGAATTCGTGACCGCCATGGGCGCGGGGATCTCAGTGAAATACCGGCCCGGTCGCATTGGCGCACGAGGGCCATGGCGGCTTGCTCCGAGCATCCACGTCGCCGGGTGGAGTGTGCGTGTGAACTCGGAAGAATTCTCGGTGAACGCTACGTCATTCGCATGGTGCGGGACTTCGGGGGTGGGATTCTGTGGCGCCTCGAAGGCGATCCTAGTTCTCGGGTGCTTCCCACCGGAAGGTCTGGCTCCGCCTAGAGGTTCAATTTAACGCCGGCGCAACCCGAGGGTGACTTGTGCACTTTCAGGCAACTGGTGTGCGCACACAGGCGTTACTGACGCGTCGTCAATTAACCTGGCGTACGCGCGGGCGTCGTCCGCCCTCGGAGTGGAGACGTTCCTCCCACCCCCCTGCGCGGGGGTGCTGGCACCCCGAAGCGTTCGGCATGTGCACACCCTCGCGGCGGGCAGGCCCTTCCCGGGACTCTGATGGTGTGACACGGGGACCGGATCCGGGACCCGCGGATGAGGATGAGGATGAAGGAAGGTTTCGTCATGGACAGCACGTCGTTCACCGCCGAGCACCGTCGCGAGCTGGAAGCACGCCTGTGGGCCAACATCGGCCTGCTGAGCGGCATGGGGTTCGCCGAGGTCGACGAGGACACGTCCGTCAGCCGCGCCCCGATGGCCCCGGTCCGGGCGCTCGGCACCAAGGCGCCCCTGGGCAACGCGGCGTGAACCCCGTGCGCCCGGCAGGGGTGCGTTCCCGCTGCTGAGCGGGGGGACCGTGCGTCCGGCAGGCGGGATCAGCCCGCCTTGGCGCGCGAGTCCAGCAAGGCGAGGACGGCGGCGACCCGGCGGTCGAGGTCGGTGCTGCCGCTGATACCCAGCTTGCTGAAGAGCGAGTTGATGTGCTTCTGCACGGACTTCTCCGTCAGGACCAACGACCTGGCGATGGCCGCGTTGTTCTTGCCTTGGGCCATGTGTTCCAGGACTTCCCGCTCCCGTGGTGAGAGCCGGGACAGCGCGAGATCCTCGCTGCTGGTCTTCCGGTGGACCAGTGCCTCCACCAGCAGCGGGTCCAGTGCGGTGCCACCACTGGCGACCTGGTGCAGCGACCGGGTCAACTCGTCGAGATCTGCTATGTGTTCCTTCAGTAGATAACCGGCGCCTTCGGCGCCGTCACGCAGCAGTTCCATCGCGTACTCGGGGTCGGCGAACTGGGTGAGCAGGATCACCCCGGTGCCCGGATACTGCTGCCGGACGAGCGCCGCCGCGACCAAGCCCTCGGTTGTGTGTGTCGGCGGCATCCGGATATCGGTGATCACCACGTCGGGCCGGTGCTGGGCGACGGCGGAAAGGAGGCTCTCCTGATCTTCCACACTTGCCAGGAGTTCGACCTCCGGCACGGCGGCAAGCAGCCCTGTGATTCCTGCGCGTAGGAGATAGTTGTCTTCTGCCAGGACAACACGGATACTCATGCTGCTCTCCTGCCAAGCTCGTCACGGGACCGGCCGTCGGCCCCGGAGCGGTGTCGGCTCAGGATAGCCTTGGCCGCCCGCGCGAACAGGACAGAGGTGGGTCGATGTGCCCCGAATCAATCATGGCCCGCTAACCGGCGCACTGGTGCGCACCTTCTTGCTGGCTGTCTATCTGCTGGCCGTTTACACCGCTGTTCTCGGCGCCGGCGACCTGCTGTGGCCGGGTGCGGGGATCGCGGAGAGCACCCTGCTGTGGGTACTCGCCGCCACGGTGAGCGGCCTGGGCCTCACCCGCGCACGTCGCTTCGCCACCGGCGTGGCACGCCGATTGGCGCCGGAACCCACTGACGCGCCGTACCGGACACTGGCGGAGCTGTCCCGCCGCCTCGCCGACGCGAGCAGTGCCGAGGACGCGCTGCCGCGCCTGGCCAGGCTGCTCGCCGATGGCACGAGTACCCGTACGGGGGTCTGGCTGGCGTTCCCCGAGGGCCTGGTCCTGGTGGCCGACAGCGACCCCGGCGGCGAGGCAGGCAGTGACCCCGGCGCGCGCGGCGGCGAGGCCGCCGGACCGCCGCTCACCGCGGACGGCCCGGAGTCCTTGGCGTCGCTGAGCCACGTCGATCTCATGGTGCCCGTCACCGACGGCGACGACCTGCTCGGTGCGCTCACCCTGACGCGCCGCCGGCGCCGGTTCGTAACGCCCCGTGAACGCAGTCTCGTTGAGGACGTGGCGCCCTCGGTCAGCCTGCTGCTGCGCAACGCCCGCCTCACCGCGGAGCTGAAGGAACGCATCCGCCAGGAATCGGAGCAGGCGTTGCGGGTGCACCGTTCCCGCCAGCGGCTGGTGACGGCTCGGGACACGGCACGCCGCCAGCTCGGCGAGGAGATCACCGCCGCCGTGGTCACCCGGCTGACCGACGTGGAGAACCGCGCCGCCGAACTGCGTGCCGCCCTGGTGGCATCGGGCGGCCCCGGGCCCGCACCGGATGCCCTCGGCACCGCCGAAACCCGCCTGGCGGAGATCAGGTCGGCTCTGGAAAGCGCCATCGGTTCCTTCCGTATCATCGTGGCCGGTGTGTACCCGCCGACGCTGGGCGACCACGGCCTGCCGGCGGCACTGCGCAGCCTGGCGGCGTCCGCGCCCCGCAAGGTCCAGGTCGACGCCGCCGATGTCGGCCGGTGGAACACCGAGGTGGAGAGCGGACTGTACTTCTGCGCGGTCGCGACCCTCCGGGCCTGGGCCTGGTCGGGGGAAGGCGAGCCGATCCGGGTGGCCCTGCGCCGTCATGACGGCTGGGCACGGATGTCCGTCACCCACCCCGGCTGCGCCGATGTTCAGGACCGCACGCTGGGAGTCGTGGCGGACCGCGTCGCCGCCCTCGGGGGCAGCGTGGAGCGGACCACCGATGGCGCGGGGTGCCGCCTTTCGGTGCGCGTGCCGCTGCCCGTGGAGTCCCCGTGCTGAGCCGGGCGCGGGCCCTGGCGGCGAGCGGCGTGCGCGGCACCGGAGAACTCGCCTGGAAGGTGGGGTTCGACGCGTACGTCGCGTTGACTTGCTGCTGGCTGCTGATAGGCGCGTGCGCGCAGATCGTCGCGGCGAGCGCGGACCTGCGGCGGGCCCTTGAGCGAGTCGCCGACGCCTCCGGCGGGACGTCGTGGTCCGGGCGTGCGGCCGCGGGGTTGCTCGCCGGCGCCGAGCACAGCTTTCCGTTGTCCGACGCCGTGCTGGACTACGCCTTCAGCGCACTCAACCTGGCCATCGCGGCGCTGCTGTACCGCCTGGCACGCACCAACCGGACCGTGCGGCTGCTGGTGGTCGGCATGGTGGGCTCGGCGGGCGCGTTCAACCTGGAGACGCACACCACCATCGACGTGGTGCAGACGGCAACCGGTTGGGACGTCGGCATGTGGCACCTGGCCCTGCTGCACGGGGTCGGTGGTGTCGCCTACGTCTTCGCGCTGCTCGTCTTCCCCACCGGGCGGCTGGACTGGGGCGGGCGCGGCGGATGTCTGCCGCGGTCCGTCGTCCTGCTGAGTGTCGCCGGGGGTGTGGGGCTGCTGGCGGCGTCCACCGCCGAGTACCCGCACACCATCAGCTTCGTGCTCTTCTTCGGCCTGCTCACCCCCGTCGCGGGCATCACCGCGCAACTCGTCCGGGCGCGGCGCGCCGAGGACGCCGAGACCCTCCAGCAGTCCCGGGTTCTGCTGTGGGCGCTGCTGCTGGCCTTCGGCGTGGCGGTGGTGCTGTCCTGCGCGACCCTGCTCACCGGGGCGCTCCAGTCGACCGCGCCCGCGGCCGGCGACCCGCGCACGGCGTCGGCGCCGGTCAGTCCGTTGCCTGGCATGGCCGGCCACCTGCCGGGGCTCGGAGGGCTCGGGACCCAGAAGGGCGTCTTCTGGGTCTTCCGGGCGGTCTTCGCCACGATCCCGCTGGCGATCATCGCGGGAGTGCTGCGCTTCCGGCTCTGGGACGTCGAACGGTTCTTCAACCGGGCGCTGGTGTACTCGGTGCTGGTCGCCGTGACCGGTGTGCTGTACGTGGGACTGGTCATCGGCGCCGACACCGTACTGGGCCTGCCGATGGGCATGACCGGGCTGCCGCAGATCGCCGCCGGAGGCATCGTCGCCCTGTGCTTCGAGCCGCTGCGCGCCTGGGCCGAACGCGTGGGGGAGCGTCTGGTCTGGGGAGCCCGGCGTACCCCCTACGAGCTCCTGGGCGAGGTGTCCGCGCTGGCACAGAACACCCTGGCCGGGGCAGGCGCCCTGGAATCGCTGGCCCAGTTGACCGCCGAGGGCATGGGAGCGCGTGCCGCGGCGGTGCGGCTCGCGCTGCCCGGCGGGAGCGGAGCCTGCCGCGACTACCGCTGGCCTCCGGACGGCACCACGCACCCGGAGGACAGCGACGGTGTCCGGATGCCCGTGCGCTACAGCGGCCGGATGCTGGGGTCCTTGTGGGTCAGCGGTCTCCCGGCGGACAGAACGGGGCGCGAACGCTCCGCGCTGCTGGCCGACCTGGCCTCCGGAGCGGGGCTGCTCCTGCACCACGCCCAGCTCACCCTCGAACTCCAGGAGCGCCTGACGGCGATCTCGAAGGCGTCGGTCGAACTGCGCGATTCCCGCAGGCGTGTCGTCGCCGTCCAGGACGACGAACGGCGGGCGCTGGAACGCAATTTGCACGACGGCGCACAGCAACACCTGATCGCGCTCCGGTTGACCAGCGGCCTGCTCGAACACCTGGTGAGAACCGGGAACCTGCCGGCAGCGCGTGCCGCGTTGGACCGCTTCCACGACCAGATCACCGCGGCCCGGTGCGACCTGGAGCGGACGGTACGCGGCCTGCACCCGGCAGCCCTGGTCGGCTCCGGCCTGGCGGCGGCGCTGCGGGAGCAGGCCGACCTGTTCGACGCCCGGATCACGCTGCTCCTGGATCTGCCCGAGGGCCGGCGGTTCGCCCCCGCCGTGGAAGCCGCCGTGTGCTTCTGCTGCATGGAAGCGCTGCAGAACGCGGTCAAGCACTGCCCCGGCGCCGAGATCACGCTCAGCTTGACCAGCAGGAGCGGCACGCTGCGTTTCGCGGTGGTGGACGACGGCCCGGGCTTCGACCCCGACAGCGCCCAGAACGGGTGCGGCATGCGTAACCTGCGGGAGCGGGTCGCCGCCGTCGACGGCGCCCTGCGGCTGTCCTCCCGCCCCGGGCAGGGCACCCGCATCGAAGGCCAGGTACCGATCGGAGGCGAAACCGGGCCGTTATCCCTCCAGCGCCGTGGAACCGGGGGCTCGGCAGCTCGGGTACGGGTCCTGGCTTGAGCCGACCCCGACCAGGGGCGGAACGCCCACGGAACTGCCCTGCCGCCCCTGCCGCCCCCAGAGGTGGGGTACCGGGCCCCGAAGCCGCGGCGGCGCGTCACGTGGCGCCGCCCGGCGGACGCGCGGTCTCCAGGCGCGGTGCCGGGCGAGGCTTCGCCCCCCGTGCCAAGAACGGTTGCGGGGCATCGTGGGGAAGCACCGCTCGTGGCGTTGCCGACCCCCTCGGCGGACGAGTCGCAGGTCTCGCTCCGGGTGGGCAGGACCCGCGGCACCCGCCGACGGTGACCGCGTCAGCGTGCCCGGTGCGGGCCGTGCCTCCGGCCCGGCGGCCGTGCCACCGAGCCGGGGCCCAGGCCGGGTGCCGAGCCGGGTTCCGGGCCGGGTTCCGGGCCGGGTGCCGGGCCGGGGTGCCGTGGTGGTCGGGGGTCGCGGTTGACGGCGTGGTCGGGGTCGATGACCACCGGGTTCATGCCGGTCAGCGCGTAGTGCAGGGTCGCGCCCAGCGAGTAGAGGTCGCCGGCCGGGTCGGGCGGGCTTCCGGCGCGGTACACCGGGAGGCTGTAGCCAGCGGTCGCGCCGGCCGGGCGACGCCCTCGATTCCGGGAATCCTCAGACCGTCCGGAAGGCGTGTGCGGGCCCTTCCGGTCATTGTGATTCGTGCAACCGCCATACGGTTTTCCAATACCGACAGGGGTCGGCCGCACGCACGTGCCGGAGTAGATTCGTTCCTGCGACCGGGAGGCAGCGCGGTCCGGTCGAGATGAATGCGGCCCGCCACCGGTCGCCGCGCGATGTCCACGTCGAGCCACGCAGGGGAAAGCACATCATGCCATTCGCTGACTACTCGTCCGCTCTCGTCACGGGAGCGTCCGCGGGTATCGGTCGGACCCTCGTTGAGCGGTTCGCCGCACGCGGCCTGACGGTGTACGCGCTCGCCCGCGACGCCGTGCGCCTCGAAGAGCTCGCCGACCGCTGCGGCGCGGTCCCGATCGCTGTGGACCTCGCTGACACCGCCGCGCTCACCGCCGCGGTCGCCGACCTGCGCATCGACGTACTCGCCAACGTCGCCGGGGTCTCCCGCCCCGGAAACATCCTGGGCTCGACCGAGTCGGACATCGACGACCTCGTCGACGTGAACCTGAGGGCACTGCTCCAGCTCACCCGCCTGGTCCTGCCCGGCATGGTCGAGCGCGACCTCGGCCACGTCATCAACATCGGCTCGATCGCGGGGACGTACAACTTCTACGGGCACACGGCCTATCACGCGACGAAGGCCGCCGTGCACCAACTCTCGCGCCAGTTGCGCAATGACACCGTCGGCAAGCGGATACGGGTCACCGAGATATCCCCGGGCCGGGTGGAGACCGAGATATTCGGACGCAATCTCGGCGGAACTCCCGAAGCCATGGAGACCGCCAGGACAACGTTCTTCGAGGGATTCGAGTCACTCACGACCGACGACATCGTCGGTGTCATCGACTACGCGGTCGAAGCCCCGCGCCACGTGAACCTCGGCCACATCGAGATCATGCCGACGTTCCAGGTGCCGGGCGGCCTGGTGTTCGACCGACGGACGCCATGACCCGGAGGTGGTTCTCACCGGATCCGGCGTAGTCGGCTCGACCGTCCTGGTCGGCCGCGTGGCCGGGCGGGCGGAGCGCCCGGCGCGGGCGTCGGCGTGACGAATCAACCGCACCGCGTTCGCCGTCTGCTCGCCGGCCGTGCTCTTCACCGTGCTCGCCGGGGCCGGCACACACAAGCCGTTCTCCTTCTCCTTCCTGACCGTCGCCCTCGCCGACCTCGTGGTGCCGGTCGCGGTCCACCCCGCCATGCCGTGGCTGTCCTTCCCCGTGTGATCGCCGAGACCACCGACCGCGCTGCAGGCGGCCGGCGGGTTCGCCAGCGGCACAGCGTGCCGGAAGGACGCCGAAGGGCCGCCGCTCCTGACGGGTTCCCCAGCGTCACTCGACGTGGCCGGCTTGAGAAAGGAACGGGGGAGGCGGCGCCCCGCCACGTCGTGGTCGGCGCCGCCGCGGCGCCCGTCGGCGGTGAGGCGCGGGAGTGCGACCGGTGGGGTGGCCGATGGGGCACTCCGATCCGGGACCGGGGCGCGTGGCGATGGGGCACCCCGTACGCGCCTTACCGTGACGCGGCCCCGACGGGATGCTGGACGGGCGGTTGAAGGCCGGAACACCCGCTCCAACAGGGCGGATCGGGCGTCGCGCTGCCCGCGGTCGCAAGCACGTCCGGGCGGACCGCCCGGGCACCTCGGCATCCGGGAGCCCACGAGGCCGGTGATGCCTGTCATGCCGCCCGTCCGACGGGGGCGGCCCGGCGAGGGCCGCCCCGCAGGGTCCTGGACAAGGAGTCGTGAGATGACGAACATCGCCAGTGAGCTGCCGTTCGGTGTGGGAATCCGGGCGATCGGCGGCCACGTTCCCGAGCAGGTCGTGACCAACGCCGACCTCGAGAAGAGGCTGGACACCACGGACGAGTGGATCACGCGTCACATCGGCGTTGTGACCCGTCGCCACTCGGCTCCCGGCGAGTGGACCTCCGACCTGGGCGCGGCGGCCCTGCTCGACGCCTGCGACCGCGCGGGCATCAGCCCCCACTCACTCGACCTGGTGATCTGCGGCACGTACACGCCCGACCACATGATCCCGGCCGCCGCCGTCGGGATCATGCGCAAGGCCGGGGTCAACGGTGTCCCCGGCTTCGACGTCAACAGCGGTGGCTGCCCGGGCGGGGTGTTCGCCCTCGACGTGGGCACGAAGTTCGTGCAGTCGGGCCACTACCGCCGGGTCGCCGTCGTCCTGGCGGACACCACGACCAAGCTGTTCGACCCGGAGGACCGCAACTGCGGCGTCATCTTCGGCGACGGAGCGGCCTGCTACCTGCTGGAGCGCTCGGCGCCGCAGACCGGCGTGACCTCCGCACTGCTGCGCAGCGACCCGGCGACGTACGAGACCGCGTACGTCCAGCGGGACCCCAGGACGTATGCGGACGGCAGCCCCAAGAAGTCCTTCTTCGGTGACAACTTCACCTACATGCACGGTCGTTCGGTCCGCGACTTCGCCCTGGACAACGTGCCCGGCTTCGTGCACGAGCTGATGGAGTCCCACGCGATGACCGTGGAGGACATCGACCTGATCGTCTTCCACCAGGCGAACTACCACCTGATCCACCTGTTGACGGAGAAGGTCGGCCTCCCGCCGGAGAAGACCGTGACCAACGTCGAGCGCCTGGGCAACACCTCCGGCGCCGGCGTGCCGCTCGCCCTGCGCGACGCCGTCGACCAGGGCCGGGTCAAGCCCGGTGACGTGGTGGTGCTGGTCTCCTTCGGCGCCGGCATGAGTCACGGCGGCACCGTCATCCGCTGGGCCGGCGAGGACGACTTCACCGGACCCGCCTGAACGGCACGCACGGCGGACGCACCGGACCGAGGGGGCGTCCGCCGTGCGTGCCGTTCCGACCGCCCGTTCGGCAGGGACAACGACCGCGGAGGAACGATGACGGCAGGCGAATTCACCCGCATCCGGGTCGACTGGCACGACGGCGTGACCAGCGTGGTGCTCGACCGTCCGCACCGCCGCAACGCCATCGATCTGGAGTTGGCGCGCGAGCTGCTGGAAGCGGCGCTGATGGAGCGGACCGCGGCCAGCCGCTGCGTCGTGCTCAGCGGAGAGGGCGGGCACTTCTGCGTCGGCGGCGACCTCAAGAGCTTCCGGGACGAGCCGGATCTGCCGGGCCACCTGCTGGCCGTCACCACGTATCTGCACGCCGCCATGACCCGGCTGGCCACCCTGCCCGCTCCCCTGGTGGTGGCCGCGCGCGGACATGTCGCCGGCGCGGGCCTCGGACTCGCCTGCCTGGCGGACGTCCTGCTGGTCGAGGAGGGCTCCACCTTCCGTTCCGCCTACGCGGCCCTCGGACTGAGCCCGGACGCGGCGACGAGCTACCTGCTGCCCCGGCTGGTGGGGCTGCGGCGGGCCCGGCGGATGACGCACCTGGGATACGTGCTGGAGGCCAAGGAGGCCGTGGAATGGGGCCTGTGCACCGAGTGGGTGCCGGCCGGCGGCCTCGCCGAGCGCGCCCGGGCCGTGGCGGCGCAGCTCGCCGCGGGACCCACCCGGGCTTTCGGGCAGACCGCCCGGCTGCTGGACGCGGCCTGGCGGCGCACGCTCGTCGAGCATCTTGACGACGAGGCCACCACGCTCAGCACGACGGCGGCGACGGCGGACGCGCGCGAGGGCATCGCCGCCTTCGTCGAGCGGCGTGCCGCCGAGTTCGGCGGGCGGGAGTGACCGTGGCCGCCCGCCCCGGGCGGGACGGCGGGCGCGACGAGAGGAGACGAGGATGAGCGTCCAAGAGGCCGACGTCGCCCTGATCGCGGGCGGCACGTCGGGACTGGGCCTGGCGGTGGCCAGGCGGTTGCTGGACGGCGACCACCGGATCGTCCTGATGGGGCGTTCCCGGGAGCGTGCCGAGAAGGCGCGTGCGGAGCTGGGGGGTGAGGTCCATGTGGCCTGCGGCGACGTGGCGTCCCCCGACGACGTGGCCGCGGCCCTGGCGACCGCCGGCGGGCTGGGCCGACTGGGCGCGGTGGTCAACTGTGCGGGCTCGGCGCGATCCAGGCGGGTGGTGAGCAGCCGCGGGCCGATGCCGCTCGCGGAGTTCGAGGACCTGGTCAGGTCCAATCTCGTCGGTACCTTCAACCTTGTCCGCCTGGCCGCCGAGGCCATGATCGGCAACATACCCCGGGAGGACGGGCGGGGCGTCATCGTCTGCACCTCCTCCATCGCCGCCTACGACGGCCAGGCGGGGCAGGCGGCGTACGCGGCGTCGAAGGCGGGGGTGGTGGGCATGACCCTGCCGCTCGCCCGGGACCTGGCCCGGTACGGCGTGCGGGTCGTCACGGTGGCGCCGGGACTGTTCGACACCCCGATGTTCGCGACGCTGGACGAGGAGGCGCGGCGGGAGCTGGTGGCGGCCACCCCCTTCCCCACCCGGCTGGGCCGCCCCGACGAGTTCGGCGGCCTGGTGGAGCACATCGTGCGCAATCCGATGATCAACGGCGAGGTGATCCGCATCGACGGCGGAACCCGCCTGGGCCACCCCTGACCGACGAGGCCCCCCGGGCGGCCCTGACCCGGCCTGCGCCGTTCGCCGGCACGCCCGGGGTCGGCCCGGTGTGCGGTCAGTCCCGTGGGGCGTGGTGTGTTCGTCGGGCGGGGCCGGCTCCGTGTTCCGCCGGCCCGGCGTTCCTGTCGTTCGCCGGGGCGGTCGGCGTCCTGCTGTCCGCGGCGCCGCACCCGGGCCCGCGTCGGCACCTGGCGGCGCCCCCGTGAGCCCGGCTCCGGGCGCCCGGGGTTGTGCCCGGTGTGCGCTCGGTCAGTTCAGTCCCGTGGGGCGCTGGTGCGTTCGCCGGGTGGGCGGCGGCCCGGCCGGTGTCGGGCCTACCTCGTACGCGGGCGGTCCGGCCGGCCGGGGGCCGCCCACCGTGCGCGGGCCCGGGGTGGCCGCGTCCCCGGGGGGCGTCACTCACGGCCCGTCGGTCGCGCGCGCGGGACCGCACCGCGGTGTGCGGCTCCCCCCGGAATCAGTGGCCCGGCGGGCGCAGGACGATCCGGCGACCGTGGAACTCGCCGGCCTCCAGCCGGCGGTGCGCCTCGCCGGCCGCGCCGAGCGGCATCTCCTCGATCCGGCGGGGCTTGAGATGGCCGCCGGCCAGGAACCGGTTGGCCATGGCCGCCGCTTGCGCGAGTTCCGCGACGCTCGCGTGCGAGATGACGAAGCCGGTGATGTGCCCGTTCTTCATGTAGAGCGGTCCCACCGGCAGTTCGGAACGCGATCGGGCCCCCGCGAGCAGGACGATGCGGCCCCCGGGCGCGAGCAGGTCCACCGCCGCCGGCAGGTCGTTGGCGCCGGAGGTGTCCGCGTGCAGGTCCACACCGTCGGGGCAGGCCCGGCGCAGCAGCCGCGGCAGTTGCGGATCGCGATAGTCCAGCACCTGGTCGGCGCCGAGCGCGCGGCAGTGGTCGGCGTCGTCCGGCGTGGCGGTGGCGACGACCCGGGCTCCGGCGTGAGCGGCCATCAGCACCAGCGCGCTGCCCACGTTGCCCGCGCCGCCCGCCACCAGCACGGTCTCGCCGGAGCGCAGGTGGCCGTGGGTGAAGAGCGCCAGGTAGGCGGTGGCCGCCGGGTGCACGGTGGCCACCGCCGTCGCCGGGTCCACCGCGGGGGGCAGAGGGTAGAGCCGGTCGGCGGGCACGACGGCGCGTTCGCAGGCGGCACCCTGCCGTCCCCCGTGGCCCAGGCTGTTGCACCACACGAGGTCACCGGGCCGGAAACCGGGAGCGCCGGGTCCGGCGGTGACCACGGTGCCGACCAGGTCCCTGCCGATGACGAAGGGGAAGGTCATCGGCGTGCGGAAGACTCCCGCGCGCACCAGGGTGTCCACCGGGTTGACCGAGACCGCGCCGACGTCGACCAGGACATCGGTCGGCCCGGGCGCGGCATGGGCGATGCGGCCGTAGCGGATGTTCTCCGGCGGTCCGAGTTCGTCGATGTAGGCGGCATACATGGCGTCGATGGTTCCCGGTCCGTCCCGGCCGGACGCCGGGCGGACCGGGAGTTCGTCACGTCGGCGGCGCCGAAACGGACCGGGTGTGCCCGGGCCACCGTCGCACGGTCCGTGACGGTTGCCGGCGCCGCACCAGTGGTCCGTCCACCACCCGGCGGCCCCGGGAGGCCGTTCGCGGTCGATCCGCGCTGCCGGGTGGTGGTCCGGTCACCGTCGGCGGCCCGAGGCGGATGCTCTGCGCACCTACGCAGGCCTTGGCGCGCTTCATAGCGTGGGGAGGCCAAACGGCGGCATTCGCAATGGGGGCCAACCATGAACAGTCCCGTGCCTTTCACCGGCGACCTGGTCGCGGCGCCGGCGCCGGCGCCCCGCTCTCCCCGGTTCGACGAGGCCGTGTTCGCCGAGCTGTGTTCCGTCGTCTTCTCCCCGCTGCACCGCAGCGACCAGCGCCGCAAGGGCGCCGAGTACGTACGCGGGCTGCTGAGCGCGCGCGGCCGCAAGTCGATCCGCAAGATCGCCTCGGTGGTGGGCGGTCCGGCCGCGGGACAGAGCCTGCACCACTTCGTGGCCGGCTCGACCTGGGACTGGGACCCGGTGCGGCGGGCGCTGGCGAACCACCTGGTGCGGATGGCTCCGCCGCAGGCGTGGGTGGTGCGTCCCCTGATCATCCCGAAGGAGGGGGACCGCACGGTCGGGGTCGACCGGCGGTTCGTCCCGTCCCTCGGCCAGGTCGTCAATGCCCAGCACGCCGTGGGCGTGTGGGGCGCCTCGGAGGCCGTCAGCTACCCGGTGAACTGGCGGCTCTACCTTCCCGAGGCATGGGTCGAGGACGCGCCGCGGCGGACGCGGGCCGCGATACCGGACGAGACGGAGGTCGAGACGCTCGGCGCCTGCGTCGTCCACGCCTGCCAGACCGTCGTGCGCGACTGGTCGTTACCCGCGCGGCCCATGGTGCTCGACGCCCGCGACGGCAACCTGCTGCACGTCGTGCCCCGGCTGCACGCCGCCGGGACCGGGCTGCTCGTCCGGGTCACCGGAACGCTACCGGTGCTGGCGGTCATGCCGAGGCCGGCCGGACGGGGTGCGGCCGGCCCCCAGACGGTGTGGCAGGTCGTGGAGAGCGTCGGGCGGATGCGTCACCCGATCGTCCGGGAGGACGGCAGCACGGAGTTGGCCGTGGTGATCCCGGTGCGGCTGCCCCCGCACTTGGGCCCGTCGTCACCGGACGCCGACGAGCCCGCGCTGCACCTGCTCGCCACGGGTCGGCCCGGTGGTCCCTGGCCGCAGGAGACATGGCTGACGAACCTCGCCGATGCCCGGCCCGCCACCTTGCTGCGGCTGACCCGGCTGGTGGAGCGGGTGGAACGCGACTTCGAGGCGACGGGGGAGCAGGTGGGCATCCGGGACTTCGCCGGCCGGTCCTTCGGCGGTTGGCACCGGCACGTCACCCTTGCTTCGGCCGCCCACGCCGTAGCCGTTCTGAGCCGGACGGCGAGCCACCCGTGGGACCTTCCCGGTACGCTTCGCGCTCCTGTGGCGATGCGGAATCGTGGCGCAGCACCGCACGGATCTCCGAAAGACGCAGTGCCAGTTGGATTTCCAGGGCGCGGTGCGGTTGCTGCCAGTCGGAGCCGAGCAGATCGTTGATCCTCTCCAGCCTGCGTCCGACCGTGTTGGGGTGGACGTGCAGGCGCTGGGCGGCCTGCGAAGGGCTGGCCCCGGTGTCGTAGTACGCCTTGAGGGTGCGGGTCAGCTCGGTGAAGCGCTGCTCGTCGTAGTCGATGACCCGGCCGATCGTGGCGGTGATGAACCCCTCGATGTCGTGGTTGTCGGCCAGCAGCACACCGATGAAGCCGAGGTCGCGGGCGCTGGCGGCCTGGCCGGTGGCCCCGATGGCGGTCATCGCGTCCAGGCACCTGAGGGCTTCCTTGTACGCGTGGCTGACCGACGCCGCGTCCTGGACGGGGCCGGAGGCGCTGACGGTCACCGGGTGACCGAGGCGCGCGGTGAGCTCGGCGCGGACGTCGTGGGCGGCGGCGCTCGGGTCGGAGCCGGGCAGCAGGATGACAACGTGGTCCTGCTGGACGGTCTTCAGGCCGCGCAGCCGACGCGCGTACTGCACGGCCCAGCTGGTGATGCGCTGATGGGAGTTCTCCTCGGGGCGGGCCACGACCAGGACGTTGGGCTTGTTGAGGTCGAGGCTGAGCCGCAGGGCTCGCTGGTGCTGCCGCTGGGGCGGCCGCAGCCCTCCGATGAGCAACTCGTCGAGGAGCTCGTCGCTCGCCTGTTCCGTGGTGAGCTGCGGGGTTCTTCGGCGCAGCAGCAGGGCGGCGAACGCCTGCGCCACGATGGCCGGCCAGGTGTCGAACGGTTGTTCCGGAAGGGAGCCGAGTCTGAGCACCAGGGCGCCCAGGTACTCACCGCCGCCCCGGACCGGCGCGACCCAGGTGTTCCCACCGACCAGGGCGGGCGAGTCGGCTGCGTCCGCGTCGCGGACCGCGGGCTCGGGGACGTCACGTTCGGTCAGCGGCGGGCCGGCCGCGGCGAGCACGGTGCCGTCCGGGGCGGTCAGCCGGACCGAGCCGCCCAGCCGACGGCTGGTGGCCGATGCCAGCGCGCCCACCTCGCTGTCGCCCAGGGCGAGATCGAGCAGGTCCTTGTGCAGCAGGAACAGTTCGGTCGCCGTCCGCAGGTGCCCCTGCGCCTGCGCGGTCAGGGCGTTCGCGGAGGCCAGCGCGGTGGTCAGTTGCGTGAGGCGGGTGGTCCTGTCGACAGCCACGCCCGCCAGGTCGCCCAGCGAGCTCAGCAGGGCGACCTCGTCGGCGGTGTAGTGGCGCACCCTGCGGTCGGCCACGTACAGGGCGCCGAAGGGCGTGGTGGCGTGGCTCAGCGGGACGGTCATGATCGCCCGCAGGTTCTCCGAGCGTACGACCTCGTCGATCAGCGGGCTGTGGTTGATCTTCGGGTCGCTGAGGTAGTCGGCGGTCCAGAACGGTGCGCCGGCGGCGACCACGCTGTTGCCGAGGCCGCCTGTCCTGGGCAGCCGGAGTCCGACCGTCAGCATGGAGGTATGCCCGTCGGCGGTCCGGATGCAGAGCGTGCCGGTCTCCGGCTCCGGGATGCCGACATAGGCCATGTCCGATCCCAGCAGCAGGCGCGCCCGCCGGGTGAGCACCTTGAGCAGGGTGTCCAGGTCGGCGTGGGCGGCGATGTCGCGGGCGGTGTCGACGAGCGCCGCGAGGCCGGCTTCCCGCTGCTGGTGGCGCTTGACCTGTTCCTGAACGGTCATCCCCACGTTGCGGATGCGTTCCAGGGCGACGAGTTTCTCCCGCGAGGCGCCGGTTTCGTACGCCTGGCGCACGATGTCGTCGAACTCCTCCAGCGGCGCCTGCTTGACCACCAGGTCGAGGAGGGCAAGAGCCATGACGTCCAGCCGCCCCTGTGACACGCGCATCCCCTAACGCTCACGGTGCGAACTTGTGATCCGCTACCTTGCGATCGGCCCTCGTGTCTGGCGAACCAGATTTTCTCGCAAGATACAACCTTGGCTGCTTCTTTACATCAACTGCTCCCAAAATCAACGGAGTTGATCGATCGGCCACAGTGAGGTCCGGCGGTCCGGCGGGTTCCGCGCGGCCGTCCCGGGCGTGGCGGGGCCGTACCCGGGTCCCCGTGGTGCTCGGATCACCGCCTCGGGGCAGTCGATATGGGTGCGGGTCACCTTACGGTGCCGATGGTTCCGGAGTTAACAATTGTGGGCACCGAGCCGAGCCGGACGCCACCACCTTCCGCAGGTCAGTGGCTCCCCGTAATGAAGGGAGTCCATTTTGTCGAGAATCGCCGTGTCTGAGATCGCCGACTACCGACGGTCTCTTGCGCGTAGCCTCGCGTCGGCCCAACGCCACACCGTTCCGTCCACCTTCACCCTGGGTTCCCGCACCTGGGACCTGCTGCCGCAGGTGTTCGCACCGTCGGAGTCGCCGTCCACGAGGACCGCGCTGGAACTGCTGGGCCTGGCGGGCGACGGCGCCCGGGCCGGCGGACCGCTGCTGGAGATGGGCTGCGGCACCGGCGTCATCGCCGTGTCCGCCGCGCTGGCCGGCTGCGAGCGTGTGGTGGCCGTCGACATCAATCCGGCGGCGGTCCGCAACACGGCCATGAACGCGCGGCGCCACGGCGTGGCCGACCGGGTCCGCACCGTGCAGGGCGACCTGTTCTCCTCCCTGGCCGCGGTCATGCCGGACGAGCGGTTCGCCCAGGTCTTCTGGAGCTCCAACTACGTTCTCGCGCCGGAGGGGTTCGAGTACCGCGACATCCACCAACGGGCCTACGTCGACTCCGGCTACGCCGCCCACCGCCGCTACCTCGCGGAGGTCACCCACTGGCTCGCCCCGGGCGGGTCCGCGCTGCTGCACTTCAGCACCCGTGGCGACCTGGCGACCCTGCTCAACGTTGCGGGCGAGTGCGGGCGCGCCCTGAGCTCGCTCGGCTCGGTCACCGTCCAGGAGGGCGAGCACGAGGTCGAGCACATGCTGCTGGAGGTCACCGTGGCCGGGAACCGTCCGGCGCCGGCCCGGGCCGTGCCGGAGGAGCGGAGATGACCAGCCGTCAGACAGGCCGACGGGCAACGGCCCGTGCCCTTCGCACGCTGCTGGTGGACAACCACGACTCCTTCACCTACAACCTCCACCACTACCTGACCGAGATCGACGGGCGGGAACCGGAGGTCGTACGCAACGACGACCCGTCCTGGCGCCACGAGTTGCTGGCGGACTTCGACGCCGTGGTGATCTCGCCCGGCCCCGGCACCCCGTGGCGGGACCGCGACCTGGGCATCAGCCGCGAGATCGTACGACGGGCCGAACGTCCGACACTCGGCGTCTGCCTCGGCCACCAGGCCATCGCGGCACTGCACGGCGGCCGGGTCGACCGGGCGCCTGAGCCGTACCACGGGCGGGTCTCGCCGATACGGCACGAGGGCGCCGGGCTCTTCTCCGGACTGCCCTCCCCGTTGCCGGTGGTCCGCTACCACTCGCTGGCCGCCCGGGACCTGCCGCCGCACCTGCGGGTGACGGCCTGGACGCCGGACGGTGTCGTCATGGGCCTGCGCCACCTCGGGCTGCCGCTGTGGGGCGTGCAGTTCCACCCCGAGTCGGTGGGCGGCGCCGACGGACACCAGCTGCTGGCCAACTTCCTGCGGCTCGCCGAGCTGCACCACGCGCGCCGCGGGGGCCTCGCCCCGCGGTCGCGGCCGGTCGCGCCGAGCGCCAAGCCGGCAGGTCCCGTCACGCCGGCGGCTCAGGCCCGGACCGTTGCCCCGCGCCCCGCCGGTGCGGGACGCCGACTGCGGGTCCTGGCGCGGCAGGTGCCGGTCCGCTGGGAGGCCGAGGACGCTTTCGCCCGGCTGTTCGGCCGCAGCGACCACTCCTACTGGCTGGACAGCAGCGCCCCCGGCGGCGACCTGGGCAGGTTCTCGATGCTCGGGGACACCTCCGGGCCCTTCGGCCGGACGGTGACCGCGGACGTGTGGAGCAACACCGTGACCGTGAGGTCCCGCACCTCGTGCGAAGTGGTCACCGGACCGTTCCTCGACTGGCTGGACCAGGACCTGCGCGGGATCGTCACCGACATCCCCGCCCTGCCCTGCGACTTCGCGCTCGGCTGGGTCGGCTGCCTGGGCTACGAGCTGAAGGCCGAATGCGGAGGGGGACGCGCGCACCGCTCGTCCGACCCGGACGCCGCGCTCGTCTTCAGCGACCGGGGACTGGTCGTCGACCATGCCACGAGCACCGGGTACCTGCTGGCACTGGCCGAGGACGGCCGCGAGCACCGGGCCCGCGCCTGGCTGGAGGGCGCGGCCCGTGACCTGGCCGGCCTGCCAGGCGCCTGCCAGGCGCCGCCCGCCCGGCGGCCGGCCGGTACGCGGGTCCACGCCCGCCACGGGCACGAGGGCTACCTCGGACTCGTGGCGCGGTGCCAGGACCTGATCGCGGCCGGCGAGACGTACGAGACGTGCCTGACCAACATGCTGCACGTCCGGGCCGACCTCGACGTCTGGCAGTCCTACCGGACGCTGCGCCGCGCGTGTCCCGCACCGTTCGGCGCGCTGCTGCGGATGGGGAGCCTGTCGGTGCTCAGCACCTCGCCGGAGCGCTTCGTGCGGGTGGACCGCCAGGGCGTCGCCGAGTCACGGCCCATCAAGGGGACCCGGCCGCGCAGCCGGACCGAACAGGAGGACCGGGAGCTGGCCCGCGAACTCGGTGCCAGCGAGAAGGACCGGGCCGAAAACCTGATGATCGTGGACCTGATGCGGCACGACCTCGGCCGCTGCGCCACGGCCGGGTCGGTCGAGGCACACGACATCCTGCGGGTGGAGACCTATGCCCGCGCCCACCAGATGGTCAGCACCGTCCGCGCCCGCCTGCGCCCCGAACGCACGGCCGTCGACTGCGTAAGGGCGGCGTTCCCGCCCGGGTCGATGACCGGAGCGCCCAAGGAGCGGACCATGGCGATCCTGGACGATCTGGAGGGCGGCCCGCGCGGCCTCTACTCCGGCGCGCTGGGGTACTTCTCCCTGACCGGAGCGGTGGACCTGAGCGTGGTGATCCGCACGGCCGTCGTCACCCCCGGACTCGTCCGCTACGGGGTCGGCGGCGCGGTCACCGCCCTGTCGGACCCCGAGGAGGAGTTCCAGGAGACCGCCGTCAAGGCGGTGCCCTTCGGCTACCTGTTCGGCGCCGCGTCGCCCGGCGGCGTCTGGGCCGGGCCGGAGCCGGACGCGGTCCTCAGCCGGTGGGCCATCACCGACAGCAGCACGCGCCAGCCCTCGGCGGAACGGGTGATGTCCTGCTCCTCCACCAGCCGCACCACGTCGTCGTAGGCAACCCCCAGCCGCGCCAGGCTCCCCACGACCGACAGGGCGTCGTCGGTGCGGCCGAGCAGCGCCTCGCCGCGCGGCCGGGCGTCCCGGGCGGCCAGGCGCAGCAGGGGCGGGGGCATGGCCTGGACCGTGCCCCACGAGACGAGGCCGTCGACGTAGCGGGTATGGGGGGAGGCGGCGTCGGGAGCGTCCAGAGCGGTCCACATCAGCCGCTGCGGGCGGGCGCCCGCAGCCCGCAGCACGCGCCAGCGCCCACTGCCCAGCCGCTCCTCGTTCGCCGCGTACAGCAGCCGCGCGGTGGACACCCCCGCCGCACCCCGCAGCGCCCGGCCCTCCGCGGTGTCGGGCAGCCGTGCGTCGACCGCCACGTCGACCTCGCCGACCGGCACCGAGGCGACCGAGGCGATCGAGGCCAGGCGCAGGCCCACGGCCCGGGCCCGCTCCAGCCCCGAGAAGTACGCGTCCAGGACGCTGTGGTAGCGCTCCACGCCCGCCACGCCCACCACGTGCACGCCGATGCCCTGGGCGAAGCAGTCCCTGGCCGCGACCAGTCCCCTGGCGGTGGCCGGCAGCTGCACCAGCAGGTTGGGGCGGGCCACCGCGCGGGACAGGTCCACGGCCTCGGCGAACAGCGACGCCGGATCGCCGTCCGCCGGCCAGTCCAGCCCGCCCGAGACCAGCCCGTCCCACCCGTCCGTGGCCGTGTGCTGGCGCAGCAGCGCGTCGCAGGCGGTACGCAGGTCCTGCACGCACACCACCCAGCCCGCCGCGATGTCCGACATCTTCCCGTCGGCGAGCCGGGCCAGCTGGGGCTGGTACTCACCGGACTCCAGCGCCCGCGCCAGCGCCGAGGGCGCGAACACCGCGCCGCGCAGGAGATCCACGGCTGTCAGCGTCCGGAACCACTGGGTGCGGGTCTCGCCGCAGTGCACGCCCTGCAGCCACAGCGAGACCCCTTCGGCGGTCAACTGCTCCAAAGGCGCGGCGGCAGCCGGCGCGCCGGGATGTTCGGCCATGGTGGCCCCCTCTCATCCCCGGCCCTGTGCGTACTGACGGTTCCGCCAACCAGCCTAATTAGGGCTCGGTACCGCTTCACCAACGGGCCACGAGAATGTCAGGTACGAGCCGAAAGCGACGTGTATGGCAGGTGGGACACCGGTCCACCTGACGAAGTACCACGAAGTGTGTTGTCTCCGGCTCCCGGTCGTCCGAACATGATCCGTGAGAGTCCGGTTGACTGCCGGGACCGAGCGGCGGGGCCGTCCTGCGAGCCGCTGTCGGCTCGTGGACGGGGAATCGAGGGGGCTGCCGCCCCGGCCAGCCGTCCCGCCCCGTCAGGACCGTGCCCCGTCACGCAGCCGGCCAGCGGGCTTGAGCGGACGTCACAGGAATTCGGCACGGAACCCGACGGTTCGGCCGCGGGTTCGTCCCACCCTTCCGTTCTCGCCGAACCCCACCACAGGAGTCGTCAGTGCCAGTGGAAGAAGCCCTGCGGGATATCGTGCGGTCACGCCCGGCGGTTCAGCAGCCGGAGTGGGGCGATCCCCACGAGATGGCCAAGGTCCGTGCCGAACTGGCGGCGTGCCCGCCGCTCACCACGGTCCGCGACGTACGGCGCCTCAGCGGCCTGCTGGCCACGGTCGCCATGGGCGGCGCGCAGGTCGTGCAGTGCGGCGACTGTGCCGAGGACCCCGCCGAGTGCACACCCGGATACGTCGCGCGCAAGGCCGAACTGCTGGACATGGCCGCCCGCACCATCCGCCGTACCAGCGGCCTGCCGGTGGTACGGGCCGGCCGCATCGCCGGCCAGTTCGGCAAACCGCGTTCCCGGCCCACCGAGCGGGTCGGCGGTCGGGAACTGCCCGTCTACCGCGGCCACATGGTCAACAGCCCCGAGCCGGACCCGCACCTCAGGCGCCCCGACCCGGGGCGCCTGCTGGCCTGTCACAGCGCCGCCCGGTCCGCCATGGCCCATCTGGGATGGCTGGACTCCGGCTGCCCGCCGGTCGCCGTGCCGGAGGTGTGGACCAGCCACGAGGCGCTGCTGCTCGACTACGAGGAGCCGATGGTGCGCCCCGACGGCGAGGGCGGCCTGCTGCTGACCTCGACGCACTGGCCGTGGATCGGCGAGCGCACCCGGCACGTCGAAGGCGCCCACGTGGCCTTGCTGTCCCAGGTCTCCAACCCGGTGGGCTGCAAGGTCGGCCCGTCGATGACCCCCGCGGAACTGACCGAGCTGTGCGGTCGGCTGGACCCCCGGCGCGAGCCCGGCCGACTCACCCTGATCGCCCGCATGGGCGCCGACACCGTGACCGAGCGGCTGCCCGCGCTGGTGCGAGCGGTCCGCGCCGCGGGCCATCCCGTCATCTGGCTCACCGATCCGATGCACGGCAACACGGTGCAGACGCCCGACGGCTTCAAGACGCGGTTCGTGACCACGGTCGTCCGGGAGGTCGAGGGTTTCCTGCGGGCCGTGGAGGAGGCCGGCGGCACGCCCGGCGGTCTCCACCTGGAGACCACGCCGGACCGGGTGACCGAATGCGTGCAGGACGCGTCCGAGATCGGCCGGGTCAGCGACAAGTACACGAGTTTCTGCGATCCACGGCTCAACGTCCGCCAGTTGATGGATGTCCTGCAGGCGTGGCGGGCGGCCTGAGACCCCCAGAGGAGGCTGTGCGATGGAAGGAAGGATTGCGCTGGTCACCGGCGCCGCCGGAGGCATCGGTGGTGCCGTGGCCAGGCTGCTCGCGGAGCGCGGCGTCGTGGTCGCCGCCGTCGACCGGGACGCCGGACGGCTGGAGCAGGCCGTGCGGCAGATGACCGACAAGGGGCTGTCCGTCGTCGCGGTCCCCGCCGACGTCAGCGACAGCCGCCTTGTCGACCAGGCGGTCGACGACGTGGAGGAGCGGCTGGGCCCGGTGTCGTTGCTGGTCAACGCGGCGGGAGTGCTGCGCCTGGGTGAGGTGCGCGGCTACAGCGACGAGGACTGGCGCGACACGTTCGCCGTCAACGTCAACGGCGTCTTCCATGTGTCCCGCGCGGTCGTGGACCGCATGGTGGCGCGCCGCTGCGGCGCCATGGTGACCGTGTCGTCGAACGCCGCGTCCACGCCCCGGGCGGGGATGGCCGCCTACGCGGCGTCCAAGGCGGCGACGACCATGTTCACCAAGAGCCTGGGGCTGGAGGTGGCCAGGTACGGCATCCGCTGCAACGTCGTCGCCCCGGGTTCCACCGACACCGCCATCCTGCACTCCATGTGGCGCGACGAGAGCGACCGCAGGGCCACCCTGGAAGGCCGGCCGGAGGCGTACCGGGTGGGCATTCCGCTGGGCAAGCTCGCGACCCCCGAAGACGTCGCGGAGGCCGTCGTCTTCCTGCTGTCCGACAACGCGGGCCACATCACCCTGCACGACCTCACCGTCGACGGCGGAGCCGGCCTGGGCGCCTAGGGCCTGTCCGGCACACAGCGCCTGCCCTGCGGCGCCCGGTACGCACGCTCGCCGCGTTGTCGGGACCGTCGGAGCAGGCCCAGTACGCCCGCTACGAGGACGGCCCTCCGCCGTGCGATGGCACGCACCGGACACCGCGAGCCCCCCGTGGGCCGACGGCGCCATGTGTCAGATGTCAGACCGGCCCTGGCGCCCTGGGCCGGACGGCCCCGGGGCGCGCCGGAGACCGTCCGGTCCGCCCCGCACGGGGCGTGCGGGAGGCGTCGCGTCCGTCCGCGGGCTGACGACGCGGCACGTCCCCCACGCCCCAGCCGCCCGTCCGCCGTCATCGAGAACTCCCGGAAGGACCGCCCCATGGCAGGTATACCGACCATCGCCCCCTACCCGCTGCCGCAGCCGGGCGCGCTGCCGCACAGCACGGCCCGCTGGCGGCTGGATCCGCGCCGCGCGGTCCTCCTCGTCCACGACGCGCAGGAGTACTTCCTGCGCCCTCTGCCCATGGAGCTCCGCGTCCTGATCCAGCGCAACATCGCCCTGCTGCGGCGGTGGAGTGCCGACTCGGGGGTGCCGGTGGCCTACACCGCGCAGCCGGGTGACATGACCGAGCAGGACCGCGGCCTGCTCGCGGACTTCTGGGGGCCCGGTATGCGCGTGACGCCGGCCGACCAGGCGGTCCCCGACGCCATCCGGCCGCGCCCGGGCGACTGGGTGTTCACCAAATGGAGGTACAGCGCGTTCTTCCGCACCGGGCTGCTGGAGCGGATCCGCGAGTCCGGCCGTGACCAGCTGGTGGTCTGCGGCGTCTACGCCAGCATCGGGATCCAGACGACCTGCGTGGACGCGTACTCCCACGACATCCAGCCGTTCCTGGCCGGGGACGCGGTCGCCGACTTCACCGAGCGCGATCATCTGGCCGCCCTGTCCTACGTGGCCGCACGCTGCGGCGTGGTCCTGGCCACCAAGGAGGTGCTGGGATGAGCCCCGACCCCCTGGAGCGGGTGCTCACCGGCGACGCGCCGGCGTTCGCCCTCCTGCACCGCCCCGCGCGGCAGGGGCAGGGCACCGTGGACGTGCTCGTCGGCGACATCACCGAGCTGTCCCGCCTCGCCGAGGTGCCGCTGTCCGAGCGTCCCGCCGTCGCCGGGCGGGCCCGTCACGAGGCGCTGGTGCTCGTCCCGTACCGCCAGCTGAGCGAGCGCGGACTGGCCGCCGTGGACGACGGCACGCCGCTGCTGGCGCTGGTGGTGACCGACCAGGCGGCCGTACCGCTGGCCGAGGTGGCGGCCCGGATCCCCGACACCCCGATCCGCATGTCACCGGGCCGTTTCGACCTCGACGACGAGGCCTACGCCGCCACGGTGCGCCGCATCGTCGAGAACGAGATCGGCACGGGGGAGGGCGCCAACTTCGTCATCAAGCGCTCCTACGTCGCCGAACTGGAGGACTTCGGGCCGGCCGGCGCGCTCACCTTCTTCCGCCGGCTGGTGGAGCAGGAGAGCGGCGCCTACTGGACGTTCGTCGTGCACACCGGCACTCGCACCCTGGTCGGCGCGACGCCGGAGCGCCACATCAGCGTGCACGGCGGGCAGGCCGTGATGAACCCGGTCAGCGGCACCTTCCGCTATCCGCGGTCCGGACCCACCGTGCCGGACGTCCTGCGGTTCCTCGCCGACGTCAAGGAGGCCGAGGAGCTGTACATGGTGCTCGACGAGGAACTGAAGACGATGGCCCGCGTCTGCGAGTCCGGCGGGCGCGTCGTGGGCCCGTACCTGAAGGAGATGGCCCGCCTGGCGCACACGGAGTACTTCATCGTGGGCCGCAGCGACCGCGATCCGCGTGACATCCTGCGCGAGACGCTGTTCGCCCCCACGGTCACCGGCAGCCCCGTGGAGAGCGCCGGCCGGGTCATCAGCCGCTACGAGCCGCAGGGCCGGGGCTACTACAGCGGGGTGGCCGCCCTCATCGGCTGGGACGAGCACGGCCGGCGCAGCCTGGACTCGGCGATCCTCATCCGCACCGCCGACATCGACGCCGCCGGGCGGATGCGGATCGGGGCCGGGGCGACGCTGGTCCGCCACTCCGACCCGGCCTCGGAGGTCGCCGAGACGGAGGCGAAGGCCGGCGGGCTGCTGGCCGCCCTGCGCGGGGGCGGGCCCCGGCTCGGGGACCACCCCGGCGTGCGCTCGGCCCTCGAACGGCGCAACGAACGCCTCGCCGCGTTCTGGCTCGCCCCCCACGAGGAGCGGGCCGCCCGGCACCCGCTGCTGGACGGGCGCCGGGTCCTCGTGGTGGACGCGGAGGACACGTTCACCGCGATGATCGGGCACCAACTGCGCTCGCTCGGCCTGGAAGTGACCGTCCGCCGCTTCGACCAGCCGTACACCAGCGACGGGTACGACCTGGTCGTGCTGGGCCCCGGCCCCGGCGATCCGCGCGAGACCGGCCATCCCAAGATCGCGCATCTGCGGTCCGCGGTACGGCGGTTGCTCGACGGGCGGCGGCCCTTCCTGGCGGTCTGCCTGAGCCACCAGGTCCTCTCCTGCGTGCTGGGCCTGGAGGTGGTGCGCCGGGCGGAGCCCGACCAGGGGGTCCAGCGGGAGATCGACTTCTTCGGCTCGAAGGAGAACGTTGGTTTTTACAACACCTTTGCCGCGCGCTCCGCCCACGACAAGGCGGACGTCTCCGGGGTGGGTGTGGTCGAGATCAGCCGGGACCCCGTCACCGGTGAGGTGCACGGCCTGCGCGGCCCGCACTTCGCGTCGACACAGTTCCACGCCGAGTCGGTCCTGACCCGCGACGGCGTCCGCGTCGTCGGGACGCTCCTCACCGAACTGCTGGGCGACGGCAGCCCGACGCCGGCCTGACCGCCGCCCGGAGCGGTGCCCCCGACCCCGCGCGCCGCGGGGCAGGGGGCACCGGCGTTTGCGCCTGCCGCCGGGTACGGTCCGGTGCGCGCCGACGGTGGGTCCGCGGGCTGCTTCGGCCGCCCCGTACCCCCGGTGCGGGTGCGCGAGGCGCGCTGTGCGTTACGGGTGTGTGCGCGCACGAATGCCGGTACCGGGAGCACGGGATGCCCCGGCCACCGGCACAGGGGTGAGCGGACGTCGGCCCGCGGGCCCGGCGCGACCGCT
>NZ_DATDBG010000132.1:0-31449 GCF_036524955.1 Streptomyces sp.
GGCGTCCGCGGTGACAGTGACGGCCGCGTTACCGGGGGCGTCCGCGGTGACAGCGGTGTTCGCGGCTGACTTTCCCAGGGGCTTCATCGCAGCACCACCAGTCTCCTTTCCAGCGCCGCCGCCAACCGCCCGATCGCCAGCGTGAAGGCGACGTAGCACGCGGCGGCGGCGCCGAAGGTGAACAGCGGTTGCGCGTACTGCTGGTCGAGCAGTTGCGTCTGCCCGGTCAGTTCCTGGGTGACGCCGACCGCGGCGGCCAGCGAGGAGTTGAGCGTCACCGCGATCAGCAGGGAGGCCAGCGGCTGGATGATGCACCGCACCGCTTGCGGGAGCACGATCAGCCGCAGCACCTGCCCGAAGGTCAGGCCCAGCGCCCGGCCCGCCTCGATCTGCCCTCTGGGGACCGCGCGGATGCCGGACCTGATGGCCTCGCTGAAGAACGCGGCCCAGTACAGGCCCATGGCCGTCACCACGGTCCAGAACAGCGAGTAGACCAGGCCGACTTCCGGCAGCCCGAAGACGAACAGGATGAGCAGGACCAGCAGCGGCACACTGCGCACGGCGGAGACGTACAGCCGACCGAACAGGCGCAGCGGGACCACCGGGCTGATCCGGCACACGGCCAGCAGCAGCCCGAGGAGTCCGGCCAGCAGGAACGTGCAGCCGCTGATCTCCAGCGAGACCAGGAAGCCCTTGCCGAACACTCCGAGGTGCGAGGCGACGACGCCCATCGGCGGTCAGCCGATCTTCGGCGGTGCGGGGACCGCGCCGGGCACCTGGGTGCCGAGGGTGGCCTGCCACACCTTGGCCCAGGTGCCGTCGGCCTCGATCTTCGCCAGCCAGTCGTTGACGAACTTCTTGAAGTCCGGCCGGTCGATGGGCAGTCCGATACCGTACGGCTCCTGGCTGAACGTGCCGGGCAGCACCTTCACCTCGGGGTTTTTCGAGGCGTTGCCCGCCAGCAGGCTCTGGTCGAGGACGTAGGCGTCGGCCCGCCCCTGCTTGAGGGCCTGCAGGCACTCGATGTTGGTGTCGAAGAGCTGGATTTTCGCGGTGGGCACGGCGGCCTTGACGGCCGTGGCCGCGGTGGACGCGGACTGGGTGACCACTGTCTTGCCCGCGAGGTCCTTCACCGAGGTGATGTCGCTGTTGTCCTTCTTGACCTGGACCGCCAGACCGTCCAGGAAGTACGGGCCGGCGAAGTTGACGATCTTCGCGCGCTCGGGGGTGATGGTGTAGGTCGCGAACACGGCGTCCACCGAGTGGTTCTTCAGCAGCGCCTCGCGGGTCGCCGCGGTGACCTGTACGAGCTGGGTGTCGGGCTTCCCGGTGATGTACTTCGCCAGCAACTGGGAGAGCGCCGCGTCGAAGCCGGTGACCTTGCCGGTGGTCGGGTCCAGCAGGGAGAACAGGGCCGCCGTCTGCGTGCCGCCGACGAGGAGCTTGCCGCGCTCCTTGATCTTGGCGGCCGTGGACCCGGCCGGCATCAGCGAGGCGTCCGCGGGCTGCTCGGCGGCGATGAGCTGTTCGATGGCCGCGGCGCCGCCGGTGGCCGCGCCGGACTTGACGGGCGCGCCCGGCACCTCCGCGGAGGGCGACGAGCTTCCGGAGCAGGCGCTGGTGAGTGCCGCGGCAGCGACGAGCGTGACGGCGGCCAGGTAGCGGCGTCTGACGGCGGAAGTGCGCGGCGGGGTGGTGCGGGTCATGACTTCTCCTGCGAGGACTGGAGTTCCGGGGGGCGCGACGTTGCGCGAGGGAGGGGGCGCGACAGTGCGCCAGGGGGTACGGCCGTGCGGAGGCAGCGTGGTGGGTGCGGGTCGGACCGGGGCGCCACGAAGGGAGCGCACGGGTGACCACGCGGGGTGCGGGCGAGAAGTACGTGCGGGTGACCGCACGGGTGCGGGTGACACGCGGGTGCGGGTGACACGCGGGTGCGGCCAGGGGTGCGGGCCGCCCGCGCGGTGGTGTCGGGACGTGGGTTCCGAAGGGGGTGGCGCCCCCCTTCGGAACCCGGCCCGCCCGCCCGGCTCGGCCGAAGGGCCGTCCGCCGGCGCTTCCTGAGTGCGCGACGGTGGGGCCCCGGACCGGCCAGGGGGAGTCAGTGGTGGAGCACTTTGGACAGGAAGTCCGCGGCACGCTCGTTCCTGGGGCCAGCGAAGAAGTCGGCCGGAGGGGCCGTCTCCACGATCCGGCCCGCGTCCATGAACACGACGCGGTCGGCTGCCTGGCGTGCGAAGCCCATCTCGTGCGTCACGACGATCATGGTCATGCCGTCGGCCGCCAACTCGACCAGGACGTCCAGCACTTCCTGGATCATCTCCGGGTCGAGCGCCGAGGTGGGCTCGTCGAACAGCAGCACCTTCGGGTCCATCGCCAGGGCCCGCGCGATGGCCACGCGCTGCTGCTGGCCACCGGAGAGCTGCGCCGGGTAGGCGTCCGCCTTGTCCGCCAGGCCGACACGGGCGAGCAACTGCCGTCCGCGCTCACGGGCGTCGGCCCGCGGCACTCCCCGCACCTTGACCGGGCCGAGGGCGACGTTCTGCAGCACGGTCAGGTGGGGGAAGAGGTTGAACGACTGGAAGACCATCCCTGCCTCGGCTCGTAGCCGCGCCAGTTCCCGTCCTTCGGCCGGCAGCGGTTGGCCGTCGACGGTGATGGTGCCGGAGGTGATCGTCTCCAGGCGGTTGACACACCGGCAGAGCGTGGACTTGCCCGACCCGGACGGCCCGATGATCACGACCACCTCTCCGGCATGGACGTCCAGGCACACGTCGTGCAGGACCTGGGCGTCACCGAAGTGCTTGTTGACATCGCTGATACGTACGAGTGGTTGCCGATCGGCGCCGTTGCCGGGGCGTGCGTTCACGCCGGTCTCAGTGGTACTGGTCACACGAACTCCTGCGGGCGACGAGGTCGAGCGGTTCCCTGTGCTGGCGCCTATTGGATCGAAATCCGGCTACCTCCGTCCAACGAGGATTTTTTTGCGGACTCATAAAATCCTTCTATCCTCAAGGATATGTTGGATGTTCATCAGCTGCAGGTCTTGGCCGAGGTCGCTCGGACCGGCTCCTACACGGCCGCCGCGGCCTCGCTGGGCTACTCGCAGCCCGCGGTGAGCTACCAGATGCGCCGTCTCCAGCAGTCGGTGGGCGTGCCGTTGGTGGTCCGGGTCGGGCGCGGCCTGCAACTGACCGAGACCGGCCACACGCTGGTCCGCCACGCGGACGCCATCTTCTCGGTGCTGCGCGCCGCGGACCAGGAGGTCTCCTCGGTCGTGGCGCGTGGTGGCGGCCTGGTGCGCATGGTGGCCTTCCAGAGCAGTTGCGTGACGATCGTGCCCGAGGTGCTGGCGCGGCTGCGGCGCTCCGCCCCGCACGTGCACATCACCCTGACCCAGGCCGAGCCGGTCGAGGCGCGCCACCTGATCAGGACCGGCGAGGCGGATCTGGGGCTGCTGTGCAACTGGGAGAACGAGGACCTCCCCGAGGGCGAAGCGGCCATGCTGCGGGTGCCGTTGATGACCGACCGCCGTTGCGTCCTGATGCGCGACGACCATCCGATGGCCGGCCGCACCACCATCGATCTGAGCGAACTCGCTCACCACGACTGGGTGATGGAGACCATCCGGGACAGGTTCCTGGCAGCCTGCACCAATCTGGGCTTCCAGCCGCGCATCACCGCCACCGCCGACGACCTGCTCGTCATCCAGTCCCTGGTGGCCGCGGGACTCGGCGTCAGCATGATGAACGAGCTGGCCCTGTACGCGCACGTGGTGCCCCCCCTGGTCCACCGCCCGCTGCGGGACTGGCCGTTGCGGCACACGTACGCGCTGCTGTGGCCGGACATGGCCGGCGTACCGGCGGTGGCGACCGTGCTGCGCGAGGTGCGCAGGACCGCTCGCACGATGCGCGAGGACTTCACGCGCGTCGCCCCGCCGTGAGCGGGCGGGAGCCGTGGGGGCGGTCCGGACCGGGCGCCTCCGGTCCCGGGCCGGAGGCGGACCGCCCGCCGGGCGGTCGGAGGGAGCCAGCCGGATCGGACGGAGCCGCCGGGGGTGCAGCTCCGGGCCGGATGGCCGGACAGACCCCGGCCCGGTCAGAGGCGATCGCCGGAAGCTCGGCGCCCAGCCGGGCGGCCGGACGGAACCCGGCCGGGTGGGACGCGAACGCGCGGAGGCTCGGATCCGGGCCCGAGTCCGCAGGCAGCCGGAGGCCGACGCCTCCGGAACCGCCTCGTCAGTCCGCCGCCGACTCCTCAGTCCGCTCGGCGATCGCCCGCAGCAGGGCGTCGGTCTCCAGCAGGACGCTGGCCACACCGGTCGGGTTGACCATCAGCCGCTCTTCCGGAGCGAGTTCCGCGACCAGTTCCCTGACCGGCTGGACCCGGTAGGCCAGCCGCCCAGCGGCGGCGAGCTGCTCGGCGTGCGTGAAGACCGGTATGACCGGGATGCCGTCCGGCGTGGTGGCGACCACCGGCGCGCCCCGCGGATCGGTCAGCACCGCCACCTCCGCGACCGCGAACGTCCGCGTCACGGCCTCACCGGGACCGTACCCGGTGATGGCCAACTGGATCGCCTCGTCCACCTCGTCGGAAGGAGCGGGCCAGCCCAGCGCCGTCGGCGAAGGCCGGTGCTCCTCGTTCTCCCGCCACTCCTCGACCTCGCCGTCCAGGCCGGAGCGCCACTCCCCCACCACGGCCCACCGCGGCGGGGTGCCCTCGCCGGCCCATCCGGGGTCGAGCATGCCCACCCAGTGGTCGGGAGCGAGCCTGGCCACCTCACGGATGTCGTCCGGTACCTCGGGGAACCCCTCCTGCCCGGCCAGTACGCCCGCGCCGCCGGGCCCGCCGACGATCGGGGCGGTCACCGTTCGGGACACCGCGGGCGCGGTCACGGTCTCGTTGCTCATGTCTGTTCTCCTGTGCTGTGACCCGGATCGCCGGTCGATTCCGGGAGTGACGCTCGGCTGCTCAGGTGTAGATGATGTTCCTGCGGTCCGGATCGCCCGCCACGTTGGCCACGAAGAGGCCCAGGTCGAAATCCTCGTCGTCGGCGAACGGAGTCGGGTCGAACTCACCGCCGGCGAGATCCGCGGGCGCCGGGTACCGGACGTCCACCACGGACCGATTCGTGGCCTCGTCCACCACGCTCAGCTCGCAGACGTCCCCGGTCCGCCGGTGTCTGACGAGGAAGCCCGGGCCGACGGGGACATCGGTGTCCCCGACCCGGAGCCGAAGGGTCTTCCCGGCACGGCAGAGCACCACCAGGCGGCCCGCGAGCGCTCCGAAGTGCCCGAGAACGGGAGCGCCGGGGTCCGGCCGGGTTCCGGGAGCCACGGCCGACAGCCGACCGGTCTCCGGGTCGAACAGGGCGGTCTCACCCTCCCGGTCGAACGAGTGTACGATCATACGTCTTTCTTCCCCAATCCGAGGTCCTGCCCGCCGGTACGCGTGGCGCTCTCGATGATCTGCGCCCAGGTCTTCCCGCGCCCGCGCAGCCACTCGATGCCGGGCCCCAGCTCGTCACCGTACTTGGCCCGGTTGCGCTCGTAGATCTGCTCCCGAAGGTGCTCCGGGGTCAGATTCTTGTACCTGACACCGATCGCGCGCCGCTGAGCGTGCAGGGTCCGGGCGATGTCCTCAGGGCTCGCGCCGACGGCCTCCATCTCCGCCGCACGCTGCGCGAGCGCCTCCACCTCAGCCATGTAACGTCGGCGCCCTGCCAGTATCGCGTCGTCATGCCGGGGCTGGTCTCCCGGGACCTCCTGCCGCCCGACCTCCTCCGGCAGGGCCTCGGCCCCGGACGCCCTGACAGCCGTCGAGGGTCCGGGACCGACCGTGCTCCGGGGGTGGGACGACTGCCCGACGGCGGCTCCGCCGCGATCCCCAGGCCGAGCCTCTGACCTGGGCAACCGGATCTTGCGCGCGGCGTTTTCCAGGGTCAGGCCATACCGCACCCATTGGTGCAGCCCTGTCGCACCCGGGGGCACCGGTACTCCGGCGAATATCTCCTTCTGCTGGTTCACGAGGGAAGTTACTTCGTCCGCGGCCAGACCGGGGTGGCGCTGTTGCTCGTAGAGTGCGTGTCCTTCCATCTTGGCCCTGAAGCTCTCCGGTGTGTGGAACTGCGTTTCGATCAGGAGGCCGGAAGGTTCCCGCCAGGTGATGTTGATCCCCTGGTATCCCGAGGCGCCCCATGTGTTCTTGTAGTAGACGAAGGAGAAGTCCCGGCGCTTGAAACGCTTTACGGCCGCGTCCACGCCCTGAGAATAATCAGGGGTGGGAATCTCCAGCGTGTACCGCAGGATATCGTTCAGCTTGCCCAGACCCTCATTGACCGCAATGTTCTGCCGGTTGCGCAGAAGAGTGGCGAACTTCCGCTTGAGCGACTCCTCCGATTTCAGGCTGAACTCCAGCCCCCGAAGTGTGGCGTTCGGTATCGCGGAAGCCGTCGAGCGCACAACGGCAGTGACAAATTTTTCTTCGGCGGCGGCCCGTCTGTAGATTTTTTCGACCGCCGCGTTCGCCTCGGCGTCGAGTTGCACTCCCCGGCCGTCCGACCACGGCACAGGCCTCGGCACTTCGGAGACACCGACCCCTGAAGCGTCTTCCGCCGAAACCCCCTCCGGAAGAGCGCGATAGAAGATACGAAATTCCGGATAGAGCAAAGAGGAATCCCTTATCAAAAACTCATTGGTGCCCGTGACACCAAGGAGGTGAGGATTCTTCTTTATACTCTGGCTGACCACCGAGGTGCGTCCCGCATGGAGGAACTTGTGGTCCTCACTGCGCCGCGACTTGTACAAATGGGCAAATTTTGGGACTCCGATCAGCGACCGGTTGAGAAGCATCTGCTTCGGCGGATGCGAAGGATCCAGGCAGTCGTAGTCCAGACAGGCGGGGCAAATGGCGTACGTCTGCGTCTTGGACGCCGAGTCCGCATTGTAGACGCCTTGCCCCAGTGGTCCGTACATCGGTTTCTCCGGCGTCCCCTTGTTCGCCGAGGCATCCGGCCTGAATCCGCCGATGCGTATCTTGTCGATAGTTTCTGAGGATGTGCCGTGGAAAAGGAAGGCCTCGGCCGCCTCCTGAGGGATCGCGGCACTTCCCTCCGTCCTGTCGGTTTCCTCGGCGATGGCAGCGACGCCGAACAGATCGGGGCGGCGTTTGAGCGACCATCTGATGGCGTCGCTCGGGTCCCGGAACTCGAAGCCGCCGAGAACCTTTCTGAGGAAGGACTGCTGAATCAGCTTCTTGTTCGTGGAGTACGCCGACCACAGTTCCCTGTTGGCCACCACCTCTATCCGGACGATGTCCATGCTTCGCGATCGGGGCGGGGTGGGTCCCCCTTTCTTGCCCTCCTTCAGCCGCATGGACAACTGTGTCCGGAAAGTTTCGCTCAGACCGAGGTCCTCAAGTTTCCTGCTGATCGCCGCCATGCGTGTGCGCTCTTTCGCAGGCGAGACGTACGGGTCCAGCTTCTGAGATTCTTCCGCATACCGCTTGATGGCTCCGAATACAATGTGCTCCTCGGGGAGATCGGCAACGAACATGCCGGGAGCCCGCTGGGTCCATTCCAGATCTCCCCAGTAATCCGGAATCTGGTCTCCTCCCATGAGCTCGCGCAGCCCTCGTCCGGATATGGGTATTTCTCCGGACGGTCCCTCTGATTGCTGGTCGGGAGCGATTCCCTCTGTTTCTCCTGCGGCAGGGTGGCCCTCGGCCACCGGCATGGGGGTCTGCCGCACGAGTTCCGGCCCCGACACGGCGGTGGGCGATTGCCGGACCCCGGTCTCGGTGGCGGTTGCGCCGTACTGGGGGTTGGTCGCCACGGAGAGCAGCGAGCCTTCCGGGTGCGACGTGTCGCCGCGTCGCGGATTCACAGACGAGGACGTACTGTCCACCGGAACGTCGGCGGCCTCGGACAACGACGCGCTCTCGGCGTCCGCCACCGTCTCCGCCTCGGACAACGACGCGCTCTCGGCGTCCGCCACCGTCTCGGCCTTGGACGGCCCGCCGGCGAGCCGGGGGTCGGTAACAGCACCGTTGCCGGGGTGGGCCGACGGCGGTTGCGGGTGGAAGGCCAGCCACTCACCCTCGTCACCGTTCGGGCCGGTGACGACGTGGAGGCGCAGATTTGTCACCGCGTTGGGCGCGTACACCGTTCGTTGCAACTCGTTGGCGACCTCCTGGGCCACGCTCCCGGCACCCGTGTGACAGGAGACCAGCACGACCGGGACGTGCTGCGGCATCTGCGACAGGCTCGGCCGACGGCTGAGGTACCCGCCAAGCTGCCGGCCGCCCACGTGGACGGTCCTGCTGCCGTCCTGCACCAGGGTGACGTGGTCGGGTTTGCCGTGGCCGTTGAAGAAGTACGGCCGCACACCGGGAAGGTCGGTCGTCCAGGGCAGCGGGCGCTCGGTACCGCGCTGTGGTCTCGACAGGTGGTTGCCCTGGCCGACAGCTCGCATGAACGTCTGCCGGGTCGTCAGGAGACGTGCGTTCTTCTCCCGCGTCGCCCAGCCCGTCGGTTTGTGCGCACTGCGACCGATCGTCCGGTGGTGCTCGTCGACGATGGGGTAGTGGGTCAGTTCCCAGTCGAAGATCGCTTCTCCGTCAAGGGTGCGCACCTGTCCGGGCCCGGTGGAAGTGGTTCCTTCCTCGCGGGCTGGAGCATCGAGATCTCCGGGCAGGCTGCGGACCCACTCCCCGACCGGCTCCGCGCTGCTGAACGTCCCCCGGGTGATCAAGGTGGCCCGGCCGTCGGGCGACTCAAGCAGCTCCAGTGTCGCGGTGGGGGACCACACCGGAAGTCCGGTCTCCCTGGACACCAGACGCGGCAGTTCCAGCCCGTCGGCCCCGGTGTGCGGCATCAGCAGGACGATCTCGGTGTCGAGCGGGGCCTCTTGCAGTTCCGGGTCGTCGGCCAGGTACTCGGCGAACTCCTCCGGAAGCATCTCCTTGATGCCGTCGGCGGTCTGCACGGTCAAGGAGCGCGGAGTGCCCGTCGCAATCACGAAGTACGGTCGTGCGTCGGAGAAACCGGTCCAGGGCGCCCTGTCCCTCACGATCCCGAACATCTGGTCGCCGCTCGAACCGTTGGACTCGAAGCTGTAGGCGTGCCACATGTCCAGGGGCGCCAGAGGCGTCCCGGGACGCTCGTCGGCAGGCGTGAAGTCACGCCCGATCACATGTCCGGCGCCCCCGGGAGCGTCCGTGAGCAGGGTGGTGACCGGAACTGGGACGTCCGCTTCCTCCTCCGACGACTCAGGCCCCGACAGTTCACTCTCCGCGGGGTCGTCGAGTGCCGGAATCACCGGCGAGGACGTGCTCTGTTCCGGGTCGCTCTCGGGCTCCAGCCCGTCCACGCCCTCGCCCGGCAGACCCTCACCCTCCTCCTGCTCGGGTTCCGCGCCGTCAGGGAACACGGGCTGGGTCCCGAACCAGTGGGTGATGCCGTCACGGTTCACCCGTGCCGTCAGGACGGTGTGGCGTGGCCAGTGTTCGGGCAGCGGAGCGCGAACGGTGGAATCCTCCTCCAGGATCTCCACCCGCACATCCAATACCAGGGCGAGCAGGGCCGCGACGACACCGTCCGACACGAAACCGGCCGGACCCTGGGCAGCCAGCACACCGATCAGCGCCCACCGCTCCTCATCGGTCTGCGGCGCCACCATCCCCTCAGCTGCCATCACATCACGCACCGCGTCCCACAACCGGCTCCCGCGAACCTCCGGAGCCGTCAACTCCGACATCAGCTCGTTGGCCAGAAAACGATGGACGTCCCGCGGACTGATCACCCCCGCGTCCACCAGAGCCTGCCCGACATGCACAGGAAGCGACACCAGCACAGCAAACGTGAAGGAGTCACCGACAAGCCCGAGCACCGGGACCGCCCGCAAATCCCTCATCGCCAACTGCACCTCCTGCCCCAGCGTCAACGCCGGCCCCGCGTGGAAAGCATCCCCACCACCCGCAGGCCCGGCCCCCCCGAACGGCAGTTCAGCCAGCAGCGGATCACCACCCAACAGCGCCCCGAACGGGGAATCCGTCAACGCAAAACCACCGAACGTGACGTCACCGAACGGGAAACCACCCGTCTCAGAACCACCCACCAGCGCAGTCCACGGATCGACACCCACCACAGACCCCGGAACACCGGACTCGAAACTCCCCAGCCCGGGATGCTCCCCCCACGAACCCTGAACGCCCACGCCATCCTGCGACTGCCCCACCACCGGCCCAGACTCCACCACAGCGGCAGGCTCCACCACCGGCTCGCTCTCTCTGGGCAACCGCACCTCCGGCAGCGGCACATCCCGCACCAGCCGCCGACCCCGCCGCGACCTCACGTCTCCCGCCTGGCCAACGCCGGCCTGCCCACCACCCCCCCCAGGAACCTCAACAGCAGGCGCCGTTCCCAGCCAGTGATCGTAAACACCGGTCTCCCGCGACAACCGCACCAGCACCACCGGACGGCCCTCGTCCGGACCCACCCGATGCTCCGCCCCGTCATGATCAATCACCGTCAAAGACAGACCGAACACCTGCGCCAGCAGCACCGGCGCGACATCCCCACTCGGATCGTCGTACTGACCCTGTGTACGCAGACTCCCCACCAACCGCCGACGATCCTCATCGCTCCACGACGCCGTGACCGTCTCCAACGCCGCATCCGTCAACGTGTGCACAAGCTGCGTGCGCTCTTCGGCGGAAAGCCCGCCGGCATCCGGCATCGCCGCCACCGACTCCAACGCCACATCCAACGCCCGGTTGTACTGCGCCAGCACATCCACCAGATCCCACAACGGCCGCACCGCACCCGGCTCAAGCTCAGCCTCCAACGCATCCGCACCCACCCCACGCATCTCCCCAGGCGTATACAGCACACCCGACGCAGGATTGACAAACACCTCCGGAACCGTCACCCCCAACGCATGCGGCAGACAATCACCATCCGCAGGCACCTCAACCGCCCGCAAACCCCTCACACCAAGCCGACCCACCTGCCCCACCGACAAACCAACCACCGGCACAAACCCACCAGACCCACGCACACCCAAGACACCCGCAGCAGGCGGAGGCGCATCGAGTCGCTTTGCTGGCTCGGTGATCCTGAGGCCAACGGGCAGTTGCACCTTCGCCCGCACCAGCGCCTCATAAAGGCCCTTGCCCACGGTCGGGTTGGGATTGTTGGCGATGTTGTAGAGCCGACGGCCCAAAGGCACCTTCGCCCCGTCGACCTCCTGCTTCGTGTTCACCGAAATCGGTGACCCGTTCCACTTGGGATGAGCCTCACGATAGGCGTCGAGCGCCCTCGCGTACTGCTCGTCCGTCCACACCATTCTCTTGCGTGCGACCCCGTCCTCGGTGACCCGGAGGTTGACGGGCAGTCGTGCGCGCTTGGTTCCCTCCTCGGTGACCCGGAGACCGGCGGGAAGTTCCACCCCCGCCCGCTGCATCGCCTCATAGAGGCTCCGCTTCACCGCCGGGTTCGCAGCTTTGCGAAGGTGGTACAGCCGGTTACCGATCGGCACGGCCTTCGTCTCGCCTTCGAGTTTCTGGGCCGTTCCGCGCTTCAGTGCCCCACCCTTCCAGCCGGGATGGGCGGCGCGGTACGCGTCCAGGGCCCGGGCGTACTGCTCATCCGTCCACTGCACGCGCTCTGGCGACTCCGCGTCCTCGATGACCTCGAGGTCGTCACGTAGGTCCACCCTCGCCCGCCGCATCGCCTCATAAAGGCTCCGTTTGACGACCGGGTTGGGATCACTGGCGATATGGCTCAGCCGGAGACCGACAGGCACAGACTCCCCGTCGACTTCCTGCGCTGTGCCCTGCGCGAGTGTCCCCCCTTGCCAGTCGGAGTGCGCTTCTCGGTACGCGTCCAGCGCCCGGGCGTACTGTTCGTCTGTCCACCGTCTTGCTGTGAGCGCGGCACCGTCCTCGACAACCCGGAGGTTGGCGGGCAAGCTGACCTCCGCCCGGCGCATCGCCTCATGAAGGCTCCGCCTCACTACGGGGTTGACGGCCATGCGAAGGTGCTGCAAGCGACGACCGATAGGTACGTTCCTTCCATCGACCACCTGCTTCATGTCGGGGGGAAGGGGGGAACCGTCCCAGGCGGGGTTGGCTTCGCGATAGGCGTCGAGTGCCCTCGCGTACTGGCTGTCGGACCACCGTACGTAGAACCGTGCGGCGGCCGGCACGTGCATCGCGGCCAGGACTTTCCATGCCCGCCGGGAAAGTCGGATGTGCCCGTGGGCGGCGTCGGCGAGCCACCCGTCGAGCGGGTCGCCGGGCTGCCCCTCCTCGCTCGACGTCCGCGCGCCGTCGGACATGCCGACCGTTCCGCTCCCGCGGTAGCGCTCCAGCGCCTCCGACAGCCGCTGCCGGTTTCCCTCCCCTTTCACTTCCTCGATCAGGTCGGAGATCATCCGGTCATGGTGGTCGATGAACTCCTGGTGCAGGCGCAGCATGGCCCGCGGCGTCAGGTCGACCTGGTAGGCGGCCGCGATGTAGTGGTGGACCACACCCAGGGGCGGCGCGGGGGCGACCCCGCCCAGGCCGTCGTACAGTTCCGCACGCTGCTCGGCCGACAGCTGCGGCTCGTCCAGCCCCCTCACCCAGGGCACCCGCGTGCCGGACTGAGCGGGATTACCCCACTGAAGAGCGGCTTCTCGCTGTCCCAACGATCCTGCCGACTCACCCTCTTCGTACGCCCGCACCGCGGCCTGGAAAGCTGGCGAGGATTCAAGAAGCGCCACACCTGCCAGGGCGCCGTCCTCTCCGTCCTGATCCTCGTCCAACGGGTCGTCGTCCTCATCGAGCAGGTTCTCGTCCCCGCCCTGACGCAGGCCTTCCGCCCCTGCGTTGTCGGACGGCCGACTCGGCAACGTGAGCTGCCCGAACGCCGGCGCCGTGTTCGACGCCGGCAACGGAGCCCGCACCTGCGGCGGATCAACCAGTTCGGGGTCCTGCGGACGAGCCTGCGAACGGTCCACACGAGCACGCTTACGGGCAGGCGCGTCGGACGACGAGTCCGCGGGCCGACGGCGAGCACCGCCCGGGACAACCAGCCGCCCATCCGCGGTCAGATACGGCTCCGACTCCAGCCCACGCAGATCGATGCCCAGTGCGGCGAGCTGCTCCTCGACCACCGCGAGCCGGTCGTCGACGACCGTCAGCTCCTCCTCCGCCCTCTGGCGGGTGAACGGCACAGGACCGGTCGACGCAGACGCCTGCCCCGGGCCGCGCACATCCCCTGCCGCCTCCCACGCCTCCTCGAAGCGCTCGCGCCGCCCCAGCAGATCCTCACGCTCACGCAGCAGCCGCACGACCGGCTCCAGGAGCCCGGGCGCGCTCTCCGGGAAATCACCCTCCGTCTCCGAGGACGCCTCCTCGTCCTGGAACTCGTCGCCCTCCTCGCCCTGATCACCGAGCGCGGACCACGAAGCCCCCTGCGCTTCCACCACATCCGGCTCCGACGTGGTGCCGCCGGGGTGCGCCGACCCCTGCTCCGGGTGGAAGGCCCGCCACTCGCCCTCGTCGCCACGCGGACCTGTGACCACGGACAAACGCGTCGTCGTCACCGCGTTCGGCGCGAACACGGTCCGTCCCGTTTCATTGGCGACGTCCTGGGCGAGACTGCCGGCACCTGTATGGCACGCGATCAGCACGATCGGGGTTTCCCGCGGCATCTGCGACAGGCTCGGCCGGCGGCTCAGGTACCTTCCGAACTCCTGTCCGCCCACTCGGACGGATCTGCTGCCGTCCTGGACCAGGCTGACGTGGCCGGCCTTGCCGTGGCTGACGAAGAAGTACGGCGTCACATGCGGAAGAGCCTCTGCCCACGGCAGCGGGCGCTCAGAGCCTGACCGTGCGATCGACGTTCCTCTACCTGTCCGGTCGGCCTGCTCGAAACTCTGCCGTGTCGTCAGGCGACGGCTGTCCTTCTCCCGTGTCGCCCACTGCGTCGGACGGTGCGAGCCACGTCCGATCGTCCGGTGCTGCGCATCGACGATGGGGTAGTGGGACAGCTGCCGGTCGGAAACCGTTTTCCCGTCCAGTGTGCGCACGTGTCCGCGTCGCAAGACCGTCCCGCGTTCCCCGGGAGTTGCGGTACCGAGATCGCCGGGGAGGCTGCGGACCCACTCCCCGACCGGCTCGCCGGTGCGCACGCCCTGGACGATCCAGGTGGCAAAGCCGTCGGACGACGGAAGCAGGTCGAGTTGGGCGCTGGGGGCCCACACCGGGAGCCCGGTCCGCTGAGCCACCAGCCGCGGCAGTTCCAGCCCGTCGGCCCCGGCGCCCGCCATCAGCAGGACGATCTCGGTGCCGGCCGGGGCGTTCCGCAGTTCCGGGTCGTTGGCCAGGTAGTCGGCGAACTCCCTCGGATGCATCTTCTGCCGGCCGTCCGTGGTCTGCACGGTCACGGAGCGCGGGCTGCCGGTCGCGATCACGAAGTACGGCCGTACTTCGGAGTCGATCCAGGGCGCGTCACTGCCCGTGGCCTCGACGTCGTCCGTGCCGCTCTCGGAGGACGCGGCAACGTAGGTGCGCCACATCTCCAGGGGCGCATGCGGCATCTCGGGACGCCGCCGGGTGGGCGTGAAGTCGCGTCCGATCACCTCCCCGGCACCGTCGGGGGCGTCGGTGAGCCGCGTGCTGACCGGGACCGGGACCACCCGGTCCCGCGCCGACAACTGCGCCGACGGTCCGGTCTGGACGCGGTCATCAAGGCCCGGAGTCACCGGCGAAGACGTGCGCTGCGCCGGATCCCCCTCGGTCTCCTCCTGCGGCTCCTCGCTCTCCACAGCAGAACCCTCAACAGCCGCCTGCACGGGGTTCATGGGGTCTCCCGCAGGAGATACGGGCTGAGTTCCGAACCAGTGGTCGATGCCGTCACGGGTCACCCGTACCACCAGGGCGGCGTGGTCGGCCCAGTGCCCGGGCAGAGGCGCACGAACCGTCCCGTCCTCCTCCAGAACCTCCACCCGCACATCGAAGGCCAGGGACAGCAAAGCCGCGACGACATTGTCCGACACGTATCGAGCAGGACCTTGAGTTGCTAGCGCGTCGATCAGATGCCGGCGCTCGTCATCGATCTGCGGCGGAACGAACCCGTCTGCGGCCATGACGCTTGCCACCGCGTCCCACAGTCGGCTGCCGCGAACACCGGATTCGGTCAGCTCCGACATCAGTTCGTTGGCAAGGAAATTGCGGACGTCGTGGGTGGTGATCACACTTGCGTTCACGAGAGCAGCGGACAGGTGCTCCGGCAGCGAGGCGAGCACAGCAAGGACGAAGGAGTCACCGAGCAGGTCGGACATCGCTGTCGCCTGCAAGCCCCTCAAGGCCAGTATCACCTCCTGCGCCATAGTCAAAGCTACGGCGTCGGCAGAAGCCCAACCGCTCACCGGTCCGGCCGGCGCGAACAGGCCCAGTCCGGACAACGCATCTCCAGCCGGACCAAACCCGTGCTGAGAATCGCCGAACAGGAGTCGTTCCAGCTCAGAGCCCTGCGAACCCTGTGGGTCCACGCCGCCGAAAATACCCGGGAATCCGAAGGCCCCGTCTTCCGGCCGGGAATCCACGATCGGGACGTCACCGAACCGGAAGCCCGCAAGCTCCGAGCCACCGGTGTGGGAGACCTGCGGCTCCACATTGCCCACAATCCCGGGTATTTCGGGCAGGAGACTCCCGAGTTCGGGATGCCCGGGCCGCGGGTCCTGGAGGTGGGTGCCGCCGGATGTCTGCTGGGTCGGGGGCCGGCGGTGCACCGTGTCCGGACCGGTCTCCGGTCCGGGCTCCAGCCGTGCCGGCTCATCTCGTGCCGACCCCTGCGCCTCCGGCAGCGACACATCCCGCACCGGCCGCCGACCCACGCGCGACGCCCTCTGCTGGCGCAGGGTGCCCTGCCCATCACCCGCGATGGAGGCCTGGTTGTCCGGAGCCGTTCCCAGCCAGTGATCGTAAACACCCGCCTCCCGCGACAACCGCACCAGCACCACCGGACGCCCCCCGTCCGGACCCAGACGATGCTCCGCCCCGTCATGATCAATCACCGTCAAAGACAGACCGAACACCTGCGCCAGCAGCACCGGCGCCACATCACCACTCGGATCGTCGTACTGACCCTGTGTACGCAGACTCCCCACCAACCGCCGACGATCCACATCACCCCACGACGCCGTGACCGTCTCCAACGCCGCATCCGTCAACGCGTGCACAAACTGCGCCCGCTCTTCGGCGGAAAGCCCGCCGGCATCCGGCATCGCCGCCACCGACTCCAACGCCACATCCAACGCCCGGTTGTACTGCGCCAGCACATCCACCAGACCCCACAACGGCCGCACCGCACCCGGCTCAAGCTCAGCCTCCAACGCATCCGCACCCACCCCACGCATCTCACCAGGCGTATACAGCACACCCGACGCAGGATTGACAAACACCTCCGCAACCGTCACCCCCAACGCATGCGGCAGACAATCACCATCCGCAGGCACCTCAACCGCCCGCAAACCCCTCACACCAAGCCGACCCACCTGCCCCGCCGACAAACCAACCACCGGCACAGACCCACCAGACCCACGCACACCCAAGACACCCGCAGCAGGCACGCCCCCGACCACAGACGTACCGGTGCTCTCCACACCACCCGTGACCCCAGCACCCGTTCCTGCCTGGTCCGGCACCCTTACAAGATCCGAGCGCAGCGGCACACGCGCAGCCAGCAACGCCTGGTACAAACGCTCCGAAACCCGCTTCCCAGCGGACTGGCCCTCCCGCCCGGCACGCACGCTCTCCACCAGGCGGCCGATGGGTACCCGCTTCCCGTCGACCCTCTTCCGCGTGTCGGGGGCCATCGGCTGATCGCCCGTCCAGCCGGGGTTGTCCTTGCGGTACACGGCGAGCGCCCTGACGTAATGATCATCCGTCCATTGGCCTTTTTCGTAGGTGCCCCGCTCCCGGTGATTCGGGGGCAGACCGACCACCCTGGTCTCATCCGTGGCACGCACGCCAGTGACCTCGGCACCTCCTGTGGCACCGCCGCCCAGCCCCTCCTGATCCGGCACCTTTTGAAGATCCGAGCGCAGCTTCACGCCCGCGTCCTCCAACGCCTGATAAAGGCGCTCCGAAATCTGCTTCTTGCCGTATTTCCCTTCCTGTCCGGCACGCAGGCTCCCCACCAACCGGCCGATGGGCACCAACTTCCCTTCAATCGTTCTCCGCGAGGCAGGAGACATGGTTTCGTCGCCCTTCCACGCGGGATTGTCCTGGCGATACTTGGCGAGCGCCCTGATGTACTGCTCGTCCGTGAACTGTTCGGGTTCGCGATTGCTTCGCTCCCCCTCCACCTTCAAGGAGGCGGGAAGGCTCACCTTCGCCCGCCGCAACGCTTCGAACAGCTTCTTCCCAACAACCGGCTCGGCAGCGGTGCTGATGTCATCCAGCCGTCGACCGATGGGCACCGGCTTCCTGTTGACCTTCTGCGTTGTCTCGACCGGCAGAGGTGACCCGTCCCAGCCGGGGTGAGCCTTGAGGTACGCGTCAAGAGCCCGGGCGAATTGCTCATCCGTCCACTGCGGGGGCTCCGGTTGCCGCCGGTCCTCGCTGATCCGGAGATTTTCGGGCAGGCTTACATTCGCCCGCCGCAACGCCTCATAAATGCGCCGGTGCACGACCGGGCTGGGGCTCAAGACTATGTCGTGGAGCCTACGGCCGATGGGAATGTCCAGCCCGTCGACTTCCTGAACCGTGCGTTGCAGGATCAGTGACCCATCCCATTCGGGGTGAGCTGTGCGATAAGCATCGAGTGCCCTCGCGTACTGATCGTCCGTCCACTGTATGGCGCTGCGCGCGGACGTTTCCTCGATGACCCGAATATTCGCGGGCAGCCTCACCCTCGCCCGCTGCATCGCCTCATAAAGGCTCCGGCGCACCACGGGGTTGAGCGCAAGGGCGAGGAAGTACAGGCGCTTCCCGATGGGCACCGGGCTCGTCTCGCCTTCGATCCTCTGCGTCGTGGCACGCGTGAGCGGCGACCCCTGCCAGTCGGGATTGGCCTGCCGGTAGGCGTCAAGAGCCCTGGCGTACTGTTCGTCCGTCCACCGCACGTGTTTTTGTGTGCGGCCGTCCTCAACGATGCTCGGGTCAGTCGGCAGGCTCATCCCCGCCCGCCCCATGGCCTCGTAAAGGCTCCTGTGCAGCACGGGGGTGGCGGCCTCTCGCAGGTATTTCAGCCGTGCACCGATGGGCACGGTCCTTCCGCCGACCACCTGCTTCGTGACGTACGGAAGCTCCGACCCCCGCCAGGCGGGATTGGCCTGACGGTGGGCGTCAAGAGCCCGGGCGTACTGCTCGTCCGTCCATCGCACATGTCTGCGTGCGACCCGGTCCTCGATGACCAGAAGGTTTGCGGGCAGGCCCACCTTTGCCCGCCGCATCGCCTCGTGAAGGCTCCCGCGCACCACGGGTTGGGCGGCCTCGTGCAGGCGTTGCAGCCGCTGACCGATGGGCACCCGGCGTCCGTCGACGACGTGGTTCGTGCCCTGCGGCAGCGGAGTACCGTCCCACTCGGGGTTGGCCTCCCGGTACGCGTCAAGCGCCCGTGCATACTGCCTGTCCGTCCACAGCACGGGCCGCCGTGAGGGAGCGGGCACATGCATCGCGGCAAGCACATCCCACGCCTGCCGCGAGAGGATGATCCTGCCCTCAGCGGCATCGGCGAGCCACTGGTCAAACGGGTCGTTCGCCTGCCCTTCCTCGCCGGAGGTCTGCGCGCCGTCGGGGCCGCGGACCGTGCCCTGCTCGCGGTAGCGCTCCAGCGCCCGCGCCAGCATCTGCCGGGTCTCCTCCCGGGCCACTTCCTCGATCAGGTCGTACATCACACGATCGCGGTGATCGATGAAGTCCTGATGCAGCCGCAGCAAGGCCCGCAGCGTCAGGTCCACCTGATAAGCCGCTGCCACATAGCGCTGCACGACGCCCAGCGGCGGCGCCGGAACAACGCCCGCCAGACCGTCGAGCAGCTCCTCCCGCTGCTCAGCCGAGAGCTGCGGACCCTCATCGCGCCCCCTCACCCACGGCACCCGGTCCCCGGACTGGGCCGGGTTCCCCCACTGCAGCACAGCCTCAGGCTTCCCCGTCAGCCCCCCAGGCTCGCCCTCCTCATCCGCCCGCACCGCGGCCTGGAAAACGGCCGAAGAGGCAAGACCCGTGTCACCTTCCGGCCCACCCTCCGCCCCCTCACCGAAAAGGTCCTCGTCGTCCTGCTCGCCGAACAGGGTCTCGTCGTCCTCCTCGCCGAACAGTTCGTCGCCCTGTTCGCCGAACAGGTCCTCGTCGCCCGTCCGGGACGCTCCCGTCGTCGCGGCGGTGTCGGACGGCCGTGGTGGCAGCGTGAGCTGCCCGAAAGCCGACGTGTCGGACGGCCTACTCGGCAGCGTGAGCTGCCCGAAGGCCGGCGTCACCGTCGATGCCTGCGAGGGCGCGTGGACCTGCGGCGGATCAACGGGCTCCGGATCCTGCCGACGAGCCTGCGAACGGCCCACCCGGGCACGCTTACCGACAGGCGCCTCCGACTGCGGCGGGCTGCCGGCCGCCCGACGGCGCGCACCGCCCGGAACCACCAGCCGACCGTCCGCGGTCAGATAAGGCTCCCGCTCCAGCACACTCAAATCGACACCCAGCGCGACGAGCTCCTCTTCCACCACCACCAGCCGGTCGTCAATGACCGCCAGCTCCTCCTCGGCCTCCTGCCGGCTCAGCGGCACAGGACCGGTCGAACCCGACGCCTGCCCCGGACCACGCTCATCGTGCGCCGCCTCCCATACCCGCACAGCCTCCGCACGCCGCCACAACAGACCGGCACGCTCGTGCAGCAGCCGCGTCAGCGGACCCGAGAATCCAGCCGCGCTCACCGGGACGTCACCCTCCGTCTCCGAGAACGCCTCCCCGCCATCGAACTGATCGCCCACCGAGAGCAGGGCCGACAACCCGGCCTGCGCGGCATCGTCCAGTTGCGGAACCACCGGTGAAGACATGCCCTCCACCGGAACACCCTCGACCTCCGGCAGCTCCAGACCCTGCACCGGAAGACTCTCGCCATCGGCCTGAGACGCGTTCGCGCCGTCCGCCAGTGTCGCGGCCCCAACCGCCCCGACAGCAGTTGAAGGACCAGGGGCAGCCGTGTCGACCGCGCCGGCCGGCCGCATGTCGTTCTTCCCCAGCCCGAGGTCCTGCCCGCCGGTACGCGTGGCGCTCTCGATGATCTGCGCCCAGGTCTTCCCGCGCCCGCGCAGCCACTCGATGCTGGGCCCCAGCTCGTCACCGTACTTGGCCCGGTTCCGCCCGTAGATCTGCTCCCGCAGGCGCTCCGGGGTCAGATTCTTGTACTTGACACCGATCACGCGCCGCTGAGCATGCAGGGTCCGGGCGATGTCCTCAGGGCTCGCGCCGACGGCCTCCATCTCCACCGCACGCTGCGCGAGCGCCTCCACCTCAGCCATGTAACGTCGGCGCCCGGCCAGTATCGCGCCGTCATGCCGGGACTGCTCCCCCGGGACCTCCTCCTGCCGCCCGACCTCCTCCCTCCTGGCCCGCTCCTGCCGCTCCGCCTCCCGCCGGATCTCCTCCCGCCGCACGGTCCGCTCGTGCAGGATCGTCTCGACCTGATCCCGGAACTGCTGAACCACACCCAAGCGCCTGCTGCGGCCGCCCTTCACCTCCAGCCAGGCATCGATCGCCTCCAACGCGTCCCGGGCCGGACCGACCTCTTCATCACCGCTGTGCCGCAGCACGTCCGCCGCGTCGTCGATCCGCCGCAACTCAGCAGACCGCCGAAGCCCCAGCACCGCCGAAACCGCGCGCCACTCGGCGAGGGCGAACGCACCGGCCGCGCTCTCGTTCGCGGGCTCGGTGAGTGCCTCGGCGGGAGCCGTCGTGGGCGCCTGGTCGCGATCTTGCGAGACTGGAGCACCGTACGTCCCGGTGGTGGTGGGCGTGCCCGGAGCAGCCGGGCCGGAGCCCGACTGCGGGTGGAAGGCCCGCCACTCGCCCTCGTCGCCGCGCTGCGGTTCCGCGGCCACAGGCGGGACGGTCGTGGCAGACGAACGGCCGGGAACCGCGGTCGTGGACGGGCCGGGCACAGCCGAGTCGCCTGGGCGCACGGATTCCTGGCGCGGGGTGAAGGTCCGCCACTCGCCGTCACCGCGGTCGCTCGCGACCACGGAGAAGCTAAGCGTCGTCGCGTCGTTCGGCGCGTACACCGTGCGGTTCGTCGCGTCGGCGACATCCTGGGCCACGCTTCCGGCACCGGTGGAGCAGGAGACCAGCACGATCGGGACGTTAACCGGCAGCTGGGACAGACTCGGCCGACGACGCAGGTACCCGCCGAACTCCGTACCGCCCACCTTCACAACGCGGTCGTGGCCCTGATACAGGAAGACGTGATCCGGCTCGCCGTGGCCGACGAAGAAGTAAGGCCGCACGCCGGGAGCCGCGGTCTTCCACGGCAGATCGCGCTCACTGCCCTCCCGTACGACCACGTGGCCATTGCTCTGCCAGTCGCCCTGCCGGAACTTCTCCCGGGCCGTCAAAGAACCGGAGAGCTTTTCCCGTGCCGCCCACTCCCTCGCGTTGTGCGCGCCACGCCCGATGGGCCTGTGGTGCTCGTCCACGATCGGGTAGTGCGTCAGCCGCCGGTCGGGAATCCTCGCTCCGTCCACGGTGCGCACGAAGCCACGCCCCGGAGCGACCGCTCCGCGCTCCCCGGACGTCGCGGGACCCAGGTCGCCGGGCAGGCTGCGGACCCACACCCCGACCGGCCCGGCATCCGTCCCCGCCTTCAGCTGCCTGATGCGCGTGGACCTGCCATCGGGCGACGGCAGCAGCTCAAGCCCTGCACTGGTGGCCCACACCGGCCGGTTGATCCGCTCCGCGACCAGACGCGGCAGATCCAGCCCATCAGCCGCGGCGTGCGCCATCAGCAGGACCAGCTCGACGTTCCGGGACATCGCCTGCAGCTGCGGGTCACCGGCCAGGTAATCGGCGAACTCCACGGGCGTCATGACCTGCGGGCCCTCGGCGGTCTGCACGGTCACAGCGCCGGGGCCGCCGACAGCCACCACGAAATACGGACGGGAGCGGGAGAAGTTGCGCCAGGGAGCCCTGCCCGCCTTGTACTCGGCCGCGGTCGCGGGACCGCCTGCCGGGACGGGCTTGACAGCGTAGGTGAACCACACGTCCAGAGGTGCCAGAGGCGTCTCGGGACGCTGGTCGGCAGGCGTGAAGTCACGCCCCATCACATGCCCGGCCCCCCCGGCGGCATCCGTGAGCGGCGTGGTGACCGGAACGGGAACAAGCTGTTCCCCCGCAGACGACACCTCAGCCGACGGCCCCACTTGCGCACCGTCGCCGAGATGCGGCACCACCGACGACGGCGCGCTCTGCGCCGCAGCGCTCTCGCTCTGCGGCAGCTCGACTCCCTGAAGGAGCAGACCGTCCAGCAGCGGCAGCACAGGCTGCGTGCCGAACCAGTGATCGGCACCGTCACCGCTCCGACGTACCAGCAGCGCGGTGTGGCTGCCCCAATGCCCCGGCAGCGGCGCCAGAACCGTCCCGTCCTCCTCAAGGACCTCCACCCGCACGTCCAAAGCCACCGCCAGCAAAGCCGCCATGACGTTCCGCGGCACGAGCCCGGCATCCCTGACCAGCAGGGCACTGACCAGCGCCCACTGCTCCACGTCGGTCTGCGGAGCGAGCATCCCGTCCGCGGCCATCACACCGCCCACCGCATCCCGCAACCGCGTGCCGTGAACTCCGGGCTGGCCCAGCTCCGACGACAGCTCGTGCGCGAGGAAATTGCGCACGTCCTGCGTGGTGACCACACCCGCATTCAGGAGAGCCGCATGCACCTGCTGCGGCAGCGACCCGAGCACGGCCAGGGTGAAGGAGTCACCGAACTGGTCGGACGCCTCCCTCGCCTCCAACCCCCTCATGATCAGCTCCACCTGCTGCGCCGACGTCAGCAGCACATCCCCGGCGAACACCCCACCACCGCCCACCGGCCCCCCCGGCGCGAACAGCCCCAGCCCTGCCAAGGAATCCCCCGCCGGCCCGAACCCGGGATCGCCGAACAGGAAGCCCGCCGGCTCCGAACCGTCCGTCTGCCGACTACCCCCAGCGGAGGCCTGGTTGTCCGGAGCCGTTCCCAGCCAGTGATCGAAGGCACCCGTCTCCCGCGACAACCGCACCAGCACCACCGGACGGCCCCCGTCCGGACCCAGACGATGCTCCGCCCCGTCATGATCAATCACCGTCAAAGACAGACCGAAGACCTGCGCCAGCAGCACCGGCGCGACATCACCACTCGGATCGTCGTACTGACCCTGTGTACGCAGACTCCCCACCAACCGCCGACGATCCTCATCACCCCACGACGCCGTGACCGTCTCCAACGCCGCATCCGTCAACGCGTGCACAAACTGCGCCCGCTCTTCGGCGGAAAGCCCGCCGGCATCCGGCATCGCCGCCACCGACTCCAGCGCCACATCCAACGCCCGGTTGTACTGCGCCAGCACATCCACCAGACCCCACAACGGCCGCGCCGCACCCGGCTGAAGCTCAGCCTCCAACGCATCCGCACCCACCCCACGCATCTCACCAGGCGTATACAGCACACCCGACGCAGGATTGACAAACACCTCCGGCACCGTCACCCCCAACGCATGCGGCAGGCAATCACCATCCGCAGGCACCTCAACCGCCCGCAAACCCCTCACACCAAGCCGACCCACCTGCCCCGCCGACAGAACACCTGCGCCCAGGCCGGCACCGGCCCCAGGTGCCCGCGCGCCCACGTCACGGGGCATCGTCACAGCCGTGCCCGTAGCACGCTCCTCGGTAACGCGGGCACCACCCGTGGCACCCGCGCCCGGCCCGACTTGGTCCGGCACCCTTACAAGATCCGAGCGCAGTGGCACACGCGCAGCCACCAGTGCCTGGTACAAGCGCTCCGAGACATACCTGCTGCCGAGCTTCCCCTTCCGGCCGGCGCGCAGCCTCTCCACCAAGCGGCCGATGGGCACCCGCTGTCCGTCGACTATTCGCTTCGCGTCTAGGGGGTCCATCGGCTGATTGCCCGTCCAGCCGGGTTTGTCCTTGCGGTACGCGGTCAGCGCTTTGATGTACTGCTCATCCGTCCACTTCGCGTTTTCACGTGTGCCGCCGCTGTCCTCGCCGACGACGTGGAGGTTGGCGGGCAGACTCACCCCTGCCTGCCGCAGCGCCTCGTGAAAGGCACTGCTCACCACTGGGTTGGGCATGGTCACAACGTCGTGGAGCCGTTGACCGATGGGCACCCGTTTCCCGTCGATCTTTTGCATTGTTTCCACAGGTAGGGCCGCCCCGCGCCAATTGGGGTGCGCTTCGCGGTACGCGTCAAGCGCCCGGGCGTACTGCTCATCCGTCCAGAGCGCACCCCCAAGTGCAGCGTCGTTCTCCACAACCTGCAGGTTGGGGGGCAGGATCATCTTCGCCCGCCGCATCGCCTCATAAAGGCTCCGCATCACAACCGGCTTGCGCGTATCTCTGTTGAGGTTACTCAGTCGCTGGCCGATGGGCACCAGCTTGGTCACGCCCTCGATCTGCTGCCCTGTAGAGCGCTTCAGCGGCTCCCCGTTCCAAGCGGGGTTGGCTTCGCGGTACGCGTCAAGCGCCCGGGCGTACTGCTCATCCGTCCAGAGCACACGCCCAAGTGCAGCGTCGTTCTCCACAACCTCGAGGTTGGGGGGCAGGATCACCTTCGCCCGCCGCATCGCCTCATAAAGGCTCTGCTTCACAACCGGGTTGGGCACCCTACCGAGGTGAACCAGCCGATAACCGATGGGCACCGGTTGTCCGTCGACAACCTGCTCAGTCCTGTCCGGGAGTCGCGTCCCTTTCCAGCTGGGATGAGCTTCGCGGTAGGCATCGAGCGCCCTCGCGTACTGCTCATCCGTCCAGTATGTCGTCTGGCGGATCTGGTCCTCGACGACCCGGAGGTTGGCGGGCAGGCTCACTCCCGCCCGCTGCAGCGCCTCATAAAGGCTGCGCTTCACAACCGGGTTGGGCACCCTACCGAGGTGAACCAGCCGATAACCGATGCGCACCGGTCGTCCGTCGACGACCTGTTTCGTGCCCTTCGTCAGCGGCGCCCCGCCCCACGTGGGATGGGCTTCGCGGTACGCGTCAAGCGCTCTTGCGTACTGCTGGTCCGTCGACCGCACGGAGCGCTGTGCGTGAAAACGCACGTGCATCGCGGCCAGCACGTCCCTTGCCCGTCGCGGGAGACGGAAACGGCCCTGGGCGGCGTCGGTGAGCCACTGGTCAAGCGGGTCGTTCGCCTGCCCTTCCCCGCTGGAGGTCTGAGCACCGTCGGGCACGCGGACCGTGCCGTGCACGCGGTAGCGCTCCAGCGCCCGCGCCAGCATCTGCCGGGTTTCCTCCTGGGTCACCTCCTCGATCAGGTCGTACATCACACGATCGCGGTGATCGATGAAGTCCTGATGGAGCCGCAGCAAGGCCCGCAGCGTCAGGTCCACCTGATAAGCCGCTGCCACATAGCGCTGCACGACGCCCAGCGGCGGCGCCGGAACAACCCCGGTCAGGCCGTCATACAGCTCCTCCCGCTGCTCAGCCGACAGCTGCGGACCCTCACCGCGCCCTCTCACCCACACCCGGTCCCCGGACTGGGCCGGGTTCCCCCACCGAAGAACAGCCTCGGGCTTCCCCATCAGCCCCCCAGGCTCGCCCTCCTCATCCGCCCGCACCGCGGCCTGGAAAACAGGCGAAGAAGCCAGACTCGCGTCGCCTCCCTGGCCACCGCCCTCGCCGTCCTCCGCATCACCGAACAGGTCGTCGTCATCCCCGAACAGATCCTCATCGTCCTGCTCACCGAACAGGTCGTCGCCCTCTTCGCCGTGCAGGTCCTCGTCGCCCGTCCGGGACGCGCCCGCGGTCCCGGCGGGGTCGGACGGCCGGGGCGGCAGCGTGAGCTGCCCGAACGCCGGGGCCACGGTCGAGGTCGGCACCGGGGCCTGCGGCTGCGGCTGCGGCTGCGGCTGCGGGAGGTCGACGGGCTCCGGATCCTGCCGACGGGCCTGCGAACGGCCGCCACGGCCACGCTTGCCGACAGGCGCGTCCGACGGCGAATCGTCGGCCCGTCGGCGGCGCCCGCCGCCGGGGACGACGAGCCGACCCTCCGGAGTCAGATAAGGCGCCGCCTCCAGCACACGCGGGTCCACACCCAGCCCCGCCAGATCCTCCTCGACCACTGCCAGTTGGTCACCGATCGCCGCCAGCTCCTCCTCCGCCTCCCCACGGGTGAGAGGCACAGGACCGCTTGAACCGGACGCCTGACCCGAACCACGCAGATCGCCAGCCGCCTCCCACGCCTGCTCAGCCTCCGCACGCCGCCACAACAGGCCTTCCCGCTCATGCAACAACCGCGTGATCGAACCCGAGAACTCCTGGGTCACGGTGCCCGGACCGCCGGACAGTTCGCCAGCGCCGAGCGCATCGTGCTCGTCCAGCGTCTCGCGGCCGTACGAGCGGTCACCGTTGTTTCGCTCCTGGACGTAGGCGTACTCCGCGTACTCCTGCAGTTCCAGGGAATCCGGCTGCGGCCGCGACGTCTCTGCCGATTCCGGTCTCCCTTCCGCAGGCGCGACGGTCGTGGCCGACGAAGGGCCGGGAACCGCGGTCGTGGACGGGTCGGAAACGGCCACCGGCTCACCTGGGATGGCCGATGGCGATTGCGGCTTGAATGCCAGCCACTCGCCCTCGTCACCGCGAGGACCCGTAACCACGTCGAAGAGCAGGCTCGTTTTGCCGTTCGGCGCGTACACCGTCCGTCCGGTCTCGTTGGCGACGTCCTGGGCCAGGTTCTTGGCACCGGTGGAGCAGGCGACCAGCACCACCGGGGCGTTCGGCGGCAGCTGCGACAGGCTCGGCCGCCGGCGGAGGTACCTCCCGAACTCCTTACCGCCCACCTTCACTTTCTCGTCGCCGTGGTACATGACCACGAAGTCGTCCGCGCCATGGCCGTTGACGTGATACGGCATCACGCCGGGAGCCTCGGTGGTCCAGGGCAGCGCGCGTTCGGTCCCGAGCCGCGCATAGATGGATCCGTCAGTCCGGTGGTCGGCCTGGCGGTACGACACGCGGGTTGTCAGCTCCCGGCTGTCCTTCTCGCGCATCGCCCACTCCTGCGGGCTGTGCGCGCCACGACCGATCGTCCGGTGTTCGCTGTCGACGATGGGGTAGTGCGACAACTGCCGGTCGGGAATCTTCTTGCCGTCCAGGGTCCGCACGGTTCCGCGTCGGGGGGTGACAGTCCCGCGCTCCTCGGGCGTCGAGGCGCCGAGGTCGTCCGGCAGGCTGCGGATCCATTCCCCGGTCGGGTCGTTGCTGCGTCTGGGCTGTACCTGGCTGATCCGGGTGGAAGCGCCGCCGGGCGCCGGGAGCAAGTCGAGTTTCCCGCTGCGGGACCAGACGGGGCGACCGGTCCGCGCGGCCACCAGGCGCGGAAGTTCCAGGCCGTCGGCTCCGGCACCCCGCATGAGCAGGACGATCTCGGCGTCCGGCGCGGCCCGGTGCAGGTCCGCGTCGTTGGCCAGGAAGTCGGCGAACTCGGCCGGCAGCATCTTCTTCGGGCCGTCCGCGGTCTGCACGGTCACCGAGCGTGGGCTGCCGGTCGCGATCACGAGATACGGCCGGGGCTCGGAGAAGCGGACCCACGGCGCCTTGCGGCTCTTGAAGTCCGTTCCGAAGGTGTGGCCGCCCGCCTCGATGGGCTTGGCGATGTAGGTGTGCCAGACGTCCAGGGGCGCCAGAGGCGTTTCGGGACGCTGATCGGCAGGCGTGAAGTCACGTCCGATCACGTGCCCGGCGCCGCCGGGGGCGTCCGTGAGCGGCATGGTGACCGGGACGGGGACGACTCGTTCCTGTGCCGACGGCTCGGGCGCCTGTCCCGTCTGTCCCTCATCGCCGAGCCGGGGCATCGAGGGCGAGGGCGTGCTCTCCGCCGGAGCGCTCACGGCCTCCTCTTGCAGTTCCTCGGGAGTGTCGTCCTCCACGGGCCGGACCGTGATGACCGGTGCGGCGAGGTGGGCAACGGTCTGACCCGCCCCCACGCCGAGCGCGTGCTCGTCGGGGAATCTGCCGTCCACCGCGACGTTGCTCCGCAGTTCCTCCTCGGACAGCGGTGACAGCGAGCGGTACCGACCCCAGTTGTTCTCGTAGTGCAGCAGGTCGCCCAGGGCATGCTGCTTCCCGAAGAAGTCGGCCGCCGTCATGATCTCGTGGAACGTGTGATGCCGCACCTGCAGCATGTTGGCCAGCATCGCCAACCGCACCAGCTGGTAGTCGACCGGGACGCCCCACTGCTCGTGCATCTGCTTGATCACGTCGAGCATGAAGTACATCGTGTTGGAGATTCCCGCGGACGTCAGGCCGCCCGTCGCCTCCGCACCCACTTGGGTGTGGCTCCTCATCAACACTTCACGCAGCTTCTGGCCCGGTGTCCACCTGAGCCTGCCGTCGGCGCCGACGGACATCCGCCACTCGGCATCGCTGAGCGGCGGCACGGCCTGGTCAGGTGAGAGGTCTGTCAGCATCGGCTCCCGCAAGGCGTCCAGCCGCGCCTGCTTTTCCGGCCCGTCCGGCAGGGCCAGAATCCGCTGCATCGGCTCCGAGGGGACCAGGAAAGGCCATTCGCTGGTGAGCAAGTCGGGGTTTTCGAACTTGTAGTTGAGCAGCCGCCGAAGAGTCGAGCCTTGCACCGCCGCCCTGTACAGCATGTGCATGCGCTCGCGGACGTTTCCGGAGTCCACGACCCGCTGCAGCGCAGCGAGGTCCGTGCCGACCGCGCCGGTGAAGCTCGGGTCGTCGTTGCCCATCTTTAGGCGCATTTGGTCATTGGCCCGGTACCAGACGGCTTTGAGAAGGGTGTCGACCTGCGCTTGGACCGAGTCGAGACCCGAGAGGTAAGCGCCCAGCCGCCTTTCGTACTTCGCCGACTCCTCCGCGAAGCTGATCCGGGTGGCGACCCGGACCACAGGGTCGTCGATGCCCGCCTGCCGGTCCCGGTTGGCGTGCAACGCCTGGCCCACGCGGGAGAGCACCGACAGCGGCTGATCGACGAGATCGGGCTCGTTACGGCTCATCCACTGAGCCGAATCAGCGTCCTCGATAAACACCTCGAAGATGGTCAATTGCGACAGGTCCGACTCGCTGACCAGGAGCCGCGTACCGTTCGCCTCGGAGTCGGTGTCCGGGTCGACGCCCAAGCCCTCCGGCACGAGGATCTCCAGCAGAGTGTGCCCTCGCGTGTCCGGCTCCGGCTGGGGCAGCGTCAGGCTCAGCTGGACGAAGGGCTCGCCGCCGGTCCACAACATCGCGTCGGACGCCCCGGCGAGGTTCCAGGGCCGTCCCGGGACCAACAGATAGGCAAAGGCGTCCTCCTCGTTGCGGCTCCCGGACAGGTACGCGGACGCCAACTGCCCGGCAGGCGACTCCAGTTCCATCTCCGGCCCCTGCCCCTGGCCGTGGGCCGATGCCGTGCGGGCGGCCGACTCCTGCTCGATCAGTCCCAGGCCATGCTGCGCCACCTGCACGATGTGGGCCATCTGCTCGCGCGTCTGGTCGTTCAGAGCCTGCGGATGCGGCGTCTGCGGGAGCAGGGTCTGGGTGGCCGACATCACCAGGGACCGCAGGAACGTCAGCACGGCCGGGGGCAATGGGCGCCCCAGGGCGAAGGTACCGAGTTCTCCGCTGAGCATCCAACCGTTGTGCTGATCCAGCAGTGGCCGCGCGGAGCCCTGCGTCACCGGCACGCTCACCTTCTGCAACGCCTCCAGAACGGCAAGCATTTCCTTGGCACCGCGGTTCTGGATGATGCTCGTCATAGCGGCACGGAGCTCGTCAACCGTGTTGAACGAGCCGGCGAACGCCTCGGCCCGCCGGTAGCCCTCCTGCGCGATCCGCCGTATCTCGGCGACAGCACGCTGAAGATCCGCCGGGAGCATGAGGCGGTTTTTGAATCCGTAATGCCGGAGTTCCACGAGTTGCTGGCCGAGTGCGAGCCGGCCGTCGTTGTCGTCGAGGTTACGGTAGTTGACCATGCCCACGGTCTCGCGCTGGCCGACCTCCGCCCCGCTCGACGTCTGCCCGCGCAGCACCGCGGTGAGATAGTCACCGATAGGCAGCCCCGACAACGTCGTCTCCCCCAGCAGGTCACTGACGTCCTGCGGCGGCATTCTCAACGCCTGCCGGTATTCCTTGATGGCGATCTGCAACATGGAGACGAACAGCTGCGAGATCCGGTCGTGGTTTTCGTCGAAGAACCGCCGCACCCGGGGATTCATTCCCTTGAGGATGTCCCCGAACGGGGTGCGCGACGCCGCGGGAAGCATGTTCTTCACCAGTCGGTCCGGGTAGAACCGGGTTGTGATGGTTTGGGCGCCGACGTGGTTGAAGAACGACCAGGAGTAACCCCAGACCTCGTCGACTTCCGGAATGCTCCGCAGCATACCGATGTCTTCGCGCCTCACCTGGGTGCCGAGGACCTGGCTGACGTAAAACGCCGCGATTCCGAGGCCGAACCGCTCACCCGCCGCGAAGAACGGCCCGGGGTCGGGAAGTACAAGCCTGAACTGGGCGGCCTTTTGCATCATGGTCATGCCGCTGGGCACCACACCCACCGTGATCTGGGTGTAGGCGGGGTGGTTGGGTCCGGCGACGGCCGGGGCAACCTGGAACTCCCGGCCCACGTCAGTGACGGTCCAGCCCTCAGCGGCCCTGAGAAGCTCCGCCAGCGGCACCGGACGGCCCAGGCGGTCCGTCTCGCCCAGCGCCGCGCGCGCCTGCTCCACCCGCTGGATCACCGACTCAGCCGGCTCCCAGCTCTCCTCGGGAAGCGACCGGCTCGGCGTGGTGACGAACTCCACGATTGAGTACACCTCGGGCTGGGGGGCCGGAGCCCCGGGCGGGGCCGCCGCCCTCCGCGCCTCTCTCTCCGTCACATACAGCTGGCCATCGGCTCCACGTATGAACGCACGCTGGTCGACCACCACCGTCATCAGCGGGTGTTCCGCCAGCACTGTCCCAGGAAGCATGGGCGGGCCGACGAGGATGTGCTGGTCCTCCACCTCCCAGCCGATCGCGCCGTACGCGTGGTCATGCGGCGGATCGAGGAGCGCGGCCGGCAGCGACTGGGAAGCGGTCGGCCGGCTGAAGACCTCGTCCCGATCCCGCAGCGCGTCCTCCACGACCCGGCCCGTACCGTCCACCACCACCGCACGCGCATGCACGGCGTCGCGCCGCGGCGCCTGGCCCGACACCCGCCGCTCCTCGGTCAGAGCCTGCGGCTCGATCCACTGAAGTCCGTCCTCTGGCGTGTAGTGCAGCGCG
>NZ_DATDBG010000133.1:0-4857 GCF_036524955.1 Streptomyces sp.
CGGGCGGCGGCCCCGAGCGGCTGCGGCAGATACGGGGACAGGTCCGGCACGCACTCCAGGATGGCGGCGCGCAGGCGGCGCAGCTCGCGGTCGGGTGCGAGCCCGAGCTCGCGCCGCAGGACCCGCTCCAGCCGGGCGTAGACCGCCAGGGCGTCGGCCCGGCGTTCGCAGGCGTGCAGGGCGTACATGAACTGGGCGTGCAGCACCTCGTTGAGCGGGTGCCGGGCGGTGAGCGCGGTCAGCTCGCTGAGCAGTTCGTGGTGGCGGCCCAGTGCCAGTTCGGCCCCGATCCGGCCCTGGAGGGCCGCCGTACGGGCCTCCTCCAGCCGCGTCACCTGCACCTCCAGCACCGGCCCGAGCTGGACGTCGACCAAGGCGGGGCCGCGCCACATCGTCAGCGCCCGGCCGAACCGGTCCACCGCCTCCGCCAGGCGGCCCGCTGCCATGGCCTGGTGACCCAGCTCCGCCTGGTACTGGAAGGAGCCGGCGTCGAAGAAGCCGCCGGAGGTGTTCAGGACGTACCCCTCCAAGCGGGTCACCAGGATGTGCTTGGCGTTGTGCGTCCGCGCCTGCGGGTCCCTCAGCAGAGCCCGGCCGATCCGGTTGCGGATCTGCAGGACGTACGTCTGCAGCGTGGTGACCGCGCTGCGCGGCGGATGGCCGTTCCACAACTCCTCGGTGAGGGTCGAGAGATGGACCGTCCGGCCGGGGTTCATGGCCAGCAGCGCCAGCACTTTGCGCGGCTTGACGGCCGTGGGCATGGCGTCAAGGCCGGCTTCGGTGACGACGAGCGGGCCGAGGACACGGACATCCATGAGTTACTCCTCGGTGACACACAGGCCGGGCGGGCTGCCGGGACGGGTGGTGCGGCGGTGGCGCGTGCCGATCGTCCGTGCGGCTGTTGGACATTCACTTGATTCGCGCTAGCGCCGCTCCCCGCTCCGGCCGGCCCGCCCGGCGGAGCACCGGGTCAGCCCGCCAGGTTGTCGAACTCCGCGAACTCGAGGCGGTCGAGGCGGTCGAGCGCCGGGTCGGAGCACAGTACGGCCTGGTGCAGGCGTTGCAGGCGGGGCGAGGGTTCCAGGCCCAGCCGGTCGGTGAGCGTGCGGCGCAGTTCCCGGTACGCGCGCAGGGCGTCGTCCGGGCGCCCGCACCGGTACAGGGCCAGGATGTAGAGGTTGTACAGGCTCTCGTTCATCGGGTGCTGCCTGACCAGGGCGGTCAGTTCACCGAGGACTTCGGCGTGCCGGCCCAGCCGCAGGTCCGCGGTGATGCGGTTCTCCAGGGCGCCGTGCCGGCTCTCGGTCAGCCGGGACACCTCGATCTCCAGCACCCGCCCGAGCCGTACGTCGGCCAGCGCGGGGCCGCGCCACATCGACAGGGCCCGGGTGAGCAGGCGGGAGGCGGCGAGCGGATCGCCCTCGCGCAACGCCACCCGGCCCGCCGCAGCCAGCCGTTCGAACTCGTGGACGTCGACCTCGCCCTGTCGCAGATTGAGCAGATAGCCCCCGAAGCGGGTGGCGAGGACGGCCTTCACGTGGTGGGCCGAGTCCGGCCCGAGCGCGTCGCCGAGCAGGCGGCGCAACTGCAGGATGTACGTCTGCAAGGTGGTCGCCGCACTGCGTGGCGGATCGTTTCCCCAGATCTCCTCGATGAGTAGTGGGAGGGTGACCCCTTCCGCCGAGGAGATCGCCAGCAGCGCGAGGAGCTGCCGTGGTTTCGTGGCGGTCGGAGCGATGCTTGTGCCGTTGGCCGTGGCGACGAGTGGGCCGAGAAGCTTGATCTCCAAGGTGACCGTTCCTCAGATAAGAGGGCGGCCCGGCGCGCCGACACGTGCGGGCCGAGCCGATTGGCTTGTTCGTGGACTGTCATATGCATTAGCACTGGCGTGCGGGGCAAACGGTGCTCGGCGCGGCTGTCCGGAACCGCGCCACGCGCTGGAAACCCCCGCGAAACGTGCGGTCGATGAGCGCCGGTGGCCTGAACTGCGCCGCAATACCATGGCTGTTGCCTACGGGTGTCACGGAAAATGAGCCATTCGGAGCCGTCACGCGACCGGAAAATGCCGATGGGCCGGCGGCCTCGGGCTCGTCCGGACCGTCCGGTCCGCTGCCCTCCGGCCCTCCGGCCCATCCGACTCGCCTGCCTCCGGCCTCTTCGGCCACCGGCCCCCGGCCCGCTCGGCCGGGGGCCGACCGGATCACAGGCCGCCGGGCAGCGTGCTCTCCACCTTCACCCTGGGCAGCGCCAGGGCCAGCAGGAAGGTCAGCGAGAAGACGCCCAGTTGCCAGAAGAGCGCCTGCTGGAAGCTGCGGCTGAAGTCCTCCTTGCGGGCCTCGGGCATCGCCTTGTCCAGCACCGCCGCCTGCACCTTGGCCTTGACCTCGGCCGGCGCGGGGGAGGTCGCGGTGGCCTGCTGCAGCCGCGTGCAGCTCGCCGGGGTCGCGGTCAGGTCCTTCTGGCTGGCCTTGTCCTTGAAGCACACCCGCAGCCCGGCGGTCACCGAGTCGGCCTGGGCACGCGGCAGACCGGCCGCCGCGAGGTCGGCGCGCAGCGTCGGCAGGGCCTTGTCGACCGAGTGGTACGCGTTGCTGCCGAGCAGGCTCGCGAAGAGGATGCCGATGATCGCGATGCCGACCGAGGCGCCGACCTGCTGAGCGGTGGACAGCACACCGGAGGCCGAGCCCGCGTCCCGGGACTTGATGCCCGCCAGGATGATGCCGATGCAGGGGGCCAGGAACAGCCCGGCGCCCGCCCCGGCGATCACCAGGGCCGGCATGAGCTGCCAGCCGCGCAGGTCGGTCCCCACCCAGCGCACCGACACCATCACCCCGCCCATGCCGAGGGTCAGGACCGCCGTGGCCACCGCGAGCGTCAGGGTGCCCAGCCGCTTGACGACCACGCCCGAACGGGCCGAGCCCACCGCGATCATGACGGCGAACGCCAGCGTCACCGCGCCCGCGGCCACCGGGCTGTAGGCGAAGCCGGTCTGCAGCGTCAGGAAGAGGGTGAAGAAGAACGACGGGACGCCCGCGAAGAAGACCAGCACGATCACCAGGCCGATGCTGAACGCCCGGTCGCCGAACAAGGTGGTGCGGATCAGTGGCGACCCTCCCGACCCGTGGGTGAGCCGCCGCTGCTGGAGCGCGAAGAGCGCGAGCACCACGGGCCCCGCCACCAGCATGGCCACCGTCCAGGCCGGCCAGCCCTGTTCCCGGCCCACGATCAGCGGCAGGATCAGCAGGAACAGTCCGGTGGAGACCAGGACGGTGCCGACCGTGTCGAGCCGGGCGGCGTCGTCGGCGGCGGACTCCCGCAGCCGTACCGCGCCGAGAGCCAGCGCGAGCACGCCGATCGGCAGGTTGACGTAGAAGATCGACCGCCAGTCGCTGCCGGCGATGTCCAGGTCGATCAGCCAGCCGCCCAGCACCGGGCCGAGCACCAGGGCCAGGCCGACCGAGGCGCCGTAGACCGACAGCGCCTTGGTCCGCTCCCGGCCGGCGAAGGTGACCTGGATGATCGAGAGGACCTGCGGGAACATCAGGCCCGAGAACAGCCCCTGGGCCACCCGGGAGACCACCAGGAACCCGATGGTGGGGGCCGCGCCGCACAGCACGGAGGCGGCGGTGAAGCCGACCATGCCGATCAGGAAGAGCTTCTTGCGGCCGTAGATGTCGCCGAGTCGGCCGCCGGTGATCAGCACGCAGGCGAAGGCCAGCGAGTACAGGGCGGCCACGAGCTGCACGTCGGCGAAGGAGGCGTTCAGGTCCTGCTGGATCGAGGGGATGGCCACCATCGTGATCGTGGTGTCGAGCAGTTGCATGAACACCGCGGACAGCAGGATGGCCAGCATCAGCCATCGGCCGGCGACGGGCGCCGCCGACGGTGCGCCGGTGCCGCTCCCGGCGGTGGCCTCGCCGCCCGTGGCGGCCAGATCGCCGGCCTGTGACCGTAATGTCCGTTTCACGGTTCCTCCTGTGCTGCCATGTGAGCCGCGGGTGCCGCTCTCGTCACGGATGAGCCCGGGTAGTAATTCACCCTGTTGTGAATTCTAGGCGGCGGCAGCCGGGCAACGTAAGGTCGAGGAGTCACCGAACTGTGAATTCCGCACTGCGCATTCCGCACGCAAGGGGGACTCGATGGCAGCAGACCCGGCCACGTCACCGCAGGAAGCACGCGAGGCCGGAGGCTCCGCGGCGGCGGCAGCCCGCAAGCGGCCCGGCCGCCGGCCCGGTCGGCGCCCCGGCAACACCGACAGCCGGGAGCGCATCCTCGCGGCTGCCCGGCACCGGTTCGGCAGCCACGGGTACGCGGGCACCTCGATCCGGGCCGTCGCCCAGCAGGCCGAGGTCGACGCGGCCCTCGTCTACCACTTCTTCACGTCCAAGGAAGGGCTCTTCGAGGCGTCGATGCGCGACGCGGTCCAGCCCGCCGAGCTGCGCGACACCGTACTGGCCGGGACGGTGGCCGGCATGGGGGAGCGGATGGCGCGCGCCTTCCTGGCGCTGTGGGAGAGCGGAGACCGCCGGGACCAGCTCGCCAGCATCCTGCGCTCGGCTGTCTCGCACCAGGCCGCCGCCGAGATGGTGCGGCGGTTCGTGGTGCGGGAGGTGCTGCTGCCGGTCGCCCAGGCGGCCGGCCACTCCCGCCCGGAGGTGCGGGCCGGGCTGATGGGCTCTCAACTGATCGGGCTCGCCCTCACCCGCTACATCGTCGAGGTGCCGCCGCTGGCGACGATGGAGCTGGAGGAGGTGGTTGCGGCCGTGGCGCCCACGCTTCAGCGGTACCTCACCGGAGCCGTGCTCGCCCCGGTGCCCTCGGTGACCTCCGCGGTCGGGTAGCTCCCGCCGTCGTGGG
>NZ_DATDBG010000134.1:0-4066 GCF_036524955.1 Streptomyces sp.
GTGCTGCATCACCCATGCGTAGCCTCGCCGCTCAGACTGTAGACAGTCGAGGTACTCCACCTCACTCCACATCACGGCTCAACGTTAGACGTCTCGCCAAAGGAAACGACGTCTAAGAAGGAGAACCCGTCTCGGTCAGCGGCGCAGATCCGCCGGATCATCGGAGCCCAGCGGGGCTGGGCACCCGATGAACGCACCATCCAGCGGATGATCGTCCGCGAGGGGCTGGACGCGCTCAAGCTCCCGCCGCCTCCGCGGTCTTCGGACGGTTCGAGGCCGATGGCCTCAACGAGTTGTGGACCGGGGACGCCTTGCACGGGCCGCTGGTCGCCGGTCGCAAGACGTATCTGTTCGCGTCGTGGACGATCACTCGCGGGCGGTGATGGGGCATCGCTGGGGGTTCGCGGAAGACACCGTCCGCCTGGCCGCGGCCCTGCGGCCGGCCCTGGCCGCACGGGGTGTCCCGCGCTTCGGCAGACGGACTCGGCGCTGCTGTCCTCCCTTGCCATGTTCGGCCCCGCACTCGCCCAGATGGGGGGAGCCGCCACCGTGCTGTCCGGGGCGGACCGGCTGCCGCCGCGCGCCGCGATGACGGTCCTCAGTCTGCTCTTCGGTACGGGAACGGCCCTGCAGGCGATTCCCGGGCTGCCGGTCTGGGCGCTGTTCGTCGTACTGCTCGGGCTCGGCGTCGTCGGGTCGGTCAGCGGCGGGGTGCGGTACGGGCTGCTCAACGAGGTCCTGAGCCGGGACGGTTACCTGCTCGGCCGGTCCGTTCTCAACATGTCGGTCGGCGTCATCCAGATCTGCGGTTTCGCGCTCGGCGGCGCGCTGGTCGCGCTCATCTCGGCGCGCGGCACACTGCTGCTGTCCGCGGCCCTGTACGTGCTGACCGCCGTGGTGGCGCGCTGCGGGCTCAGCAGGCGGCCGCCCCGGGGCGCCGGGAAGACGTCGGTCGCCGAGACCTGGCGCGCCAACGCGCGCCTGTGGTCCTCGGTGCCGCGGCGATACGTCTACCTCGCGCTGTGGGTGCCGAACGGCCTGATCGTCGGGGCGGAGTCGCTGTACGTCTCGTACTCCCCGGGCGACGCCGGCCTGCTGTTCGCCTTCGGGGCAGTGGGGATGCTGGTGGGGGACGTCCTCGCGGGCCGCTTCCTGTCGGCCCGGTGGCGGGACCGGCTGGCCGTCCCGCTGTGCGTCCTGCTCGCCGCCCCGTACCTGCTCTTCGTCCTGGAGCCGCGGCTGCCGGTCGCCCTGGTGCTGGTCACGGTCGCCGCGCTCGGATACGGGGCGGGGCTGCTGCAGATCCGGCTCATGGCGCTGACACCCGACGAGCTGAGCGGCCAGGCACTCGGCCTGCACAGCTCCGGGATGCTCACCATGCAGGGGGTCGGGGCGGCAGTGGCCGGCACGGCGGCCGAACTGACCTCGCCGGCCACCGGCATGATGGCCACGGCGGCAGCCTCGCTGGCCGCGACGCTGCTGCTGGCCCCGGGGCTGCGCGGCGGCAAAGCGGCGGGGACGACCAGGAACAGGACGCGGTGGCCGCCCGCCCGTAGCCCTCCCGCGCGGTGCACGCGGCTTCGACATCACTTCCACGCTACTTCCATACGCGCCGCGCAGTCTGGGCGGATGGTGACTTCGAGCGATGATCTCTCCCTGTTCTGCGCCTCCCTGTTCGCCTCGATGACCCGGGTGGACCAGCGCCGCTGGGGAGAGGTCTACGTGCGCGGCCTGGTGGAGGTGCCGGGCCGGAAATCGGTGCGCCGGATCTCGGAGCGGCTGCTGGGGCGGCGCGCCGACCAGAGCCTCCAGCAGTTCGTCTCCTGCGGCGATGGCGCCAAGGGCCCGCGCATCTACGACTGGGCCGCGGCGAAACTGCCCGCCATCGACGACTTCGACGGCGACCGGCCCACCCACGACCGGTGGGTACTGGCCCGCCGCAGCGTGGCCCGCCCCCACGAGATCGCCTACTACCTTGCCTACGCACCCGCCGGCACCACCGTCGCCGAGCTGGTGCGCATCGCCGGAACCCGGTGGGCGATCGAGGAAGCCTTCCAGGCCGCGAAGAACGAATGCGGCCTGGACCAGTACGAAGTCCGCCGCTATCCGGGCTGGTACCGGCACATCACCCTGGCCATGCTCGCCCACGCATTCCTCGCCGCTACCGCCGCCCGGGCACCGCTCACCGTGGCAGAGATCCGGCGACTCCTGGCAACTGTCCGTCCCCAACACACGCACCTCCGGTGCACCGGCCACGCCATGAGCTGGTCCAGATGGCGACGCCGCCACCAGGCCACCGCCCGCCGCTGCCATTACCGCACCCGAGGTCACGAACTCCCCACACCTGACGGCACATCAGCCCAGTACACTCAGAAACACGGCCCTGACCAGCAGTGATAGCGAACTGCGACTGGAGTACAACTCCTCGTCCAAGGTGCGCTGCCCATCATCCGGTGCGACCGGGGCGCCGACCGTCTCCGTCCTCACCGCAACGCGGTCCACCTTGCCCGAGGCCGTACGCGGCAGCCCGGCGAGAACGCTGAACCGGCTCGGCCGTTGATGTGCCGGCAGCGCGGTGCGACAGCGAGCCTCGACTGTGAACGACTCGGGATCGCCGGGAACCACCACCCGCGGTGATGCGGGCACGCATGTCCGGTGGTGTGGGAGGAGCGTCGGGCGACCCGGCCCTCCTACCCGATTTCAGGTGATCAGGCGGTAGCTGCCAGCGCGATCAGGATTGACTGGAAGTCGTAGTTACTGCCGCTCGGGGCCTGCAGGTAGGCGCCGCCGTACTGCGTGACCGCCGTCGGCGACTTCAGCTTGGCGTCGTACAGCGACATGTCCGAACCGTTCGCGCTGCCCGGGTCATTGCCCTGCGACGGCGTACCGTCGGTCGGCGTCGCACCCTCGGTCGGGGTCGCGCCGGCCGAAGGCATCGAGGACGCAGTCGGCGTGCTGGTCGGCACGTCCGCGCCGGTCGCCGCGTCCATCAGCACCGGCTGGGCCTCGGTCTGGGCGTAGACGATGCCGTGGAACGCCGCGGTGACCGCCGGGACGACCCGGCTCGCCGACTTGTCGGTGTACCCCCAGGTCTTCTTGCCGGTGGTGTCGTCGAAGCCGACGATCTCCTTGCCGCCGGACTCGCCGGACGTGCAGACCACAGCCTCGGCCTGATCGCCCCAGCAGGTGAAGGTGCTCACGCTCTCGTCCACAACCTGTGACTTGGTCAGTACGACGGCGCCGCTGGCGATGTCGACCGAGTAAAAAGCGTTGTTGTACTTGTCGTTGCCCGCGTACGAGTTGGAGGCGAGGTAGGCGCGCTTCGAGCCGCTGCCTGCCGCGTTCAGGTAGTCCTGCTTGGTCGGGGTCTGCTTGGTGATCTTGCCGGTCGCACCGTCGGCGATCACGATCGTGCCGTCGGCCGCACCCTCCTGGTTGCTGCCCTTTGCGCCAGCGACGACACCGTTCAGCACGCCCGCAGGGGTGACGAACGGGATGACGGTCGACTTATGGGTCTTCGGGTCGGCATAGACCGTGAACACCTCGCCGCCCTTCTCGGCGGCCGCCTCGCCGGCGGCTCCGACACCGACGACGATCTGCCCGGTGGCGGCGTCGTACGCCTGGCTCACCACGTTGTCGCCGCCTTGGCCGGCGCCGAGGGCCGGGGTGAGGTCCGCGGTGACCTCGGCAACCTTCCTACCGTCGGTCGCGTTGAGCCACTGGAACACCACCTGGCCTTTGGCCTTCTGGGTGCCGTTGCCCTTGTCGTTCTGAACGTAAGCGATCGCTACGACGTCCTTGCCGTCCAGTTGGACGCCCATCGGTGCGGTCACGCCCAGCGTCTCGGTGGTGGACGCCGCAACGGACGGGACGGTCCACGGCTTGCCCTGCGCGGCGATGTCGCGGCCGGTGACACCGGTGAGTCCCGCGATCAGGGAGGTCTGGCCCACCATGCCGGCCTGGAGCGTGTACTGATTGTCCTTGGCCGTGCGCTCGACCCCGAACGCCGACATCGCGACGAACGCCTTGGGCGGGTCGAAGGAGGCGACTGCCGGCGCCGACGGTG
>NZ_DATDBG010000135.1:0-6695 GCF_036524955.1 Streptomyces sp.
TGCAGCAGGCGGGGACCGAGCCCAACGAGTTGCGGGCGGCCGTACGTGAGGAGCTCTCCCGCCGGCCCAAGGTGACCGGCCCGGGCGCGGCGCCGGGCCAGGTCTTCGTCACCCAGCGCCTGGCCCGGCTGCTGGACGCGGCAGAGCGGGAGGCCAAACGCCTCAAGGACGAGTACGTGTCCGTGGAACACCTGCTGCTGGCCCTGGCCGAGGAGGGCTCGGCGACCGCCGCCGGGCGCCTACTGAAGGAGCACGGCGTGACCCGGGAGTCCTTCCTCGGCGCGCTCACCCAGGTCCGCGGCAACCAGCGCGTGACCTCCGCCAACCCCGAGGTGGCGTACGAGGCTCTGGAGAAATACGGCCGTGACCTGGTCGCCGAGGCCAGGGCCGGGCGGCTCGACCCCGTCATCGGCCGGGATGCCGAGATCCGCCGCGTCACCCAGATCCTCAGCCGCAAGTCCAAGAACAATCCTGTCCTGATCGGCGACCCCGGCGTCGGCAAGACTGCCATCGTCGAGGGCCTCGCCCAGCGCATCGTCCGCGGCGACGTGCCCGAAGGACTTCGCGACAAGATCGTGTTCGCCCTCGACATGGGTTCCCTGGTCGCCGGTGCCAAGTACCGCGGTGAGTTCGAGGAGCGCCTCAAGGCCGTGCTCAGCGAGGTCAAGGCCGCCCAGGGACGCATCCTGCTCTTCGTCGACGAGCTGCACACCGTCGTCGGCGCGGGCGCCGCCGAGGGGGCCATGGACGCGGGCAACATGCTCAAGCCGATGCTCGCCCGCGGCGAACTCCACATGATCGGGGCCACCACCCTCGACGAGTACCGCAAGCACATCGAGAAGGACGCCGCCCTCGAACGCCGCTTCCACCAGGTCCTGGTCGACGAGCCGAGCGTGGAGGACACCATCTCCATCCTGCGTGGACTGCGCGAACGCCTGGAGGTCTTCCACGGCGTGAAGATCCAGGACACCGCGCTGGTCTCCGCGGCTACCCTCAGCCACCGCTACATCACCGATCGGTTCCTGCCCGACAAGGCCATCGACCTCGTCGACGAGGCGTGCGCCCGGCTGCGTACCGAGATCGACTCGATGCCCGCCGAACTCGACGAGATCACCCGCCGCGTCACCCGCCTGGAGATCGAGGAGGCGGCCCTCTCCAAGGAGAGCGACCCTGCCAGCAAAGCCCGCCTGGAGGAGCTGCGCAGGGAACTGGCCGACCTGCGCGGCGAGGCCGACGCCAAACACGCCCAGTGGGAGGCCGAGCGGCAGGCGATCCGCCGCGTGCAGGAACTGCGACAGGAACTGGAGCAGGTCCGCCACGAGGCGGAGGAGGCCGAACGCACCTACGACCTCAACCGCGCCGCCGAACTCCGCTACGGCCGCCTCCAGGAGCTGGAGCGCCGACTCGCCGCAGAGGAGGAGCAACTGGCCGCCAAACAGGGGCAGAACCGGCTGCTGCGCGAGGTCGTCACCGAGGAGGAGATCGCCGAGATCGTCGCCGCCTGGACCGGCATCCCCGTCGCCCGCCTCCAGGAGGGCGAACGCGAGAAACTGCTGCGCCTCGACGAGATCCTGCGCGAGCGCGTCATCGGCCAGGACGAGGCCGTCAAGCTCGTCGCCGACGCCATCATCCGCGCCCGCTCCGGCATCCGCGACCCTCGCCGCCCCATCGGCTCGTTCATCTTCCTCGGCCCCACCGGCGTCGGGAAGACCGAGCTGGCCAAGACCCTCGCCCGGGCCCTGTTCGACTCCGAGGAGAACATGGTCCGCCTCGACATGAGCGAGTACCAGGAGCGGCACACCGTCAGCCGGCTCATGGGCGCACCGCCCGGATACGTCGGCTACGAGGAAGGCGGCCAGCTCACCGAGGCCGTACGCCGCAAGCCGTACTCCGTTGTGCTGTTCGACGAGATCGAGAAGGCGCACACCGACGTCTTCAACACCCTGCTGCAGATCCTCGACGACGGCCGCATCACCGATGCCCAGGGCCACACCGTCGACTTCCGCAACACCGTGATCATCATGACGTCCAACATCGGCTCCGAGCACCTTCTCGACGGCGCCACCGCCGAGGGTGAGATCAAGCCGGACGCCCGCGCCCTGGTGATGGGCGAGCTGCGCGGGCACTTCCGCCCGGAGTTCCTCAACCGCGTCGACGACATCGTGCTGTTCAAGCCGCTCGGTGAGCGCCAGATCGAGCGGATCGTGGAGCTGCAGTTCGACGAACTGCGCCGCCGCCTCGCCGAACGCCGCATCACCATCGAACTCACCAACGCTGCACGTGAGTTGATCGCCCACCAGGGCTACGACCCGGTCTACGGGACCCGGCCGCTGCGGCGTTACATCTCCCACGAGGTCGAGACGCTGGTCGGGCGGTCCCTGCTGCGCGGCGACGTCCAGGACGGCGCGAAGGTCCGCGTCGACGCCGAGCACGGAGAGCTGGTGGTCACCTACGACCAACCCGGGGACGTGAAGGGAGCGAGGGCGGCATGAGTACCGTGCAAGCCACCAACGTCGCCTGCCCGCACTGCGGACGCACCAACCGGGTGCCCGCGGCCGCCGAGGGCCGCCCCAGGTGCGGCAACTGCAAGCAGCCTCTGCCGTGGATCGCCGACGCGGGCGACGACGACTTCACCGAGGTCGTCGAGCAGGCCACCGTGCCCGTCGTCGTCGACCTGTGGGCCACCTGGTGCGGCCCCTGCCGCATGGTGAGCCCCGCGCTGGAGGAGGTCGCCGCCGATCTCGCGGGAAAGATCAAGCTGGTCAAGGTCGACATCGACAAGAACCCGCGTCTGGCGCGGCGGTTCGAGGTCCAGGCGGTACCGACGCTGCTGGTCCTCGACAAAGGACAGACCATCGCCCGGCAGTCGGGTGCCGCACCAGCCCCTGCTCTGCGGCGGTGGGTGGAGCAGTCGATCGCGGGCCGCGAACCTGCCGGGAAAGGGTGATCAGCCATGACTGTACGGACCGACCCCCACCTCGCCCTCGTACGCCCCGTCACCCCGCGCGCCCCAGGGTGCGAGGAATGCCTGGCCACGCGTTCCCCCTGGGTCCACCTCAGGCTCTGCCTGACCTGCGGGCACGTCGGCTGCTGCGATTCCTCGCCGAACCGGCACGCCCGCCGTCACGCCGCCGCCGACGGCCATCCGATCGTGGCGTCGCTGGAGCCCGGCGAGGACTGGCGGTGGTGCTTCGTCCATGAGGCTTTCGTGTGATGCCCGGCGACGAGACGCGGCCGGGCGCGGCGCCGGTGCCGGACGAGGCGGAGGAGAGCGTTCCCTTCGAGACCCCCGACATCTACGGCGCCTATCCCCGCCTGTCGGAGGATCAGATGGCCCGCTTGGCGCGGCATGGTCGACGGCGCGCGGTTGACGCCGGTGGCGTGCTGATCCGGGAGGGGGAGCGGTGCGAGACGTTCTACGTTCTCCTCAGTGGCTCGGTCGCCATCGTCGAGGGCTACGGCACGCCCGGCGAACGCCTGCTGCGTGTGCACGGCCCTGGCCGCTTCATCGGCGAACTCGGCCTCCTGAACGGACAGGTGGCCTTCTACACCGCCGTGGTCAGGGACCCCGGCGAGATCCTCGCCTTGTCCATGGATCAGCTGCGTGACCTGGTGACCCGGGACTCCACCCTTGGTGATGTGGTGCTGCGCGCCTGCCTGGGCCGCCGCGCTCTGCTCGTCGGGCAGGGCGCCGGTTTCCGCATCATCGGCTCGCGCTACTCGCCCGACACCCGGCGCCTGCGCGAGTTCGCCGCCCGCAACCGGCTGCCGCACCGCTGGATCGATCTGGAGACGGACGAGGAGGCCGAGGCGCTGCTGCGCCGCTTCGCGGTCGGTCCGGAGCAGACGCCGCTGGTGATCTGGCGGGACACGACCCTGCTGCGCAATCCGAGCAACGCCGAACTGGCCCGGTTCATCGGTCTGCCGCCCCTGGAATGGGGCAACGGCCGCGGCGATCTCCTCATCGTCGGCTCCGGTCCGGCAGGTCTCGCCGCCGCGGTGAACGCCGCCTCGGAGGGCCTCGGCACGACCGTGGTCGAGGCGCTGGCCACCGGCGGCCAGGCCGGGACGTCCTCCCGCATCGACAACTGCTTCGGCTTCCCCTCCGGCATCTCCGGCGCCGAACTCACCGAGCGCGCTGTGCTCCAGGCGGACAAGTTCGGCGCCCGGATCAGCGTCCCTGCGGAGGCGGCCCGGCTCGAACGGCGGGACGGCCACTACGCCGTCGGGTTCGCCGACGGCAGCGAGATCACCGCCCGTACCGTCGTCCTGGCCACCGGCGCCCGCTACCGCCGCCTCCATGTGCCCGGCATCGAACTGTTGGAGGGCTCGAGCGTCCACTACTCGGCGACCGTCTACGAGGCCCAGCAGTGCCGTACCGACCCGGTGGCGGTGGTCGGCGGCGGCAACTCCGCGGGCCAGGCCGTGCTCTTCCTGGCCGGGTACGCACCGCAGGTGTATCTGCTCGTCCGTGGGCCGAGCCTCGAGGCGCACATGTCCCGCTACCTGATCGATCAGATCGAGCGCCACCCGCGGGTGCGCGTCCTGCTGCACACCGAGGTGACCGAGGCACTCGGTGACAAGGCGCTGGAGGCGGTCACCGTGGTCGACCACCGTACGGGCGAGCACCGCCACCTCGAGGTGCGGGCCCTTTTCGTCTTCACCGGCGCAGATCCTCACACCGATTGGCTGTCCGGCGCGCTTGCCCTCGACGCGCGCGGTTACGTGCTCACCGGCGCGGAGGCGCAGGCGTGCTCCGTTCCCGAGCTGTGGCAGAGCCAGGGCCGCGACTGCCTGACGTTGGAGACCAGCATGCCTGGTGTCTTCGCCGCCGGTGACGTCCGCAGCGGCTCGGTGAAGCGTGTGGCCTCCGCGGTCGGCGAAGGCGCGATGAGCATCCACTTCGTGCACCGCTACCTGGGCCACACGGCCGCGCCCGGCGGCACCGACAGCTCCCCGCACACCCGTCCGAAGGAGTCCGCTTGGCTCGCATGACACCCAGCGGGCGACGAGATCACGAGAAGGAGGCGATGGGAATGACCACGCCCGTCCGGCGCCACCGCGGAGCGCCGGGTGCGGCTGCATCCGCACGAGATGCCCGCCAACCGGGTGCCGGAGTCCTGCCGCTGGCACGTCAGCTCTGGTGTCGCTCATCCCTCGGGCGACGGGAGTAGCTGGTGCCGCCTGCCGCACGCCGTGCTGTGTCCCGCGTGTCCGGCGCCGCCGGACGCGCGGCAGCTCTCGGGGCTGCGTCGGTCTCTTGCGCTGCGCACGCGCAGACTGCTGGATGCCGGGGTCTTCGCCCCCTCGGCGGCCCCGCCGCCGAACAGCCCGCGACCGGGTGAGGAGGTCTGCCGCCCGGCCAGGCCCGTGGTGCAGCTGCTGTACCTGCGCTACCTGGCGTCCTGCCCCATCGAGGAGATCCAGTGCGTCACCCAGACCCGGCGCCGCGTGCGCTGCAGTGCCAAGGTGATCGGCCCTGGTGCTCTGCGTGGCGTGTGGAGTCTGGTGCCCGTGAGCGTACGGCGCGGTCAACTGGCGTTGCCGTCGGACGTCATGGCCGTCTACAGCCTGTCCGCGCTGCCCTACCAGGAACAGTTGCGCTGGCGCAGCCAGCGGTGTCTGCAGCATGACGCCACCCCTACGGCCGGTGATCTCGCCGTGGCCGACTGGGAGCCCTTCGACCCGCTCCGCCACCACGACCACATCCACACCCGCCTGCCCGCACACCGGCGCCGTCCCGGCCACGGCAGAGATCAAGCCGCGATCCGGCCGATGGCGGCCGGCGTCGCGGACGTGCTGATCGCCGAGGTGGGCGGGCGCGTGGCCGACATTGAGTCGCGGCCGTCTCTGGCGTCGTCCGGCAGGTACGGCACGAGGTCTGCCGGGGCGACGTGGTCGTCGTGCACCTCTCGCCGCTGCCGTACATCGGCCCGCCCGGCGAGCTGAAGACCGAGAGCCCACCCAGCACGCGCCGGTACGAGGTCAACAACGCCTACCGTGCCGAACCGGAGAAGGAGACCGTGATCGTCTCCTCCGGGACCTCGCCCGAACAACGAGCTTGTCGAGTACGTCGAGTACCGCGGGACGCCACGCCTGTCCCGGCGCGCGAACTGCTCGGCCCCCGGCCCTGGCTCAGCCGGGCCGGCTTCTTCGCAAGGGCCCTACCCACTTCGGTTCGCGCAGCCGCCTGGCATTCGTCCGGCGAGGGGGCTCGGTTGCGTCAGGCGCCCCGATCGCTTGCACACGTACTTCCGCCAAATGACATGCTTCCGCCTGGAGCGGAGTACATCAGCCCGCGGAAGACCATGCCCACGGTCGCGGCCCACGAAGACCACGCACGCAGGCAATGCGGTACTGTGCTTGTTCAAGCGCAGACGGGTCCTGGTCGGCGGCTTGCAGAGCGAATGTCACTAGCCGCAATTCACGGATGCTGCGCATGGTCGGATAACCGGCCCACACCCGCACGTCCGATCCATACGCGAGGCAGAACCTGTTGTAGTCCTCCGGCGTAAGCGCTCCGAACGTATCGATGGCCACAGCCGTGGACGTTGAGTCCCATTCCGGCTGCCCAAGAGAGCTACGTTCAAAGTCGAGGAGAAAACTTCGTCCGTCACTGGTGACGGCGCAATTGCCGCGCCAGGCGTCCCCGTGGATCATGCAGGTCGAACGGTCAGCGGGGATCCTCTCCCAGT
>NZ_DATDBG010000136.1:0-5118 GCF_036524955.1 Streptomyces sp.
CGGCAGGCGGATGGGTGGTCGTCCTGCGGCGCGAGTGACCGGTCGGTGACGGGTCGGCTACGGTCAGGGAGCCCGCGGGAGGGGCTCGCGGGTCCCCTCGGCACAGGCTCGTCCCGTATCTTTTCCGGCAGACCCCGACCCCGCTTCCATGGGAGGACGACGATGGACAGGGCCGAGGCCGTTGTTCCGGCGCAGGGCGCCAGGACCGGCGAGGTCTCCGCGGGCGCCGTCCGGGAGGGGGCCGAGGAGTCCGTGGCCGCGCGGCGGTTCCGGTTCCGGGTGCCCGGGGCACGTCCGGACCCGTATCTGCTGGCCGCGGTGTTCTTCGCGGCGTACACGGCACTGTCGGTGACTCGTTACCGGCGGATGCTCACGATGTCGTGGGACCTGGGCATTTTCGAGCAGGCCGTCAAGTCCTACGCACACCTGCACGCGCCGGTCGCCGATCTGAAGGGGCCGGGGTTCAACATCCTCGGGGACCATTTCAGCCCGATCACCGCGCTGATCGCGCCGTTCTACCGTGTGTTCCCCTCGCCCGTGACCCTCCTGGTGGCGCAGGCGCTGCTGTTCGCGGTGTCGGTGATTCCGGTGACGCGGGTCACCGCGGAACTGCTGGGGCGGGGGCGCGGGCTGGCGGTCGGGGCGGCGTACGGGTTGTCGTGGGGGGTGCAGCGGGCGGTCGAGTTCGACTTCCACGAGATCGCGTTCGCGATGCCGCTGCTGGCGTTCTCCCTGGAGGCGGTGATCCGCAGGCGGTGGGCGGCGGCGATGTGGTGGGCGGTGCCGCTGGTCCTCGTCAAGGAGGACATGGGGGTGACGGCCGCCTCGATCGGGGTGATCGTCTGGTGGCGGACTCGGCGTGGCCCCGAGCCGGAGGCCGCGAAGGTTGCCGGGGCGGGCGGGTGGGCGGAGTCCCCAGGGGCCGAGTCCGCAGGGCCGGCGGAGGAGAGCGGCGGGGAACAGCGGCTCGGCGACGCGCTGCGGTACGGGCCGTGGGCGATCGGGCTGGCCGGGTTGGGGGTGGCGGCCTCGGCGCTGGCCTTCGGGGTGATCATCCCGGCGTTCAACAGCGGGGGCGCCTACGCCTACTGGAACAAGCTCAACGGCGACGGGGCGCCGATGCCGGGGCACATCCCGTTCAGCACCGCGGTGCACACGCTGCTGTGGATCCTGCTGCCGACCAGTGGGCTGCTGGCGCTGCGGTCACCGCTGCTCGTGGCGGCGCTGCCGACGATCGGGTGGCGGTTCGTCTCGCACGACGACCACTACTGGGGCACCGACTGGCACTACAGCGCCGTGCTGATGCCGGTGGTGTTCCTCGCGCTGGTGGACGCTGCCGCGTCGTCGCGCGGCAGCCGGCGGCCGTGGCTGCGGTCGTACGCCTCCGGTGCGCCGGCCGCCGTGGCGGGGGCGGCCCTCGCGCTCGGCCTGACGATGCCGCTGGAGTCGCTGATCCACGGGGAGACGTACACGGTGGACGCGCGCACCAAGGCCGTGGAGCGGATACTCGACCGGATACCCGACGGCGCGACCGTGGAGGCGAACGTCGGGCCGATCAGCCGGCTGGCGCGCCGGACGACGGTGTACTGGGTCGGCGACACTCCCGGGGTCGTGCCGGAGTACATGGCGATCGACAACTCCTCGGCGTGGGTGCCGGACCCGGTGACGTACGCCAAGCAGTTGCATCCGACGGCGACGTTCACGCAGGTGGCGAACGCCGAGGGGTACGTCGTACTCCGCCGCGAGTAGCCAGGCGGGCCCCGTGCCCGCCGCCCGACCCACCCCGGCGCCTCACTCCGGCCGCCCCGACCCCGGCGCCCGCGCCCCGGGCCGGCGACAGCCTCAGTTGTCCAGCACCGTCGTCAGGAACTCCGCCGTCCACTGCAGCAGCTCGCGCCCCACCACCGGCTTCCCACCGATGCGCGCTGTGGTGGGACGCGGGACGAGGGCCTGTTTGGCGGCGGGCTTCAGGAGGGAGCGCGGGTAGATGCGGTTCAGCCGCAGTTCCTGGGACTCGCGCAGTTCGACCGGGCCGAAGCGGACATTCGTGCCCTGGAGGGTGATGTCGGTGACGCCGACCTTGCGGGCCAGGATGCGCAGGCCGGCGACGAGCAGCAGGTTCTCCACCGGCTCCGGCAGCTTGCCGTAGCGGTCGGTCAGCTCCTCGCGGACCGCGGCGATGTCGGCCTCGGAGTTGGTGGCGGCGATGGCACGGTAGGCCTGGAGGCGCAACCGCTCGCCGGGCGCGTAGTCGTGCGGGACGTGCGCGTCGACCGGCAGCTCGATCTTGACCTCGAGCAGCGTCTCCTCCGGCTCGCCGCCCGCTTCGAGGGCCGAGCGGTAGTCGGCGACGGCCTCGCCCACCATCCGTACGTACAGGTCGAAGCCGACGCCCGCGATGTGCCCCGACTGCTCGCCGCCGAGCAGGTTGCCGGCGCCGCGGATCTCCAGGTCCTTCATGGCGACGTACATGCCCGCGCCCATCTCGGTGTGCTGCGCGATGGTGGCCAGCCGTTCGTGCGCGGTCTCGGTGAGCGGCTTCTCCGGCGGGTAGAGGAAATACGCGTAGCCGCGCTCGCGCGACCGCCCGACACGGCCCCGGAGCTGGTGCAGCTGTGACAGGCCGAAGGTGTCGCCGCGCTCCACGATGAGCGTGTTGGCGTTGGAGATGTCGATCCCGGACTCCACGATCGTCGTGGACACCAGCACGTCGAACTTCTTCTCCCAGAAGTCCACCACGACCTGTTCCAGCAGCGACTCCCCCATCTGCCCGTGCGCGGTGGCGATCCGCGCCTCCGGCACGATGTCCCGCAGCCGGGCCGCCGCCCGGTCGATCGACTCGACCCGGTTGTGGATGTAGAAGACCTGGCCCTCGCGCAGCAGTTCACGGCGGATCGCGGCGCCGATCTGCCTCTCCTCGTACGGCCCGACGAAGGTGAGCACCGGGTGCCGCTCCTCCGGCGGGGTGGTGATGGTGGACATCTCCCGGATGCCGGTGACCGCCATCTCCAGGGTGCGCGGGATCGGCGTGGCGGACATGGTCAGCACGTCCACGTTGGCCCGCAGCTTCTTCAGCTGCTCCTTGTGCTCGACGCCGAACCGCTGCTCCTCGTCCACGATGACCAGGCCGAGGTCCTTGAACGTGGTCTCCGACGAGAACAGCCGGTGTGTGCCGATCACCACGTCCACCGCCCCCTCGCGCAGCCCGTCCAGCACGGCCTTCGCCTCGCCGTCGGTCTGGAACCGCGACAGCGCCCGCACGTTCACCGGGAACTGCGCGTACCGCTCGGAGAACGTGCCGAAGTGCTGCTGCACCAGGAGGGTGGTCGGTACGAGTACGGCGACCTGCTTGCCGTCCTGCACCGCCTTGAACGCGGCCCGCACCGCGATCTCCGTCTTGCCGTAACCCACGTCGCCGCAGATCAGCCGGTCCATCGGCACCGACTTCTCCATGTCCTCCTTGACCTCGCCGATGGTGGTGAGCTGGTCGGGGGTCTCGGCGTACGGGAACGCGTCCTCCAGCTCGCGCTGCCAGGGGGTGTCCGGGCCGAAGCTGTGGCCGGGTGCGGCCATCCGCGCCGAGTAGAGCCGGATCAGGTCGGCCGCGATCTCCTTGACCGCCTTCTTGGCCCGCGCCTTGGTCTTGGTCCAGTCCGCGCCGCCGAGCCGGTGCAGCGACGGGGCCTCGCCACCGACGTACTTGGTGATCTGCTCCAGTTGGTCGGTGGGCACGAAGAGGCGGTCGCCGGGCTGGCCGCGCTTGGCGGGGGCGTACTCGACCACCAGGTACTCGCGGGTGGCGCCCTGCACGGTGCGCTGCACCATCTCCACGTAGCGGCCGACGCCGTGCTGCTCGTGCACGATGTAGTCGCCGCCGGCCAGGGTGAGCGGGTCGATGGTCTTGCGGCGGCGGGACGGCATGCGTCCCATGTCCTTGGTGGAGGACTTCTGCCCGGACAGGTCGGTCTCGGTGAGGACGGCGAGCCGCAGCGCCGGGTCGACGAAGCCGTGCTCGATCGAGCCCGTCGCGACGTGGACGACGGAGGGGGCGAGGTCGCCCAGGGAGCCCGCCGAGCCGTCGGCCGATGTCACGGCGAGGCGGGCGGCGATGCCCTCGCCGCCCAGTACCTCGACCACGCGGGCGGCCGGGCCGTGGCCCTCGGTGACGTACACCGTCCGCCAGCCCTCGGCGAGCCAGCCCTTGGTGTCGGCGAGCGCCCGCGCGGTGTCGCCCCGGTACAACTCGGGCGCGCGCATGCCCAGCCGCAGGGTGTCGCCGTCGTCCCCGAAGCCGTGCGAGCCCTCGGACGAACCGGGGTGGGACCCACCGGAGGCACCGGCATCCCCGGCCCCGCCCACCTCGTCCGCCGCGAACGGACTCACCGACCACCACGGCGTCCCCAGCTCCCGCGCCCGCTCCCGTACCTCCGCGATCGACCGCAGCGAGGCGGCGCCCAGGTCGATCGGGGCCTCGCCGCCGCCTGCGGAGGCGGCCCAGGACGCCTCCAGGAACTCCCGGGAGGTCGCGACCAGGTCGGCGGCCCGGGTACGGACCCGCTCCGGGTCGCAGACGACCGCCATCGCCCCGGCCGGCAGCACGTCCAGCAGCAGCTCCATGTCGTCGACCAGCACCGGGGCCAGCGACTCCATGCCCTCGACGGCGATGCCCTCGGCGATCTTGTCCAGCAGTTCGCGCAGCTCGGGGTGGGCCTCGGCCAGCGCGGCGGCCCGCGCCTTCACCTGGTCGGTGAGCAGTAGCTCGCGGCAGGGCGGTGCCCACAGGCCGTGCTCGGCGACTTCGAGGGAGCGCTGGTCGGCGACCTTGAAGTACCGGATCTCCTCGACGTCGTCGCCCCAGAACTCCACCCGCAACGGGTGCTCGTCGGTGGGGGGGAACACGTCGACGATGCCGCCGCGGACAGCGAACTCACCGCGCTTCTCGACCAGGTCGACGCGGCTGTAGGCGGCCTCGGCGAGGCGGCGTACGACGTCGTCGAGCGGCGCGGTGTCACCGGGTGACAGCTCGACCGGCTCGAGGTCGGCCAGCCCCTTCACCTGCGGCTGGAGCACCGACCGCACCGGCGCGACGACCACCTTGAGCGGACCGTTGCTCGCGTC
>NZ_DATDBG010000137.1:0-13903 GCF_036524955.1 Streptomyces sp.
ATCCACAGTGCCGTCGTCAGTTCGAGGACGAAGAAGGCGGTCAGGATCGCCGCGGCGATCAGCATCCGGCTGACACGGGTGTCCCCGGGGTGGTTGTGATCGTGGCCGGCGCCCATCAACGGAATATATGCGTAAAACCGCATATATGGCAAGGGCGCCTCGGCGCTCCTAGTGCCAGAACAACGTCAGGGAGTATCCGATCGACGCCAGTTCGCCGACACCCCCCAGCGCGGCGTAGACCTTCACGACGATCGAGAAGAACCACTGGTTCAGCGGCGGCGCGATCAACACGAACAGCAGGATGAAGAATCCGTACTGCTTGACCGGGGCCAGGGAGCGCTGCAGGCCGGGGCTCAGATGCGGCTCCAGCGCCCCGTAGCCGTCCAGCGGCGGAATCGGGATGAGGTTCAGCACGACCGCCATCACCTGCAGCAGGCCGAGAAATGCCATGCCGGACCAGAACACCGTGTGATCTTGCTGGTAGAAGAGCCGGGTGACACCGAGCAGCAGGACGGCCAGCACCAGGTTGGCGAATGGCCCGGCCAGGCTCACAACGGTGCGCTGCCACTTGGTCATCGCATCGGTGCGCACCCAGACCGCACCGCCCGGCAGGCCGATGCCGCCCATCGCGATGAACAACAGCGGCAGCACCATCGACAGCATCGGGTTGGAGTATTTGAACGGGTTGAGCGTCAGGTAGCCCCGCAGGGCGGCCTCGTGGTCGCCGAACCGCCATGCGGTGAACGCGTGCCCGAATTCGTGCAGGCACAGCGACACGATCCAGCCGGCGATGACGAGAATGAACACCCCGGCGTAGGCGAAAGGCCTGGTGGACTCGCCTGCCGTCCATGCCAGGACGCCGCCGACCGCGGTCACGGCCACCAGTACCAGGAAGATCGGGCTGGGACGTACCGACTGCTCGGCCGGGCGGATGCTCACCTGCACAAAGCTACCGCGCGCAGCCGCCTGAACACGGGATATCGCACCCTCAGCGCACGCGCAGCCAGCCCTCGGTGTGCCGGTAGAACGTCGACCGGCGCACCTCGCGCGGCGCCCCGACGCCGTCGCGCAGCACCCGTGCGCCGGTGGTGCCCAACTGGGCCGCCCGCCCGCTCACCCACCGGCCGTGCCGCAGCCGTCCGGTCTGCAGCCGGGCCCGCAGGCCGGGCATGGCCGTCGTCGGCTCGATGCGGACGCCGGGTGCCTCGCCGTCGAACAGCACGGTGTCATCGACGATCCCCTCGCCGTGGACGGTGGCCGCATCGCCGGGTGGCAACCAGTACGCCGCGCCGACGATGACCTGGCCGGTTTCGTCGCGGATCAGCGGAACGCGTCGCGCTGCAACGGTAGCTGCGCGCCGAGCGTTCCGCCGCCACAGGCCGGCCCGCAGCGGGGCGACCTCGACGTCGAGCCGTTCGGTGCGCAGCAGCCGGGTCAGTACGGCGGCCAGGTCGGCCTCGGTACCGACGACGATGACGCGGCGAGCTGCGCGCACCGCCGCGTCGATCGACGCGGCGGACTCGGCGTCGCCGGCGATGTCCCGGACCGGAAAATCGGCCAGCGGGCGGGGAACTCGGTGTCGGCCGAACCGGAGGACCACGAGGTCACTCGCGGTGTCTTGGGCGGCCAACGCAGCTCCTTGGCGACGGGTCGGGGTCATCTCGGATAGGGTGTGTCACCGGCTGGACACAATAAGCCATGAGTTAAGCGGGGATAAGCCATGCCGGCAATCGTCCTGATCGGCGCCCAGTGGGGCGACGAAGGCAAAGGGAAGGCCACCGATCTGCTCGGTGGCCGCGTGCAGTGGGTTGTGCGCTATCAAGGCGGGAACAACGCCGGGCACACCGTCGTCCTGCCGACGGGTGAGAACTTCGCGCTGCATCTCATCCCGTCGGGGATTCTCACGACAGGTGTCACGAACGTGATCGGCAACGGTGTCGTCGTCGATCCGGGTGTGCTGCTCGCCGAACTGAAGGGCCTCGAGGACCGCGGCGTCGACACCGAGCGGCTGCTCATCTCGGCCGACGCGCATCTGCTGATGCCCTACCACGTCGCCATCGACAAGGTGACCGAGCGCTACATGGGCAACAGGAAGATCGGCACCACCGGCCGTGGCATCGGTCCGTGCTATCAGGACAAGATCGCCCGCATCGGCATCCGGGTCGCCGATGTGCTCGACGAGGGCCTGCTGGCCGAGAAGGTCGGCGCCGCGCTGGAATTCAAGAACCAGGTGCTGGTCAAGATCTACAACCGGAAGGCGCTGGATCCCGACGAGGTGGTGGCGAACCTGCTCGAACAGGCTGCGGGCTTCACACACCGCATCGCCGACGCCAGGCTGCTGCTGAACACGGCACTCGACAACGGCGAGACGGTGCTGCTGGAGGGTTCGCAGGGTACCCTGCTGGACGTCGACCACGGCACGTATCCCTTTGTCACATCGTCGAATCCGACGGCCGGCGGTGCTGCGGTGGGCTCGGGGATCGGCCCCACCCGGATCACCACGGTGCTGGGCATCCTCAAGGCCTACACCACCCGCGTGGGTTCCGGCCCGTTCCCCACCGAGTTGTTCGACGAACACGGGGAGTATCTGGCCAAGACCGGTTGTGAGATCGGCGTGACGACAGGCCGTCGGCGCCGTTGCGGCTGGTTCGACGCGGTGATCGCCCGCTACGCCACCCGGGTCAACGGCCTCACCGACTTCTTCCTCACGAAGCTGGACATCCTCACCGGCTGGGAGCGGATCCCGGTGTGCGTCGCCTACGAGATCGACGGTCGGCGCGTCGAGGAACTGCCGTACAGCCAGAGCGACTTCCACCACGCCAAGCCGGTCTACGAGTACCTGCCCGGCTGGTCGGAGGACATCTCCAAGGCCAAGACCTTCGCGGACCTGCCGAAGAACGCGCAGGGCTACGTGAAGGCGCTGGAGGAGATGTCGGGCGCGCCGATCTCGGCGATCGGGGTGGGTCCGGGCCGGACCGAGACCATCGAGATCAAGTCGTTTCTCTGACGGGGGTCGTCTTGACAGCCTGTCCGGTCGGGCGGGCGGTGCGATACAGGGTGACGGGGTGCCGTGGCCGGGTGGCAAACCTAGCCTGGCGGTATGACCCCTCCGCCTGTTCTGCCTGTTTCCACCGCACCGCTCGCCGACCCCGAGACAGGGGCCGCGGTCAAGGCCGCGGACCGCGCGCATGTCTTCCACTCCTGGTCGGCGCAGGAGGTCATCGATCCACTGGCCGTCGCGGGCGCCGAGGGCTCGTACTTCTGGGACTACGACGGCAACCGGTATCTGGACTTCTCGTCCCAGTTGGTGAACACCAACATCGGGCACCAGCACCCGCGCGTGGTCGCCGCGATCCAGCGGCAGGCCGCGAGGCTCGCCACCTTCGCGCCCGCCTTCGCGATCGACGTACGCTCCGAGGCCGCCCGGCTGATCGCCGAGCTGACGCCGGGCGACCTGGACAAGATCTTCTTCACCAACGGCGGCGCCGAGGCGGTGGAGAACGCGGTACGGATGGCCCGGCTGCACACCGGCCGCCCCAAGGTGCTCAGCGCCTACCGCTCGTACCACGGCGCGACCGCCGCGGCGATCAACCTCACCGGCGACCCGCGGCGCTGGCCCTCGGACACCGCCGCGGCCGGCGTCGTGCACTTCTGGGGGCCGTACCCGTACCGTTCGCCGTTCCACGCCGCCGACGAGGCCGAGGAGTGCACGCGCGCCCTGGAACACCTGGAACAGCTCATCACGTTCGAGGGCCCGCACTCGATCGCGGCCGTCATCCTGGAGACGGTGGTCGGCACCGCGGGCGTGCTGATCCCGCCGGACGGCTACCTCGCCGGGGTGCGTGAACTCTGCGACCGCCACGGCATCGTGTTCATCCTCGACGAGGTGATGGCCGGCTTCGGGCGCACCGGGCGCTGGTTCGCCGCCGACCACTGGGACGTCGTGCCCGACCTGATGACCTTCGCCAAGGGCGTCAACTCCGGCTATGTGCCGCTCGGCGGGGTGGCGATCTCCGAGCGGATCGCCGCCACCTTCGCCACCCGCCCCTACCCCGGCGGCCTCACCTACTCCGGCCATCCGCTGGCCTGCGCCTCCGCCGTCGCCACCATCAACGCGATGCGCGACGAGCGGATCGTGGAGAACGCCGCCCACCTCGGCGAGACCGTGCTCGGCCCCGGCCTGCGCGAGATCGCCGAGCGCCACCCGTCGGTCGGCGAGGTGCGCGGCCTCGGCGTCTTCTGGGCCCTCGACCTGGTGAAGGACAAGACCACCCGCGAGCCCCTGGTGCCGTACAACGCGGCGGGCGCGGACAACGCGCCGATGGCCGAGTTCGCCGCCGCCTGCAAGCGCTCCGGCCTGTGGCCGTTCGTCAACATGAACCGTACGCACGTCGTTCCGCCGTGCACCATCACCGAGGCGGAGGCCAAGGAGGGCCTGAACCTGCTCGATCAGGCGCTCGCCGTGGCAGACCGGCATACGGTCGCCGCCACGGGCTGACGACCCGACAGATGTGATGGTACGGGCGGACATACGCGCGTCCGCCTGTACGGCAGTCCTCTGCGCATCCACCCACCCTCCTCGCCTATCGTGTGCGGATGCCATACGCGTGTACGAGCGCGCGTGCGGCCGGACGAGACGGGAGCGGGGATGCCGGAGGACGGCGGAACACCGGTGCGGCGCAGCAGCCTGCGCCAGCAGATCGCCGACGCCCTGCGGGACGAGGTGCTCACCGGACGCCTCCAGGCCGGACGGCACTTCACCGTCAAGGAGATCGCCGACACGTACGGCGTGTCCGCGACGCCCGTGCGCGAGGCGCTGGTGGACCTGGCCGCGCAGGGGCTGCTGGAGGTCGAGCAGCACCGCGGCTTCCAGGTGCGGCGGCTCACCGCGGCGGACTTCTGCTCGCTAACCGAGGCCAGGAACTTCGTGGTCGATGCGATCTTCCGGCACCTGGCCGAGCACGGCATCCGCGACCTGCCGGCCGAGGCGATCGCTTCGGTACGGCGCCGTGCCGAGGCCGCCGCCCGCGCCGCCCGGACCGGCGTGCTGGACGTGCTCATAGGCTGCGACCTGCGCTTCTGGCGGGAATTGGCGACGATCGACGGCAACCCTCACATCTGTGAATTCCTCGACCGGCTCCGGGCCCAGACCTGGATCTACGCGGCGCCGCACCTGCGCGGGCTCGCCGACCTCGCCGGCGTGTGCTGGTCGGACCACGTGGCCCTGGTGGACGCGGTCGCGGCGCGCGACATCGACACCGCGCGGCGGCTGATCACCGAGTACAGCAGGCACACCCGGGCGCTGATCGAGAAGCTGGCGCCGGCGCACTCCTGACGCGGCCGCCGGCACACTCCTGACCGGGCTCGCGGCGCACTCCTGACGCCGTTCGTGGCGCGCTCCCGGCCTGTTTGCCCGCGCGCTCCTGACGCGACCGGCGCCGCCGCTCTACGCTGGACGCTCCCGACCGGATGGAGTGTTCGTGGCCTGCGACTTGTGGCTGGTGCCGCTCGTGGACGTGCTCTGCCACAGCCCGGAAAACCCGTTCTCCGAGGAACTTGCCCGTTACGACAAGGCGTTGAGCGACGCCGGACAGCCCCCTGTCCCCGTCTACAGCTACATGCCGGGCCTGTCCGGAGACGTCGCGCCGGTGGCCTGCTTCGACTACGACGCCCTGCACTTCCTGCGCCGCGCCTATCTGCTCAGGCTGCAGAACCTGGAGGTCACCCCGGTCGACGCGCTCGGCGGGGACTACGAGCAACTGCTGGAGATGTTCGAGGACACCGCCCAGCGCTCGCACCTGGTCTGGCACTACGACCACGCGGGCGCGTACGTGCCCCTCGACTTCCCCCACCCCGTCGTCAACGACGAACTCCTCGAAGGCGGCGGGCCGCTCGGCTCCAGCCACGGGCTGCTGCGCGAGCTGGAGTTCGTCGCCCCGGCGATCGGCATCGACCCGGCCAACCCGCCGGCCGCCCCGGCCCCGCCGGACCGTCACACCACCCTCGAAGAGCCCGCCGTGCTGCCGCCCTCCGCGCTCGGCGGCGGCCCCTTCGCCCGCGAACACCACGTCTGGCTCGGCCTGCACGCGGCGGCGACCCGGTCGCTGGGACAGGGCTCGATGATCGTCTTCAGCTGACCGGCGGGCGCCCTCCTTCCCACGCCTACCGCGGGCCCTCCGGGGGCCGCTGTCGCGGCATGTTCGGCCGGGCGCTCGGGTGGGCCGGACGCGGCCCCGCCGGGGACACCACCGGCCACCACGCCGCGGACTGGGTCCGCAACGGCGCCCCCGCCGCGCTCGCGCCGAAGTCGACCATCCAGTCCGAGGTCTCCATCCGCACCAGGTCCGCGACGTCCTCGCAGAAGCGCCGCAGGATGCCCAGGCAGCGTTCGGCCGCCTCCGCGGCCGTGCCCTCGGTGGGCCCGAGCACCTCCCGTACGCTCTCCGACGCCCAGTCGAACCGCAGGTTGTCCAACCGGCGCCGCACCGCCTGCGCGGTGGCCACATCCCGCATCCAGCCCGAGGTGAGCCCGAGCAGCCGGTCGAAGCCGAGGCAGACCCCGGCCAGCAGCAGCGCCGGATACCCCCACACCGCGGCCCGGTGGGCGCCGCCGGGCCCCGCGGCCAGTTCGATCAGCGGCAGCGCCGCGCCCGCCGAGGCGCAGACGGCCGCCGCGACCCGCAGCCCGCGCGCCCCGCGCCGCTTCCACACCCGGTCGCGTGCGTACCAGTCGGCGGTCCGCAGCGCGCCCGCCTCCGCCCAGCGGTACAGCTCCTCAAGGCGCTCGGCGGGTTCCCCCCAGTCGCCGAGCGGGAACGGCAGCGCCCCCAGATCCTCGTGCTCGTGGCGCAGCGCCCGCCGCTGGGGCTCCTCCCGAGGGGTCTCTTCGGGGAACATGTCCGGCTGGCTCACTGCCCACTCCCTCGTGTGACCGCCATGGCGTATGTGACGTACGTGACCTTCAGAAGGCCGCACGGTTACCGGCCCGGTGCGAAGCTCTCTTCTTACCGCCGAACGGCTGAGCACGGAGTGGGGACCTCAGGTTTTCCGCCCGGACGAGCGGTGTGATCAGGTACAGGCCGTCCCACGGGGTCGCCCGCGGTCGCCCGAAAGAGTGAGGGCGGCCCGGCCCGCGACGGGCCACTACCCTGGTGAGGGTGAAGGTCCTTGTCATCGGCGGCGGCGCCCGCGAACACGCCCTGTGCCGTTCCCTGTCCCTCGACCCCGAGGTCACCTCGCTGCACTGCGCGCCCGGCAACGCCGGCATCGCGGAGGTCGCCGAGCTGCACCCGGTCGACGCCCTGGACGGCGCCGCCGTCGCAGACCTCGCCGCCTCGCTCGGCGCGGACTTCGTCATCGTCGGCCCCGAGGCACCGCTGGTGGCCGGGGTCGCCGACGCGGTACGGGAGCGCGGCATCGACTGCTTCGGGCCGTCCCGGGAGGCCGCGGCGCTGGAGGGCTCCAAGGCGTTCGCCAAGGACGTGATGGCCTCGTCCGGCGTACCGACGGCGCGTTCGTACGTCTGCACCACGCCCGAGGAGATCGACGTGGCACTCGACGCGTTCGGGGCGCCGTACGTCGTCAAGGACGACGGGCTGGCGGCCGGCAAGGGCGTCGTCGTCACCGGCGACCTGGCGACCGCGCGGGCGCACGCGCTCGCCTGCGTGGGGGCACCTCCCAGGCCCTCAGGGCCCAGGGGGAGGGTGGTGATCGAGGAGTTCCTCGACGGGCCCGAGGTGTCGCTGTTCGCGGTGACCGACGGCGAGACCGTCGTACCGCTCCAGCCCGCGCAGGACTTCAAGCGGGCGCTGGATGCGGACGAGGGGCCCAACACCGGTGGCATGGGTGCGTATTCGCCGCTGCCGTGGGCCGATCCCACGCTGGTCGACGAGGTCGAGCGGACGGTGCTCCAGCCGACCGTCGACGAACTGCGGCGCCGTGGTACGCCCTTCGCGGGGCTGCTCTACGCGGGGCTGGCGATCACCTCGCGCGGGGTGCGGGTCATCGAGTTCAACGCGCGCTTCGGCGACCCCGAGACGCAGGTCGTCCTCGCCCGGCTGCGCACCCCGCTGGCCGGGCTGCTGCGGGCGGCGGCGACCGGGCAGCTCGCCGGGTTCCCGGCGCTGCGCTGGAGCGAGGGCGCGGCGGTGACCGTCGTCATCGCGTCGTACAACTACCCGGACACCCCGCGGACCGGCGACCCGATCACCGGGCTCGCCGAGGTCGCGGAGAAGGACGAGCACGTGTACGTGCTGCACGCCGGCACGCGGGCGGCGGACGACGGGCGGATCGTCTCGGCGGGCGGCCGGGTGCTCTCGGTGACGGCCACCGGATCCGACCTGGCGAAGGCGCGGGAGCGCGCGTACCGCGCGGTGGACCGGATCGAGCTGGAGGGCGGGCACCACCGCACGGACATCGCGGCGAAGGCGGCGGAGGGCTGACCCGGAGGGCTGACGCCCGAGCTCCTGGAGTGGGTGGCTGAGGGACGAGGCCGGCCGCGGAGGGAGTGAGCAGGGGGACCGACCGGGAACGGGGTGGGCTGACGTCCGGGCTCCTGGAGTGGGTGGCCGAGGGACGAGGCCGGCCGCGGAGGGAGTGAGGAGGAGGACCAACCGGGAACGGACCGGGGCTGACGGTGCGCGGTGGCCGGGGAGCGGTTCCCACGGTGCGCCGCCCTTTAGCCAAAGCCACTCCAAGGAGTGATGGCTCCGCTATACGGATGACTCCTCACCGGCGCCCAACTAGGGTGCCCGGAAGGCGCACCGCGGGACATTGCGGCAATCAGCCGTGCGACATTGCGATGTCGGTGGGCGGTGCGACAGTGGGGTGGAGGCCGTCGCAGGGGCGGTCACCGCGAGCGCTGGGGGTGAGTCGCAGATGGCCGGAGAAGCGGGTGAGGGCCGAGCGCGGGCCCGTGCCCTGGCGGTGCTGCGGATCCGCGGTACGGCGCTGGCGGTCGTGCTGCTGCCCGCGGCGCTCGCGGTGGTGCTGCACGTGGGCGTCGCGACCGGGCGGTTCGGCCCCGGCTGGGACGGGGTGCGGTGGGCTGTGACGGGCGCCGCGCTGGCGGTGCTGCTGGTGGCCGTTCCGATCGCGGCCGTGATCGTACGGGCGAGGCCGGCGGTCAGCCCCACGGTCCCGGTCACGGAGGCGGCGGCACCCGATCTGTACCGGCTGGCGCGGGACTTGGCGGACCGGCTCCAGGTCCCGATGCCCTCCGCGATAGAGCTGACCCCGGACTGCGACAGCTGGCTGGAGGAGCGCCGGTCGGGGCGGCCGCGCGGGGTGCCGCGGTCCGCTGACACACAGCGGCCCGCGCCCGTGCTGGTCATCGGCTCGCCCTTCCTGTGGTGGATGCGGGTCGCCGAACTGCGGGCGCTGCTGGCCCCGGTGGTGGCCGGCACCGGACCCGCCGCCGATCCCGAGATATCCGCGGCCCGGCGGTTCGTCCGCGGGCTCGACGCGGCGGCCGGAGTCGCCGCGCAGGACGGTCGCCCCGTGCTCCTGCGGCCCGCGTACGCGGTGCTCGGCTGGGTGGTCCGGCTGCTGCTGCGCTGCTGCCGCACCCACGTGGCCGAGATGGAGCGCGGCGTCGCTCTGTCCTCCGCCGAGCGGGCGCAGGCCGTCGACTACGGGCTGCGCATCGTCGCCCAGGAACAGGTGGGCCTCGCCTACGCGGGCTGGGACCGCCTGCTCACCCGGGTGGCGCTGCCCGCGTGGCGGATGGGCCGCTGGCCCTCCCGGCTGGACGCGGGCGTCGTCGCCGCACTTACCGAACTCTCCCGCCGCGACCGCCTCGCCGACGGCTTCGAGACCCGCCTCGGCGAACGCCCCGCGTGCGACCTCCTCGAAGAGCCCGGCACCGTCGACGAGGCGGTGTCCCTCCTCGCGGCCGGCATCTTCCACGGCGGCCCCCCGCAGCCCGGCCCCACCTGGGCTCCCGTCTCCTGGGCCTGCTATCCCGAGGAAGTGGTCGACCGCATCTGGCGCACCGAGGCCACCCGCCTCATACGCGTCCTGGACGAGCTCGGCCCCCCGACCGCACCTGCGGCCCGGAGCGCTGAGCGGCCCGGCGGCGGGGGCCTGCTCTGGACCAAGGAGCGGGACGCACCGCTGCGCGGGAGCGGCAACGGGGTGCTGCTCGGCGGGCGGGCGGCTGCCCGGCAGGCCGCCGCGGTGTCCGACGAACCCGGCCGGGCCAGCCTCGCCCGCGTCATCGGCCGCCTCCGCTACGGCGGCAGCGAGGAGATGGCCGCGCGGATCGGAGCGCTGGTCGAACAGGACGAGGCGGGCCGCCCGCCCGCACCCGCACCCGTCACCCAGCTCCTCCCGCGCCGCACGCCCCGCGAACTGCTCACCGACCACGTCACGGCCATCGTCTGCTGCGCCGCCATCGACACCGCGGGTGCCACCGCCGGCCTCGACTGGCTCGACGGCCCCACCCTCCTCATCTCCGGCACCCGCCGTACGGACCTCACCCGGCCTGTCCTCCGGCTCGTCGAGAACGGGGACGCGGGCCCCCTCCATGCCTGGCTCTCCGAAGCCGGCGTCCGCCCGGACAAACCCCTCCGCCTCCTCTGACCAGCTCCCGCGGCCCGCAGCGACCCCGGGGGAGGCGCGCGCCTCACTCCCGCGTGACCGGAAGCGTTCGCTCCAGCCCCACCCGTTGGCCTGCAAAAGGACACGAACGGTGACGGCGAAGGAGCTTTCTGTGATCTGCTGGTTCTCGCAGACGCAATTGCATCGTGTGGAGGGAGGGGTCGTGGGGACGTATCGACGATGGGAGTCGGGGGCGCTCGCGCATGGGGTGTCGGACCCTTTCGGGCCGGGGCCGGTGCCGTGGTTGCGGGGGAGGCCGCAGTATCCGGCCGAGGCCGGGCAGGCGGTGCCCTGGTACGTCGATCTCGCCGTGAACAGCGGAAACGCGCCGCACACGTCCCACGGGTCGGGGCCTCGTACCGCCGATGACGTGCGGCGGCAGATCAAGGGGTTCGCGTCGGAGGGGGCCGTCGCACCCGGGGAGGCGATCGACTTCCGGATCACCGTGGACCCGCCCCAGGAGTTCACCGTCGACATCTACCGCATCGGGCATTACGGGGGCGACGGCGCCGCCCAGGTCACCACGAGCCCCCGGCTCTCCGGCATCGTGCAGCCCCCGCCGCTCACCGCGGGAAGGACGGTCTCCTGCCACCACTGGTGGCAGTCCTGGCGCCTCCATGTGCCCGCGTACTGGAGGACCGGCGCGTACGTCGCCGTCCTGACCACCGCCGACGGCTACCGCAGCCATGTGCCGTTCACCGTACGGGACGCGGACACCCGCTCCGCCGACCTGCTCCTGATCATGCCGGACATCACCTGGCAGGCGTACAACCTCTACCCCGAGGACGGCCGCACCGGCGCCAGCCTCTACCACGCCTGGGACGACGAGGGCCGCCTGCTCGGCGAGGAGGACGCCGCCACCACCGTCTCCTTCGACCGCCCCTACGCTGGCGCGGGCCTGCCCCTGCACATCGGGCACGCCTACGACTTCGTGCGGTACGCCGAGCGCTACGGCTACGACCTCGCCTACGCCGACGCCCGCGACCTGCACGCCGGCCGGGTCGACCCGACCCGGCACCGCGGCCTGGTCTTCCCCGGCCACGACGAGTACTGGTCGCGCCCGATGCGCCGGGCCGCCGAGGCGGCCCGCGCGGCCGGCACCTCCCTGGTCTTCCTCTCCGCGAACTCGGTGTACTGGCAGGTGGACCTCGCCCCCTCCCCGTCCGGCGACCCCGACCGCCTGCTGAACTGCCGCAAGCGCCGCGGCGACGCCAAGAGCAGCGCCCTCTGGCGCGACCAGGGCGAACCCGAGCAACTGCTGCTCGGCGTGCAGTACGCCGGACCCGTGCCGCACCCCTCGCCACTGGTCGTCCGGAACGCCGACCACTGGCTGTGGGAGGCCACCGGCGCGGCCGAGGGCGACGAGATCCCGGACCTGGTCGCGGGCGAGGCCGACCGCTACTTCCCGCGCACCCCGCTCCCGGAGTCCACCGAGCGCGTCCTGCTGGCCCACTCCCCGTACGAGGCCGCCGACGGCCGCCGGCGGCACCAGGAGACGTCCCTGTACCGCGCCCCCAGCGGCGCGTACGTCTTCGCGTCCGGCACCTTCGCGTGGTCCCCGGCCCTGGACCGCCCGGGCCACGTCGATCCGCGCGTCCAGCGCGCGACCGCCAACCTCCTGGACCGTATCTGCAAACGCGACTGACGGGACGCGACCGACTGACGGACCGACCGCCGCGACCGGCCGCCCCACTGGCCGGCAGGAACGGACCGACCGGCCCCGACTGACTGACCCGACTGACCGACGCGACCGACCGGAACGGACCCGGCCTGGACAGCGAACCCCGCGTGCGGCCTCCGCACGCGCCCCGCACGCGCACCCTTGCGCGCCCCACCCGCGTCCGTAGGCGAGAATCGTGAGCTGAAGCACCGAGTGGGGAGGACCACCCATGTCCGGATTCGTCGACAAGCCCGAGCCCGTGCAGGTACCCGGGCTCGAGCACCTGCACACCGGCAAGGTGCGCGACCTGTACCAGAACGCGGCCGGTGAGCTGGTGATGGTGGCCAGCGACCGCATCTCCGCGTACGACTGGGTGCTGCCCACCGAGATCCCGGACAAGGGCCGCATCCTCACCCAGCTCTCCCTGTGGTGGTTCGACCTGCTCGCGGACCTGGCCCCGAACCACGTGATCTCCACGGACGTGCCCGAGGGCGCCCCCGCCGAGTGGGCCGGCCGCACCATGGTCTGCCGCAGGCTGCGGATGTTCCCGGTCGAGTGCGTGGCCCGCGGTTACCTGACCGGATCCGGTCTGGCCGAGTACGAGCGGGACCGCACGGTCTGCGGCCTCGCGCTCCCCGAGGGCCTGGCCGATGGCTCGGAGCTGCCCGCGCCGATCTTCACCCCCGCCACCAAGGCGGAGGTCGGCGAACACGACGAGAACGTGTCGTACGAGGAGGTCGCCCGCCGGGTCGGCGCCGAGACCGCGGCCCGACTGCGCCAGGCCACCCTCGCGGTCTACGGCCGGGCCCGCGACATCGCCCGCGGGCGCGGCATCGTCCTCGCCGACACCAAGTTCGAGTTCGGCTTCCCGGAGGGGGACGACGAGCGGTCCCTGGTCCTGGCGGACGAGGTGCTGACCCCGGACTCCTCCCGCTTCTGGCCCGCCGACCTGTGGGAGCCCGGCCGCCCGCAGCCGTCCTTCGACAAGCAGTTCGTACGGGACTGGCTGACCTCGCCGGCGTCCGGCTGGGCCCGCACCGGCGAGCAGCCGCCCCCGGAGCTGCCGCCGAGCGTCGTCGAACAGACCCGGGCGCGCTACGTGGAGGCGTACGAGCGGCTGACCGGCCTGCCCTGGTCGTAGGGCGGCCCGGCATGGCACGACGAAGGCCCCGGTCTCATTGACCGGGGCCCTGATCATTGTGGAGCGGACGACGAGATTCGAACTCGCGACCCTCACCTTGGCAAGGTGATGCTCTACCAACTGAGCCACGTCCGCAGGTGCTGCGACCACTCTACCCGATCGGCCGAGGCAGCCCGAAACCCTTTCCGGGACGCGCATACGGACGTGCGGGTGGAGGGGCGTGCAGGCGTATGCCCCGCGCGTACGACAAGGGCCCCGGTCTCATTGACCGGGGCCCTTGTCATTGTGGAGCGGACGACGAGATTCGAACTCGCGACCCTCACCTTGGCAAGGTGATGCTCTACCAACTGAGCCACGTCCGCAGGTGCTGCGACCACTCTACCCGATCGGCGGAAACCACCGATCCCGGTCGAGTGACCAGAGCGGGCGACAGGAATTGCACACTGCCCCTCCCCCCTGGAAGGGGGGCGCTCTGCTACTGAGCTACACCCGCACAACCCCCG
>NZ_DATDBG010000138.1:0-6309 GCF_036524955.1 Streptomyces sp.
GGGTGGCACGCGAGCTCATCGGCTCCGTGGTGGGCCACGCAGGGCAGCGCTTCCTGACTCACGTCACGTCCTGACTCACGTCGAGCCGCGGAAACATCGCCCTCGGCGCCCGCGCACGGGACTTCGGCCCCTGCTGCCTCATTGAGCACGCCTGCACCGGCTGCCCGTCCTGCGGCCCGGGCCCGAGCACCTGCCGCGGCTGGACGAGACCGACGCGAACCTCGGGGTGTCCCGTCAAGGCCGGGAGTTCACCACGGCCGCCCGGGAATCACTTGTCCCGCTTCCACGCCGTCAGCTGGAAGAGCCGAGCGGTGTGCGTGTAGGGCGGACGGGCGGTGGTGGCGAGTTCCAGTCGTTCGAGGTCGGCGTAGAACGCCGGGTCGTACTTTCGTGCGTCGTCGGTGATGTAGTCGCAGAAGCTGCGGATGCCGTAGTGCCGCACGTCCCGGCAGCCGAGGTCCTGCAGGACGGGGATGATCTCCTCGGCCGCGTGGAGCGTCAGCGCCGAGTCGAATACCCGGGTCCGTGCCTGGTCGGTGCCGAGCGCGGCCAGCGCCGCGGCGGGGTCCATCTCGCGGACGGCGATGTTCAGGGCTGCCGAGTGCCGGTTGATCGCCATCACCGAGAAGAGCCCGCCGTGCTTCAGCGGGGCCAGGACCGTGGCGAGTGTGCCCGGGACGTCGTCCGCGTACTGAAGGAGGTTGTGGCACAGCACCACATCGAACTCCCCGGCCGCGAGGTCGGCCGGCAGAGCGGTCACGTCGGCCCGGACGCAGGTGATCAGCTCCGAGAGGCCGCCCGCGGCGGCTCGCTCGGTCGCGGCGGCGAGCATGGCGGGCGCGTAGTCGACGACGGTGACGTGGTGCCCGCGGGCTGCCAGACGCATGGCGTCGCCGCCGTCCCCGCCGGCGAGGTCGAGGACGCGCAACGACCCCCTGGCCAGGCCGTCGAGATGGCGCACCAGGTTCGCCTCGGCGATCGCGTAGCGCAGGCGGCCCCAGGGAGCGTCCTGCCACTCCTGCCAGGTGGTCATCGCGGAGTCGAACTTCTCGGGAGATTCAGCCATCCGGCGACGATAGCGCCGGACCGTGAACGCGCATGGTGTGGGCGGCGAAGCGGTCTCCACGGCGCGGGCGTCCGCCGCCGCGGGCGCCGGCATCGTGCGGGGTGCGCGCGTCGGGCCGACGGCGGCCTTGCCGGTGCCGCACCCCGACCGCAGCCGCCCTCCTCGGGCAGCCCCATGGTTCCTCCCCGGGGTCGTTCGGGTCACCCAGCGGCACACGGCACACCGGCCGGCGAGGCACCGTACAGGGGCCGGCTCCGTCTCGCTCTGCGAAATCACGGTCTCGGATCCCGGCGGACCCCGAATACTTGGCGGTAGCAACCACCAAGGAGGTGCTGTCACCTTGCGTCGCTGGCTGATGCTCGCTCTGGGGACCGCCGCGCAGACCGCGGCGTGTGCGTTCGTGTACGGGATTCCTTATCTGGCGGGCGAGTTGAGGGGGCGGGAGGGGCTGACACTGACGCAGGTGGGGGTGCTGGTGGCGTGTCCGACCGTGGGGCTGGTGCTGGCGCTGTACCTGTGGGGGGCCGCGGCGGACCGGTTCGGGGAGCGGGCGGTGATCGCGCTGGGGCTCGGGTTGGCGGCGGGGGCGCTCGCCGGGGCCGCGTGGGGGGTGCACGGGATGGTCGCGCTCGGGGCGCTGCTCGTACTCGCGGGGGCGGCGGGCGCCTCGGTGTACTCGGCGAGCGGACGGCTGGTCATGGGGTGGTTCTCGGTGCGGGAGCGGGGACTGGCGATGGGGATACGGCAGACGTCCACACCGCTGGGGATGGCGGTGGCGGCACTCGCGATGCCGCCGCTGGCCGCCGCGTACGGGCTGAGCGGCGCGATCGGGTTCCTCGCCGTCGTGTGCGGGGTCATCGCCTTACTCATCGCGGCCTTCGCCGCGGACCCGGCCCGGCCGGAGCGGGCAGCCGCCGAGCCGGCACCGAACCCGTACCGGGGCTCGCGGGTGCTGCACCGGATTCACGGCTCCGCGGCACTGCTGGTGGTGCCTCAGTTCACCACGGGAGCGTTCGCGCTGGTGCTGCTGGTGGACGTACAGGGGTGGTCGGCGGTGGCCGCCGGGCGGCTGATCGCGGTCGCGCAGGGACTGGGCGCGGTGGCCCGCATCCTGGTCGGCCGCTGGTCGGACCGGGCGGGCGGCCGGCTGCGGCCCATGCGGCAGCTCGCCGTGATCACCTCGGCCGTGGTCGCCGCCACCGCGCTGGCCACCGCCTTCCCGTCGCCGCTCGTCCCCGCCCTGCTGGTGGTCGCGATCGCCGTCAGCTCCAGCACCAACGGCCTGTCCTTCACCTCCACCGCCGAGATCGCGGGCCCGGCCTGGTCCGGGCGGGCGCTGGGTCTCCACAACACCGGGCAGAACCTGACCGCCGCCGTCGTACCGCCCGCCGTCGCGGCCGTCATCTCGGCCACCTCCTACTGGCCGGGCTTCGCACTCGCCGCCGCCACCGCCGCCCTGTCCGCCGTGCTCATTCCGGTACCGCCGCGGGCGGCGCAGGCCCCTGCCGCGCCGGAGGCGCGCCGTACGATCTCAGCATGAGCGACCGGCGTATCGAGGGCCTGACCGAGCTGTCCCCGGAGGCCGCCGAGCAGGTACTCGGCCTGATCCGCGCCGCGGCGGCGGAGGACGGCCAGGGTGCGGTCTCGGAACAGGGCCGGCTGCGGGTACGGCGGGGCGCCCGCGAGGGCGTACGGCATCTGCTGCTGTGGGTCCCGGGGGACAACGCGGCGGCCGGGGACGGCGCGGCGCCCGGGGACGGCGGCGGCGACGTACTCGCCGGGTACGGGCAGCTCGACGGGACCGACCCGGTGGAGGCGCCGGCCGCCGAGCTCGTGGTGCACCCGGCGTACCGGAACCAGGGGCACGGCCGGGCGCTCGGCACGGCGCTGCTGGCCGCGACCGGGCAGCGGCTGCGGGTGTGGGCGCACGGCGGCCACCCCGTCGCCCGCCACCTGGCCGCCCGGCTGGGCCTGAAGCTCTTCCGCGAACTGCGGCAGATGCGCCGCCCGCTCGACCCGGTCCTCGGCGACCTCGCGGAACCGCGGCTGCCCGCGGGCGTCACCGTAAGGACCTTCGTACCCGGCCAGGACGACGCCGCGTGGCTCGCGGTCAACGCCGCCGCCTTCGCCCACCACCCCGAACAGGGCAGCCTCACCCAGCGTGACCTGGACGACCGCATGGCCGAGCCCTGGTTCGACCCGGCGGGCTTCTTCCTGGCCTTCCGGGGGCCGGTGCTGGTCGGCTTCCACTGGACGAAGGTGCACGCGGAGGAGGGCGGGGGCGTCGGCGAGGTGTACGTGCTCGGCGTCGCGCCCACCGAGCAGGGCGGTGGCCTGGGCCGCGCCCTGACCGCGATCGGCCTGCGCCACCTGGCCCGGGACCGCGGCCTGCGCACCGCGATGCTCTACGTGGACGCCGACAACACACCCGCCGTCGCCGTCTACGAACGTCTCGGCTTCCGCGTGCACGAGGTGGACCTGATGTACCGGACGGAGAGCTGAGCGACCCGGGGACGGCGGCCGGGGACGGACGCGGCGCGGACACACGGATCCGGCGGCCCGGGAACGGACACGGCGCGGACACACGGACGCGGCCCGGATACTGCCGCGGCCCGACCTCGGCAGCCGCCCGGCCGCGGTGGCCGCCGCCCGAATACGGCCGGATTCCGGGCTTGCGGCGCCCCGGGAGCGCTCCGGGAACGCCTCGCCCGCACCCCCGTCCGGAAGCACCCCGCTTGCCTGACGGCCACACCCCCGTTACCGGCGATTCAATCTTGATTGCGAGCATCGCAGGATGCGGCCTGCTGCCCCTCCCCCCACTCCCCCGTCCCCGCGCCCGCCCGACCTGCCGAAATCCACGGGAACACGGGACAATGGGGTGACGGCTGATGGCCACACGGCACCCCCGGGGGCCGTCGGTCGAGCGCTTGACGTGCCGAAGCCGGAGGAGGGCTCAGATCCCATGGCCCAGATCAATCAGCCCAGCGTCCCCGTACAGCCCCGCCCGGGTGGTGGCGAGGGCAGCACCGACGACTTCGGTACGTTCCGGCCACGCGTGGTGCCCGACCTCGAACGGCGTGTGGACCTGGAATCGGCGAGCGAGGAATTCGGCGACGAACTGCCCCAGGGCCGGTTCCTGGACCGCGAGCGGAGCTGGCTGGCGTTCAACGAGCGGGTGCTGGAACTCGCCGAGGATCCGAGCACCCCGCTGCTGGAGCGTGCGAAGTTCCTGGCGATATTCGCCGGCAACCTCGACGAGTTCTTCATGGTCCGGGTGGCCGGCCTCAAGCGCCGCATGGCCACCGGCGTGGCCACCCGTTCCGCGTCCGGCCTCCAGCCACGTGACGTGCTCGACCTGATCCTGACCCGGTCCCGCGAGCTGATGGCGCGGCACGCCGCCTGCTTCCAGAACGACGTGGCGCCGCAACTCGCCGACGAGGGCATCCACGTCATCCGCTGGGGAGAGCTGACCGACAAGGAGCAGGCGCGGTTCGCCACGCTGTTCCGGCAGCAGATCTTCCCGGTGCTGACCCCGCTGGCGGTGGACCCGGCGCACCCGTTCCCGTACATCTCGGGACTGTCGCTGAACCTCGCGGTCGTGGTGCGCAACCCGGTCTCCGGGCACGAGCACTTCGCGCGGGTGAAGGTACCGCCGATCCTGTCCCGCTTCCTGGAGGCGGGGCCGCACCGGTACGTACCGCTGGAGGACGTGATAGCGGCACACCTGGACAACCTCTTCCCCGGCATGGAAGTCCTCGACCACCACATGTTCCGGGTGACCCGCAACGAGGACCTGGAGGTCGAGGAGGACGACGCGGAGAACCTGCTCCAGGCCCTGGAGAAGGAGCTCATGCGGCGCCGGTTCGGCCCGCCGGTACGGCTCGAGGTCGAGGAGTCCATCGCGCCGCGCGTGCTGGACCTGCTGGTGCACGAGCTGAAGATGAAGCACGGCGAGGTCTACCCGCTGCCCGGGCCGCTCGACCTGACCGGCCTGTTCGCCATCGCGGACCTGGACCGGCCGGAGCTGAAGTACCCGAAGTTCGTCGCCGGCACCCACCGTGACCTGGCCGAGGTGGAGTCGGCGTCGCCGCCGGACATCTTCGCGGCGCTGCGCGAACGGGACGTGCTGCTGCACCACCCGTACGACTCGTTCTCCACCTCCGTGCAGGCCTTCCTCGACCAGGCCGCCGCCGACCCCGACGTCCTGGCCATCAAGCAGACGCTGTACCGCACCTCCGGCGACTCCCCGATCGTGGACGCGCTGATCGACGCCGCCGAGGCGGGCAAGCAGGTGCTGGTGCTGGTCGAGATCAAGGCGCGCTTCGACGAGCAGGCCAACATCAAGTGGGCGCGCAAACTGGAGGAGGCGGGCTGCCATGTGGTCTACGGGCTGGTCGGCCTGAAGACGCACTGCAAGCTGTCACTCGTGGTCCGCCAGGAGGGCGACACGCTGCGCCGCTACAGCCACGTCGGCACCGGCAACTACCACCCCAAAACGGCCCGGCTCTACGAGGATCTGGGCCTGCTGACCGCCGACCCGCAGGTCGGCGCGGACCTCTCCCACCTGTTCAACCGGCTGTCGGGATACTCGCGCCGCGAGGCGTACAACCGGCTGCTGGTCGCCCCGCGCAGCCTTCGCGACGGGCTGGTCCGGCGGATCATGGCGGAGATCGAGCACCACCGGGCGGGGCGGCCGGCCTATGTACGGATCAAGGTCAACTCGCTCGTCGACGAGGCCGTGATCGACGCGCTGTACCGCGCCTCGCAGGCCGGCGTGCCGGTGGACATCTGGGTGCGCGGCATCTGCGCGGTCCGGCCGGGCGTGCCCGGCCTGTCGGAGAACATCAGGGTGCGCAGCGTGCTCGGGCGGTTCCTCGAACACTCCCGGGTCTTCGCGTTCGGCAACGGCGGCGAGCCCGAAGTGTGGCTGGGCAGCGCCGACATGATGCACCGTAACCTCGACCGCCGCATCGAGGCGCTGGTACGGGTCGCCGACCCGGCCCACCGCGCCACCCTCAACCGCCTGCTGGAGACGGGGATGGCCGACACCACGTCCTCCTGGCACCTGACGGCCGACGGGAACTGGACCCGCCACAGCACCGACCCCGACGGTCGCCCGCTGGCCAACGTCCAGGAGATGCTCATCGACGCCCGGAGGCGCCGGCGTGGCCCAGCAGCAGCAACCTGAGAACCGACTGCCGCCGGCCACCGGGGCACCACGCCCCGGGCCGGAGGTCGGGCTG
>NZ_DATDBG010000139.1:0-3434 GCF_036524955.1 Streptomyces sp.
CGCGTCCCTGGTGCGTGCCGCCGGCGGCACGCACCAGGGACTCGTCGTGGCGCGCGTGGCCGAGCCGCCGGACGCCGCGGCACCGCAGGAGTTCCCGGGCCGGAGGGGCTACCCGGCACGGTTCGCCGTCGGACGCCTACCGGTGCGACGCGGTTCCGGATCACAGGCGCACGGCGCAGTAGATGGTACCCATGAAAGCCTCGTCCTCCGTCCTGAACTCGACCTGGGTGGTGCGCGGGCAGGGGATGCCCTTGTCCCCGCGCAGGATCGTGGCGGTGCCCAGGGCGATCACGCGGTAGCCGGGCGCGTCGGCGCCCGTGCCGGCACATGCCGTTTCGAAAGTGGACGTGCCGGAACCCGTCGTCGGCAGTCGGTAGGACCTCTTCTCCACCAGACAGTCGCCCTTGACGATGTTGGGGCCGCCCCCTTGGCCCGGGTCGCCGGGGTGCGGTGCTCTGAGGTTGCGCAGGCACACCGGGGCGTACTGCACCTGGCCGGCGTCCTTGCCCTGGCCCGGTCGGCTCAACTGGACCAACTTGTCGGCTTTCGCCGCCTCTTTCGGGCACTTCGATGCCTTGGTGGCGTCGAACGCCTCGCGTTCCAGCACCTTCGCGAAGGCCGCGGGATCCGTGCAGGGGACCACCGCGAGGAACGCGGAGTCCTCGGAGGCCAACGGGTCGTCTGCCACGCAACTGCCCTTCGCGAAGGACTTGTTGCCGAGGGCAGGGGTCACCGCCGGTGTCGGCTCGGTGGTCACGGCCGTGCTCGGTACCGACTGCGGAGTCGTCGCACTCGGCTCGGCTGTCGGCGTCCGGGACAGGGAAGAAGAGGCCGACACCGACGGGCTCCGGGTGCCGTCCGGGGCCGGGTCCGCCCGGTCCTGCGACGAACCACAGGCCACCAGTACCGCACCGCAGACGACGGCCACCGCGGTCAGCGGCCCTCTCGCCCGCACCGCGCGGCCGGTTCGTAAAACCCTCGCACGCCGCATTGCCGCTCCCCCCAGAGGATGCTGCCGTGCTCCGCTGACACGGCGCTGTCAGAAGGCTACGGGCGCGGGCGGTATCGGGCATAGGGGGCATCGGGGGCACCGCGACCCGTCTTCGCTCGGGGCAGCGCCGTCCTGGGCCGGCTGAACTCGGCGGGGCCGTCCGCACGTAGGACACGGAGAGCCGTCCCGGTGGCAGAGCGCCGCCGGCCCGACAAGGGAAGAGGTACGTCTGTGCGCAAGGGCAGCACGCTCCGGGTGGAGGTGGACGGTCCACTGATGCACGCGGTGCTCGACGGGCCCGAGACCGACAACACGCTCGGCCACGGGACGCTGCGCGACCTGCTGGCACTGTACGAGTCCCTGCGCGACCGTCCCGAGATCCGGGTGGTCACCCTCCGGGGCACGGGCCGCTCCTTCTGCTCCGGCACCGAGCCCGTCGCGCTGCCGGAGTCGCCCGGGGGCGGACTCGACGGCGCCGTGGCGGCGGCGCGCCTGGCGAACCAGGTCTGCAACGCCGTCAGCGGCACCGACGCGATCACCCTCGTCCGGGTCCAGGGCGCGGTGACCGGGTTCGGGCTCGCCCTCATGATCGCCTGCGACCTCCGGCTGGCCGACGACGACGCGGTGTTCCGGCTGCCGGAGCTGTTCGTCGGCCGGCCACCGTGCTGGGGCGGCGCGGTCGGGCGGCTGCTCGCGGAGATCGGGGCGCCCCGCACCCGGGAGCTGATCCTGCTCGGCGAACGGGTCGAGGCCTCCACCGCCGAGCGGTACGGGCTGGTCAACCGGATCGGGACCCGGCAGCAGAACGACGTGCTGGAGGCCCTCTGGACCCGGCGCCTGCTGCGGGCCCACCCGGCCGGCAGCCGGGTCGCCAAGGCGCGGCTGCGGGCGTACGGGCAGCGCGGCCGCCCGGGTCACCCGGCGGGGTCCGACGCCGAGATCCTGTCCGCCTTCTCGGCCCTCGCGCAGTACCGGGAGACCCACGGGGACCCGTCCCGGCTGCCGGGCTGAACAAACGGTGCGGGCCGGGGCGCCGGCCGGGTGAACGGGGCGGAAGGGTGGTGCCGTTCTTTCGTCAGGACGCTTGGGCGGAACGACGGAAGGACGCTGCGGTGACGGTCGAACAGATGGACGCGGACCCCCGGGTGGAACGCCTGGACGCCGGCGGACGATGGGAGTGGGCAGCCGCCCCGGACTACGGCCCCGCGGGGTGGTCCACCCGGAGCGGGTCCGCGACCGCGCCCGCTGGGCCCGCGACCGCGCCTGCTGAGCCTGCGACCGCGACCGCGCCTGCTGAGCCTGCGACCGCGCCCTCGCCCGCCGGGCCCGCGCCCTCGCCCGCCGGGCCCGCCATGTCCGAGCCGCAGGCGGTACTGCCGCCGGAGGCCGAGCCGGTTCCTGCGCCGGTTCCTGCGCCGACTCCTGTGCCCGGTCCGGGCGCGGGGCCGGACGCCGGGTCTGTGCGGGACGCCGGGCCGGTGCCGACGGGCGGGCCGGAGCGGGCACCGCTGGGCGGGGCGGCCGGTGCCGGCCTCGCCTCGGAGCGGCTCATCCGCAGGCAGCCCGGCCCGCGCGGCGGCCTGCGCAGGTTGACCGGGCTCGTGGGCGGCCGCCACCACGCCGACAGGGCGCGGGCCGTCCGTACCCCCCTGCAGCGCTGCTACCGGATCGCCGTGATCAGCCTCAAGGGCGGCGTCAGCAAGACCACCACCACGGCCGCACTGGGCGCCGTACTGGCGAGGGAACGCGCGGACCGGGTCATCGCCATCGACGCCAACCCGGACTCCGGCACGCTGGGCCGACGAGTGCGCCGCCAGACCGACTCCACGGTCCGCGACCTGGTTCGCGCTCTTCCCGGCCTCCACACCTACATGGACGTGCGGCAGTTCACCTCGCAGATGCCGAGCGGCCTGGAGATCGTCGCCAACGACGTCGATCCGGCCGTCTCCACGACCTTCGACGACCAGGACTACCGGCGGGTCCTGGACCTGGTGAGCCGTCAGTACCCGATCGTCCTGACCGACTCCGGCACCGGGCTGCTCCACAGCGCCATGCGGGGCGTGCTGGAACTGGCCGACCAGCTCGTGATCGCGGCCACGCCCAGCGTCGACGGCGCCACCAGCGCGAGCATGACGCTGGACTGGCTGGAGGCCCACGGTTTCGACGAGCTGGCCCAGCGCAGTGTCACCGTGATCTCCGGGGTGCGGACGACCGGGAGACTCCTGCGGGTCGAGGACATCGTCACCCACTTCGAGAGCCGCTGCCGCGGTGTGGTGGTCGTCCCCTTCGACGAGCACCTGTCCCTCGGCGCGGAACTCGACCTGGACATGCTGCGCCCCAGGACCCGGGCGGCCTACGTCGACCTCGCCGCCATGGTCGCCGAGGACTTCGCCCGGGCCCGGCCGCAGCGCCGCGTCTGACGACACGACGGCGGCGCGGGGGC
>NZ_DATDBG010000140.1:0-52533 GCF_036524955.1 Streptomyces sp.
GGGCTGACGCCCGAGCTCCTGGAGTGGGCGGCCGAGGAACGAGGCCACCCGCACAAGGAGCGAGCAGGAAGACCGACCGAAAACGCCACAGGGCTGACGCCCGAGCTCCTGGAGTGGGCGGCCGAGGAACGAGGCCACCCGCACAAGGAGCGAGCAGGAAGACCGACCGAAAACGCCACAGGGCGCTGTCTGCGACCCGCGTGGGGTGACCGCGCGGGTCCGTGACCCGCGCAGCCGCCTCCCGCAGCAGGACGGCGCGCCCCGGAACCCCCGCCCTCACAGCACCCGCCCGCCGTCAGTCCTCCCGCCGCACCTCGAACAGCAGCGCCTGCTCCGGGTTGAGCGTCGGCATCGGCACCCCGGCCACCGCGAGCACCGTCCCCGGCAGCGTCACCCAGCCGTCGACGGCCGCGGCGAACCAGGCCGGGCCGCCGTTCTGGTGGAAGGAGGGCAGGCCGAGTTCGGTGCGGACCCGCACCCGGTAGGTCCCCTCCGCCGCGAGACCGGGAAGCCGTACCCGCCCCGACTGGGCCTCGGTCGAGGTGGCCACCCGAGCCCAGCAGTAGAGCGCGGCCGTGCCGTCGTAACCGACCACGCCGTGCAGCAGCGTCGCGTCACCGGCCAGGTCGGCGCGTACGGTTCGGCCGCCGTGCAGCAGCGGACGCAGCTCCCGGTACAAAGCGGTCCAGGCGGTGAGCCGGGCCAGCTCCTCCGGCGTGCACCGGGTGATGTCCTGCTCAATGCCCGGGTGGCCGAAGAGCGCGGTGGCCAGCCGGAAGGTGTCGGTGCTGCGCCGCGCGGTGGTGTGGCTGGGCGAGGCGCCGACGTGGGCGCCGACGAGCTCCGGCGGCAGCAGTTGGCCGGTCCAGCGCTGGATGGACTGGCGCTCCACCGGGTCGTTGCAGTCCGAGGCCCACACCCGGTCGGTCCTGGCGAGGATGCCGAGGTCGATCCGCCCGCCGCCGCTGGCGCAGCTCTCGATCTCCAGTCCGGGATGCCGCTCCTTCAGCGCGTCCAGCAGCCGGTACACCGCTTCCACCTGGGCACGTGCCACGGGCCGGTCGGAGGCACCGCGCACCGCCTCGTGCAGTTCCCGGTTGTGGTCCCATTTGAGGTAGTCGATGGCGTACTTCTCGACCAGCGTGTCCAGGGCGCGGAGCAGGTAGTCCGACACGTCGGGGTTGGCCACGTCCAGGACGTGCTGGTGGCGGGCGGCGGGGCCGAGGCCGCCGGCCGGGCCGAGCACCCACTCGGGGTGCTTGCGGGCCAGGTCGGAGTCGAGGTTGATCATCTCCGGCTCGAACCACAGGCCGAACTCCATGCCCAGCGACCGCACATGGTCCACGAGCGGGGTGAGCCCGCCGGGCCACACCTCCGGGTCGACCGTCCAGTCGCCGAGCCCGGCGTGGTCGGAGCGGCGTCCGTTGAACCAGCCGTCGTCCAGCACGAACCGCTCGACGCCGACCTCGGCGGCCCGGTCGACGAGCCGCAGCAGCCGGTCGAGGTCGTGGTCGAAGTACACCGCCTCCCAGCTGTTGAGGATCACCGGGCGGGGCCGGCGCGGATGCGTCGGCCGGTCCCGCAACAGCGTGTGGAACCGGTCGGCGAGCCCGTCGAGGCCCTCGCCGGACCAGGCGAAGTAGCAGACGGGCGTGCGGTAGCTGTCGCCGGGAGCGAGCCGGACCTCACCGGCCCGCAGCAGGTCTCCGCCGCCGAGCACCGAGGCGTGGGTGCCAGCGCCCTCGGGCAACCGCTCGACCAGGTAGCGCTGATCACCGCTCCACCCGACGTGCAGCCCCCACACCTCGCCCTCGCGGAACCCGAAGCCGGGCACGCCGACGGCGACCAGATACGGCGAGTCCAGCCCCGGCTTCCCGCGGCGGACCTCGCGGCTGTGGGTGCCGTACCGCAGCGGACCGCGCTGCGGGGAGCGCTCGCGGCTCCACTTGCCGGTGAAGTCGAGGATCTCCCCCGCCCGGCGGGGCAGCGGCAGCAGCGTGGTGACCTGCGCGAGGTCGTACGGCGCCGGGTCCGCCTCGGCCTGGCGGGTGATCTCGGTCCGCACGCCGAGCACGCCGGACGGCTCCAGCGTGTAGGTGACGGTCACATCGAGTCCGGCCGCGCCCTCGGTGAGGGAGACGGACAGTTCGCCGCCTTCGGCGTCCTGGCGGTACGAGGTGCCGGTCGTGGTCAGCCGCGGCGCGCTGGTGGTGCCGTCGAGATGGCCGTGGTGGGCGGGAGTGCCGGACCAGCCGTCGGCCTCGGTGGGCCAGATGGTGAAGGTGCGCGGAACGTCGAGCGAGTTGTTGAGCAGGGCGGGCTCGGCGGTCAGGCTCAGGGCGGCGCGGTCCGCGTCGGACAGTTCCCCGAGGTCCGCTCCCCAGTGGAGGACTCTGGGCACCGGCTCGGTGAGTTCCACGACGAAGCAGGTGCCGGCCGCGCGCAGGGAGACGATCCGCGGGGTGTCAGGCATACGGGGTCCTTTCCTCTTGTCCCGCCCGCCGGACGAGGGTCGGTGCCGCGGGGGCTCGTCCGGCGGGCAGGATGTTGTTGTCGGATGTGTCGTGTTCGATTATCGGTCGCCGATGGTCGCTGGGGCAGCCCTTCGGGGCATGGCCGTGCCCTCGCTCCGCACCGAGGACGGGAAGAATGTACCGGTCTGCCGTCATCGCGGTTTCGCGGGACTCGGCGCAGCGCGCTCGCCCGCCTTCGACGAAGGCACCGGTCGGGCGGCGCCTGCCCGACCGCGAAGCCGGGACGGCGATGGCGGAGCAGGGTGCACGCGGGGAGCGGCGGACCGGCCTGGAGCACGCGCGTGCCGGCTGGGCGCGGCGGGTTCCGGGGCGGCGGGGCCGGTTCCGGGGCGGACGTGCGGCTCGGGCGGTTCACCGGGGACACCCCCGTTCCTGGACGGCGCGAGCCAGTACGCGTACGGGCGGCAGACCCACCTCAGCGTCGGCGTGGTCGCAGGCCGGATGCGGCGGCTTCCGACTGGAGGCCCCCGAGGGCGTGCGCTTCCTGCTCAGGCCTCAGCTGCTCACCGCCGAGGCGGCGGCCCGCCTCGATGCGCAACCGCCGCAGCGCGGGGACGAGGTGGAGGCGGTCCGGACCGAAACGGGGGTACGAGGGCCGGCGGCCGGGCGCGGAAAACGGCTGGGCGCGGATGTGGCGGACGGGTACGGTTCCCGGCGTGAGCCGATCTTCACAGAGCGCAGCCGGACCCGTCACCGCCGACGACCTCGACCTCGCGGTACGCCTCTCGGTCGACGCGTTGGGCCGGGCGCCGGACGCGGGGTGGGACGGTAACGCCGGCTCGCTGGAGTGGACCTGCTGGGAGACGGTGGAGCACCTGGCCGACGACCTGTTCGCGTACGCCGTCCAGCTCGGTCCCCGCAGACCGCCGCTGACCGGCGAGGTGCCCTTCGTCTGGGAGAGCCGCAGGACCGGCGGCCCCGCCAACGCCGTGCACGCGGACCGGGCGGCGGGCCCCGCCGGCCTGCTTCAGGTGCTGGAGACGTGCGGCGCGCTGCTGGTCGCGATGGTACGGACGACCCCGCCGGACGTCCGCGCGTACCACGGCTTCGGCGTCTCCGACCCCGAGGGCTTCGCCGCGATGGGCCTCGTGGAGACCCTGGTGCACACCCACGACCTGGCCGCCGGGCTGGGCCTGGCCTGGACCCCACCGGCCGATCTGTGCGCCCGCGCGCTGGCCCGCCTCTTCCCGGACGTCCCGGCCGGCACCGGCCCCTGGCCCACCCTGCTGTGGGCCACCGGCCGCGCCGGGCTGCCGGGCCGTCACCGGCTGGAGACATGGCGCTGGGACGGCACCCCGCGCCGGTGAGCGACCAGGCTTCGCGGGGCTCCCGCGTCCCTGCCGCCTCACCCGGGCAGCGCCCGCGCCGCGCGCGGGTCGAGCAGCCCGGCCAGCAGGTCGCCCTGCTCGACCACCCGCCCGGGCACGTCCGCGACGGTGAAGACCAGTTGCTCCGGATCGCGGGCGGCGGCCACCTCGTCCCAGGAGACCGGTGCCGAGACGGTCGGCAGGTCGCGGGCGCGGACGGTGTAGGGAGCCGCCGTCGTCTTCTTCGCCGAGTTCTGCGACCAGTCGATGAAGACGCGTCCGGTGCGGTCGGCCCTGGTCATCCGGGAGATCACCCGGTCGGGGTGGCGGCCCTCCAGCTCCTGCGCGACGCGCTTGGCGTAGTCGCTGGCCGCGTGCGGGCTCGCGTCGAGCAGCGCGGCGAACAGGTGCAGGCCCTTGGAGCCGCTGGTCTTCGCCCAGGTCTCGATGCCGTCCTCGGCGAGCCGTTCGCGCAGCAGCAGCGCGACCCGGCAGCAGTCGATCACCGTGCGGTCCTCGCCGGGGTCCAGGTCGATCACCAGCCGGTCGGCGGCCTCCATCGCGCCCGCCCGCCACTGCGGGGTGTGGAGCTCCACGCAGGCGAGATTGCCCGCCCACATCAGCGTGGCGAGATCGTTGACCTGCACCTGCTCCATGAACTCGCCGCTCTTCCTGAGCGTCTCGGCGACGGTCACCCATTCGGGTGTGCCGGCGGGCGGCCGTTTCTGGAAGAAACGCTGGCCGTCCACGCCGTCGGGGGTGCGGACGAAGCTCACCGGCCGGCCGCGGGTGTACGGCAGCAGGACGTCGGCCACGCTCGCGTAGTAGTGCAGCATCTCGGCCTTGGTGGTACCGGTGCGCGGCCAGAGCACCCGGTCGAGGTGGCTGAGCTTCAGCCGGCGGCCCTCGATCTCGGTGATCGGCATACGATAAAAGTCTCATAGGCAGACAAAAAGGACACGTCATGCGCAGCGTCTGGTCGGGGAACCTCGCTTTCGGCCTGGTCTCCATCCCCGTCAAACTCGGAGCCGCCGTCTCCAGCCACAAGATCGGCTTCCGCCAGGTCCACCTGCCCGACCTGGGCCGCGTCCGCTACCAGAAGACCTGCGAGGTGGACCACAAGGTCCTGTCGGCCTCCGACATCGGGCGCGCCTACGAGACCCCGGACGACCAGTTGGTGCCGCTCTCCGACGACGAGCTCCAGGCACTGCCGCTGCCCACCGCCAAGACCATCGAGGTGCACGGCTTCCTCGACACGGCCACGGTCGACTCCATGCAGCTCGACACGCCCTACTTCCTCGCGCCCTCCTCCCCCGCGGCGAACAAGCCGTACGTCCTGATGCGCGAGGCGCTCTCCCGCTCGGGCAAGGCCGCGGTCGGCAAGTTCGCCATGCGCAACTCCGAGCATCTCGCGCTGATCACGTCGCGCGACGACGTACTCGTGCTCCAGACGCTGCGCTGGCCGGACGAGCTGAACTCCGCCGCGGAGGCGGCTCCCAAGGGCCGCGTCAACATCAGCGACAACGAGCTGCGCCTCGCCGACACCCTCATCGACGCGCTCGGCGAGGCCGACCTCTCCGCCTTCCACGACGAGTACGCCCAGGCGGTCGAAGCGCTGGTCACCGCCAAACTCGAGGGCGCGGAACTCCCGCCCGCCGGCGAGGAGGCGGCGGGCGGCCAGGTCGTCGACCTCATGTCCGCACTCGCCGCCTCCGTCGAGGCTGCGAAGAGCGGCGCGGCGCCCGAGGGACAGGCGCCCTCGGAGGACGCCACCGTCACCCGGCTCCGGCCCACGGGCCGGAAGACGGCCGCGAAGAAGACAGCGAACGGTCAGGGCGCGGACCGGAAGAAGGCGCCTGCGAAGAAGGCAGCGGCGTCCGCGAAGTCCGCCACGTCCGGTTCCACACCCTCGAAGCCGTCGACGCCGAAGTCGTCCGCGCCGAAGTCGGACGTTTCGGCGCCCGAGCCCGCGGCACCGGAGTCCGCGGCGAGCAAGAAGACCGGGGCGAAGAAGACACCCGCGAAGAAGACAGCGGCCAAGAAGACGGCCTCGAAGCGCCGGGCCGGCTGACCGGCGGCCGGGGGCCGGCGTTTTCTGAACGGCGTGTGAAGCCTACGCCCGCCGAGGGCCGCGAACCGGGATGATCCGGGATCTTCCGCCGATGCGTTCATTGACACGTGCCGACGCCGCTGCCAGCGTTACGTGCCAGGCCCGGCCGACTCCGGCCGCCGTGACGAGGCCGTGTCCACCTCCCTGGTCAACCCGCCCGGGCTGCCGCTGACCAACTCCTGGCCGGGACCGGACCGCCCGCGGGGATTTTCGGCGGGCGGTCCCCGGTTGTCCTTGTCGGTCGCGACGACGTCGGTCGCGACGATCAGTACGGGTACCGAACGGAGAACACCGCGACCATGTCGACCAGCCTTCAGCCCCCGCCCGAGCCCAGTGGCCCGGGCACGGCGGAGCCGCACGTCCTGGACAATGCCACGTGGGCCGCGCTGACCGGCCCGCACCGGCATCTCGCCGAGATCGTCGGGGCCGCGGCCCGGTACCAGCAGGACGTCTCACCGTTCGTGGCGTTGGCCGACGCGGAGGACCCGCGGTCGTGGGCGGACCTGGCCGCCCTCGTGGGGCCGGGGAACTCCTTCGCCCTGGCAGGGGTGCCGACGCTGCCCGAGGGATGGGCGACCGGCCAGACCGGGCAGGGCGTGCAGCTCGTGGCGACGAAGTTGCGGGACGAGCCGGACCCGGAGGCCGAACCGCTCGGCCCGGCCGACGTGCCGGAGATGCTGGACCTCGTGGCGCGGGCCCAGCCGGGACCGTTCCTGCCGCGCACGATCGAACTCGGCGCGTACTACGGCATCCGGCGGGCCGGAAAGCTGGTCGCGATGGCCGGTGAGCGGCTGCGCCCGCCCGGCTGGACGGAGATCAGCGCGGTCTGCACCGACGCCGAGCACCGGGGGCGCGGCCTGGCGACCCGGTTGGTCCGTCATGCCGCCGCCGAAATCCGGGAGCGCGGCGACACCCCGTTCCTGCACGCGGCGGCGTCCAACACCGGCGCGATCCGGCTGTACGAGTCGATGGGCTTCACCCTGCGCCGTGGCACCCTCTTCCACTTCCTGCGCGTCCCGGGCGGCATTGCGCGGGGCGCGGACGCGGGCTAGCGTCACAGGCCGAGGGACTGGTGCGGTGCGGACCTGGGGGGGGTGACAGCGGTGTGTGCGACGCGCGAGGCAGCGCATCCAGGAAACCACGGCGCAGCGCCTGTCGTCGGCCCCACCGCGTTACGCACGCTCACACCCCGCGGTCCGCGCGTCCGCCTCCACCGGCGCCAGCACATCGATCTCCAGCGGGTGGCGGGCGCGCTCTGTCGCCGCTGACCCGGTTCTCTCCCGCGACCCGACCCCGCCCCGCACGCGCCGACGCCGCTCGGCGTACGTCCCGCTCGTACGGGCCCGCGGTCGTGTCCGCCTCCGGTCGACCGAGAAAGGCGCCCCTCGTATGTCCGCATCCCCGCCCCCGCTGCATCTGGCCGTCGCGCTGAACGACGCCGGCTGGCACCCCGCCGCCTGGCGGGAGCCCGGCGCCCGGCCGCGCGAGCTGTTCACCGCCGCCTACTGGACCGACGCCGTGCAGGAGGCCGAGCGCGGCCTGCTCGACTTCGTGACGTTCGAGGACTCCCTCGCGCTCCAGTCCGCCGACCCCTCCTTTCCGGACGACCGCACCGATCAGGTCCGGGGCCGGCTGGACGCGGTCCTGGTCGCGGCCCGGGTCGCCCCGCTGACCCGGCGGATCGGGCTGGTCCCGACGCTGGTCGCCACCCACACCGAGCCGTTCCACCTCTCCAAGGCGATCGCCACCTTGGACTATGTGAGCACCGGCCGCGCCGGGTTGCGGGTCCAGGTGGCCGCGCAGCCGTACGTGGCCGCGCACTTCGGCCGCCGCGAACTGCCGCCGTTCCGCTTCGAGGACTGGCACGAGCCGCGGGTGCAGGAGTCGGTCGCCGAGCTGTTCCAGGAGGCCGCCGACTACGTGGAGGTGGTCCGCCGCCTCTGGGACAGTTGGGAGGACGGTGCGGAGATCCGGGACGTGGCCACCGGCCGGTTCGTGGACCGCGCCAAGCTGCACTACGCCGACTTCCAGGGGCGGCACTTCAGCGTCAAGGGGCCTTCGATCACGCCCCGTCCGCCGCAGGGCCAGCCCCTGGTGACCGCGCTCGCGCACGGCAGCGTCGCGTACCGGCTGGTGGCGGGTTCGGCGGACGTCGGCTTCGTGACCCCGCAGGACGCCGGGCAGGCGGCGGAGATCGTCGCCGGGATCCGGGGCGGGCAGGCGGCGGCCGGGCGCGCCGGCGAGACCGTGCACGTCTTCGGCGATCTGCTGGTCTTCCTCGGTGAGAGCGCTGCCGCCGCGCGAGCCCGCCGGGAGCGGCTGGACGCGCTGCTGGACGCGCCGTACGCCGGCGACGCCCCGGTCTTCGCCGGCACCCCGGCCCAACTGGCCGATCTGCTGCTGGAGTTGCGGGAGGGCGGCCTCACCGGGTTCCGGCTGCGTCCGGCCGACGCCGACCACGACCTGCGGGCGATCGTCCGGGGGCTGGTGCCGGAGTTGCAGGACCGCGGGGCGTTCCGCCGCCGCTACGAGGCCGCGACGCTGCGCGGTCTGCTGGGTCTCCCCCGGCCCGCCAACCGCTACGCCCGTGCGGGCGCCTGAAGGAAGGACCGGACACCGCCATGAGCAGCACGCCCAAGCAGATCCATCTCGCGGCCCACTTCCCCGGCGTCAACAACACCACCGTGTGGAGCGACCCGGCGGCCGGCAGCCATATCGAGTTCAGCTCTTTCAGCCACTTCGCGCGCACCGCGGAGCGCGCCAAGTTCGACTTCCTGTTCCTCGCCGAGGGGCTGCGGCTGCGCGAACAGGGCGGGCAGATCTACGACCTGGACGTGATGGGCCGCCCCGACACGTTCACGGTGCTCGCCGCGCTGGCCGCGGTCACCGACCGGATCGGGCTGACCGGCACCATCAACTCCACGTTCAACGAGCCCTACGAGGTGGCCCGGCAGTTCGCCAGCCTGGACCATCTGTCCGGGGGCCGGGCGGCCTGGAACGTCGTCACGTCCTGGGACGCGTTCACCGGCGAGAACTTCCGGCGCGGCGGCTTCCTCGCGCAGGGCGACCGCTACTCGCGGGCCGAGGCGTTCCTGGGCACCGCACGGGAGTTGGCCGACTCCTGGCGCGGCGACGACATCGTGGCCGACAAGGAGTCGGGACGCTTCCTCGCCGATCCGGCGGCGGGCGCCTTCCGGCACAAGGACGAGCACTTCGACATCGCGGGCCGGTTCAACGTGCCGCGCAGCCCGCAGGGCCGGCCGGTGATCTTCCAGGCGGGCGACTCGGAGGAGGGCCGCGAGTTCGCGGCCGCCTCGGCGGACGCCATCTTCAGCCGGTACGCCACGCTGGAGGCCGGGCAGGCCTTCTACCAGGACGTGAAGGGCCGCCTCACCCGGCACGGCCGTACCCGCGACGAGTTGCTGATCCTGCCCGCCGCCACCTTCGTACTCGGCGACACCGACGCGGAGGCCCGGGAGCGGGCGCGGGAGGTACGCCGGGCCCAGGTCAGCGGGCAGACCGCGATCAAGCTGCTGGAACAGGTGTGGAACCGGGACCTGTCCGGGTACGACCCGGACGGCCCGCTGCCCGAGGTGGACCCCGATCCCGGGGAGCACACCCTCGCACAGGGCCGGGCGAGCGTGCGCCAGTTCCGCGACCCGCTGGCCACCGCCCGTGAGTGGCGGGCGCTCGCGGAGGCGGAGGGGCTGTCCATCCGCGAGCTGATGATCCGCAACGGTGCCCGGCAGACCTTCGTCGGTTCACCGTCGACCGTGGCCCGCGCCATCGACGACGTCGTCCAGGCCGACGCCGCCGACGGCTTCATCCTCGTCCCGCACATCACACCCGGCGGCCTGGACGCCTTCGCGGACACTGTGGTGCCGCTGCTCCAGGAACGCGGGGTGTTCCGGCAGGAGTACGAGGGTCCGACCCTCCGCGACCACCTGGGCCTGCGCCGCCCGACGCCCGGAGCGGTGAGCGGAGCGCCGGACCCGTGGACAGCGTGAGGACGAACGCCGGCGGGCGGCAGCGGCCGTCGGCGGCCAGGTGGACCTCGGTCGTCAGCCCCGGGTCCGCGAACGGAACCCGTCGGCTCATCCCGCGAGCCCCCGCGCCGCCGCCCTCCGTACGGCGTGCACCGGCGCGGGCCCCGGCACTCAGTCCCGGAACGTCTCCAGCAGCCGCAGCCAGATCTCGCTGATCGTCGGGTACGCGGGGACGGCGTGCCAGAGCCGTTCGACCGGCACCTCCCCCGCGACCGCGACGGTGGCGGAGTACAGCAGCTCGCCGGTGCCCGGGCCGGCGAAGGTGACGCCGATCAGGTGCCCGCGGTCGAGGTCCACGATCATCCGGGCCTGGCCGCGGTAGCCGTCCGCGTACAGGCTCGCGCCCGCGACCTGCGCGAGGTCGTAGTCGACCACCCTGGTCCGGCGGCCCGCCTGCTCGGCTTCCCGGGCGGTCAGGCCGACCGAGCCGACCTCCGGGTCGGTGAAGACGACCTGCGGGACGGCGAAGCTGTCCGCAGTGGCGACGTGCGCACCCCAGGGGCGGTCGTCCAGCGGCTCGCCCGTGGCCCGGGCGGCGATCACCGCACCGGCGATCCGGCCCTGGTACTTGCCCTGGTGGGTGAGGAGGGCGCGGCGGTTGACGTCGCCGACCGCGTACAGCCAGCCGTCGGCGACGTCCGTCGCCCGGCAGGTGTCGTCCACCCGCAGCCAGTCGCCGGGGGTGAGTCCGACGGTCTCCAGGCCGAGGTCGTCGGTGTGCGGGGCGCGGCCGGTGGCGAACAGGATCTCGTCGCAGGCCAGTTCGTCCCCGCCGTCGAGGCCCACCCGCACCTCGCCGCCCTCGCGGGCGACCGAGGCCACGGACACCCCGAACCGCAGGTCGACCCCGGCCTCCGCCAGCGTCTCGGCGACCAGTTCGCCCGCGAACGGCTCCATCCGCGGCAGCAGCCCCTGCCCCCGTACGAGCATCGTCACCCGCGCGCCCAGGGCCTGCCACACGGTGGCCATCTCGACCGCCACCACTCCGCCGCCGACCACCGCCAGCCGCCCGGGGACCTCCTTGGCGCTGGTGGCTTCCCGGCTGGTCCACGGCTTCACCTCGGCCAGGCCCGGCAGGTCGGGCAGGGCCGCGGTGGTGCCGGTGCAGACGGCGACCGCGTGCCGGGCGGTGAGCCGTACAGTCCCACCGTCCGGGGTCCGCACGGTCACCTGCCGGGGACCGTCGAGCCGTCCGTGGCCCCGTACCAGATCGACGCCCACCGACGTCAGCCAGCCGACCTGGCCGTCGTCCTTCCAGTGCGAGGTGAACTCGTCGCGGCGGGCGAGGACGGCCTCGGCGTCCAGCGGTCCCGCCACCGCCTGGCTCGCGCCGGCTACCCGGCGCGCGTCGGCGCGGGCGATGACCGGTCGCAGCAGCGCCTTGCTCGGCATGCACGCCCAGTACGAGCACTCGCCGCCGACGAGTTCGCTCTCCACGACGACCGTGCTGAGCCCGGCGGCCCGGGTGCGGTCGGCCACGTTCTCACCGACCGGTCCCGCTCCGATGACCACCACGTCGTAGGTGCGGGGTGCGTCGTTCATGGTGGCTCCTGTGCTGCTGTCGCGATCGGGCGGGGGTCCGTGGCGGCCCGGACGCGTCTGTCCCCGCCCCCCGTCCCTGATTCGGACCGAGGTCACGCGGATGCCGCGACGGGCGCCCGGCGTCATCGTAACGACCGCGTCTGACGGAAGGAGTTCGCGGTCGGCACGGTCCGTGTGGCGTGCGGAAGCCGGCCGGCCGGGTGCGGGAACCGCCGCCGGGCCCGACCCGTCACCGGCGACGTAAGATCACGTCAGGGCGCCGAGGGGCGTCGCAGGAGGTGACCCGTGGGTGAACTCGTTCTGGTCCGGCACGGCGAGACCCAGTGGACCGTGACCGGGCGGCACACCAGCCGCACCGATCTGCCGCTCACCCCGAACGGCGAGGAGCAGGCGCGCGCTCTGGTGCCGCTGCTGACCGGCCTGCACATCGCGTACGCGCTGACCAGCCCGCTGGAACGGGCCCGGCAGACGGCGAAACTGGCCGGTCTCGGCAACGCGCTGGTCGATTCCGACCTGCGCGAGTGGGACTACGGCGGATACGAGGGCGTGACCACTCACGACATCCGCCGCGAGCGCCCGGACTGGGATCTGTGGACGGACGGGGTGGTACCCGGCCCCGACGGCCGTCCCGGGGAGACCGCGGCGGAGGTCGGCGCGCGGGCCGACCGGGTACTCGCGCGGATCGGGGCGGCGTTGGCCGACAACGGGAGCGGCGACGTGGTCCTCGTCGCCCACGGGCACTTCCTGCGGGTGCTGACCGCCCGGCGGCTCGGCCTGCCGCCCGCGGACGGCGCCCTCTTCCAGCTCGCGACCGGTACGGTCAGCCGCCTCGGCCTGGAGCACGGGCGGCCGGTGCTGACCGAGTGGAACCGGCTGCCGTAGGCGGCGGTGAGGGGCAGGTCCCCGGCCCGCGCGGCTCCCCAGCCGTGCCGGTGCTCGCCGGTACGGGGCCTGAGCCGGTACGGGCTCTGAGCCGGTACAGGCCCTGAGCCGGTACGGGGTCCTGCCTCGTGGCGGTGCTCGGCCGGTACCGGTCCTCACCCGGACGGATCTCCACATGAGGCGGTGCGGGCAGCGCTGCGCGGAGACTGGGGCCACGGCTTCCAGGAAAGGACGCGGCATGGCGTTCCCGTACCGCAAGGATCTCGGGCTGCTCGCCCTGCGACTCGGCGTCGGCTCGGTGCTCGTCGCGCACGGCTCGCAAAAGCTCTTCGGCTGGTTCGGCGGCGGCGGGTTGGACGGCACGGCCCAGGCGATGGAGCAGATGGGGTTCCGGCCCGGGCGTCAGGCCGCGCTCGCCTCCGGCCTCGGCGAGACAGGCAGCGGGCTGCTGCTCGGCCTCGGCCTGGCCACCCCCGCCGCGGGCGCCGCGGCGGCCGGCGGTATGGCCGCCGCGGTCTCGGTGCACGCCCCGGCCGGGTTCTTCGCCGAGTCCGGTGGCTTCGAGCACCCGGCCTTCGTCGGCTGCACCGCCGCCGCGCTGGGCCTGGCGGGCCCCGGCCGCTTCTCCCTCGACCACCTCACCGGCCATGTCCTGGACCGCCCCTGGATCATGGCCGCCGCTTTCACCTCGGCGGGCACCGCGGCGTACCTGGTGATCAGCGCCCGGATGCGGGCGGTGCGGGAGGCCGAGCAGAGTTCCTGAGCGGACTCCGCGCGAAGACCGCCACGCGGTTCCGCACCGATTCCGCACCGGACGGGCCTTCCCGCCCTGAACCCCGCCCCGCCGCCCCGCACCCCGTGACCGCGCTCCTCCCACCGCGTTCCGGTGGCGTCCGACTCCGTTTCGTTCCTCCGCTTCCCGGGCCGAAGGCGCATGGTGGGGGGCGGGAGGGGTAGGTCGCAGCGAAGAACGTGGTCGCCCCCCAACGTGCGGGGACTGTCGAGGGAGCGCGCATGACGGCGGCGGCCGAAAGGCAGAAGGAGGCGGGTCTTTCGTCCCCGTGGGTGCGTGGCACAGCGGCGGCGGCGGCCGGCGCGCTGCCCGCGCTGGCCTTTCCCGCGCCGTCGTGGTGGTGGTTCGCGTATGTCGCGCTCGTGCCGTGGATGCTGCTGGCCCGGTCGGCCCCGACCGCACGGCGGGCCGCGCTGGACGGATGGTTCGGCGGCGCGGGGTTCATGCTGGCGGTGCACCACTGGCTGATCCCGAACCTGCATGTGTTCATCGTGATCCTCGCCCTGCTGCTGGGCGCGCTGTGGGCCCCGTGGGGCTGGCTGACGCGGCGGCTGCTCGGCGACGGCGCCGGGATGCGGCAGGCCGCGGCGGCAGCCGTGCTGCTGCCGGCCGGCTGGCTGATGGTGGAACTGGTGCGCTCCTGGCAGGGGCTCGGCGGTCCGTGGGGCCTGCTCGGCGCCAGCCAGTGGCAGGTGGGACCGGCGCTGCGGCTGGTCTCCGTGGGCGGGGTGTGGCTGGTCAGCCTGCTCGTGGTGCTGGTGAACACCGTCGTGACGACGCTGGTCGCGGTGCCGTCCGTGCGCCGTACCGCGATCATTGCCCTTACCGCGGCGGGCGTGGTCACCACCGGGGTGTACCTGTGGGCGCCGCGCCCCCAGCAGTCCGGCTCGGTGCGTATCGCGGTCGTGCAGCCGGGCGTCGTCGCCACCGGCGACGCCCGCTTCGAGCGGGAGGTCCAGCTCACCCGGCAGCTCACCGGCACCCGTCCCGACCTCGTGGTCTGGGGCGAGAGCAGCATCGGCGTCGATCTGGCGACCCGCCCCGACATGGCGAACCGCCTTGCCGCCCTCTCCCGGGAGGTCGGCGCGGACATCCTGGTGAACGTGGACGCCGGCCGTGCCGACGGCACCGGCATCTCGAAGACCTCGGAGCTGATCGGGCCGGACGGCGTGACCGGGCCGACGTACGACAAGATGCGCCTGGTCCCGTTCGGCGAGTACATCCCGCTGCGGCCGCTGCTCGGCTGGGCCACCTCGGTCGGCAAGGCGGCCGACCGGAACCGCAGGCCCGGCACCCGGCGGGTGGTGATGGACACCGGCACCCTGCGGTTCGGCCCGCTGGTCTGCTTCGAGTCCGCGTTCCCGGACATGAGCCGCCGACTGTCCGGCGACGGCGCGCAGGTGCTGATCGCGCAGTCCGCCACCTCGACCTTCCAGGGCAGTTGGGCGCCGGCGCAGCACGCCTCGCTCGCCGCGCTGCGGGCCGCCGAGGACTGGCGGCCGATGGTGCACGCCACGCTCACCGGGATCAGCGCGGTGTACGACGCGGACGGCCGCGCGGTAGGCCACCGGGTCGGCACCGGGGACAGCGCCTCCGCGGTCTACGAGGTGCCGCTGGCCGCCGGTGTCAGCCCGTACGTGCGCTTCGGCGACTGGGTGCCGCGGCTGGCGCTGCTGCTGGTGCTCGTTGCCGGGGCGTACGAGGTGGTCCGGGTGGTCAGGCTGCGGCGCCCTGCCCCCGCACGTCCGTGAGCACGCGCTCGCACAGCTCGTGGGTGAGCAGGGCGTCGCGGGCGTCGAGGAACCGGCCGGCGCGTACGGCGTCGAGGAAGGCCAGGGTGATCTGCTCGATGCCACGCTGCCGGGCGACGGGCACCCAGTCACCGCGGCGGCGCACGGTGGGCTGGCCCTTGTGGTCGACGACCTCCGCGAGGTTGAGCACCTGGCGGCGGGAGTCGCCGCCGCTGACGTCGAGGCTCTCCTCGGCGGAACCGCTCATCCGGTTCATCGACCCGACAGCGGTGAACCCGTCGCCGCTCAGGTGCAGCACGACGTGGTGCAGCAGCCCGCCGCGCACCCGGGCGGAGACCCGCAGGTCCTCCACCGGTCCGGGCACAAGGAACCGCAGGGTGTCCACGACATGGATGAAGTCGTCGAAGATCGCCTCGCGCGGGTCGTCGGCGAGCCCGATCCGGTTCTTCTGCATGAGGATCACGTCGCGCGGGTGGTCCGCGCACTGCGCGTAGCCCGGCGCGTAACGCCGGTTGAAGCCGGCCATCAGCGTCACGCGCCGCTCCTCGGCGAGCGTCACCAGTTCCCGGGCGCCGTCGGCGTCGCGCGCCAGCGGCTTGTCGACGTACGACGGGACGCCCGACTCGATCAGCCGCCGCGCGATGGCCAGGTGATGCTCGGTGGGCGCGTGCACGAACGCGGCGTCGAGGCCCTGGTCGAGCAGCGCGTCCAGCGAGGTGTGCCGGTGCGGGAGGCGGTACGCGTCCCCGGTCCGCCGGAGCGTCGCGGGGGTGCGGGTGTGCAGGTGCAGTTCGAGACCCGGCTGCGCGGTGAGCACCGGCAGGTACGCCTTCTGCGCGATGTCGCCGAGCCCGATGACGCCGATCTTCATCGGGGCGCTGCCGGATCCCATGCGTGCTCCTGTCCTGACCGCTGCCGGTGGTCTGCCCGTACGGTGCTTTCCGCAGCATACGGGCAGGTGGGCGGGGCCGGCAGCGGGGCACCGCGGGGGCCTGTCCGACACATCCCGCCTGCCCCGCGGTGCCCGGCACGCACGCTCGCCGCGTTGTCGGGATCGTCGGAGCAGGCCCGCTTCGCCCACTGCGCCCACTGTTACGCCCGCTACGAGGCCGGTCCTCCGCCGTGCGACCGCACGCACCGGACACCGCGAGCCCCGCCCCGTGGGCGGACGGCGCCCTGCGTCAGACCGGCCCTAGGCGGCGCGTTCCCCGAGGTCCGGGATGCGCCAGTCGATCGGATCGTGCCCCTGGGCCTTGAGCGCCTCGTCGATCCGGCTGAACGGGCGGCTGCCGAGGAAGAGCTTGGCCGACAGCGGTGACGGGTGGGCACCCTCGACCACGGTGTGCCGGGTGGTGTCGATCAGCGGCAGCTTCTTGCGGGCGTAGTTCCCCCAGAGCACGAAGACCGCCGGGTCGGTCCTGGCCGACACCGCCCTTATCACCGCGTCGGTGAACTTCTCCCAGCCCTTGCCCTTGTGTGAGTTGGCCTCGCCCTCCCGGACGGTGAGCACCGCGTTGAGCAGCAGCACGCCCTGTGCGGCCCAGGGCATCAGGTAGCCGTTGTCCGGCACCGGGTAGCCCAGGTCGTCCCGCAGCTCCCTGAAGATGTTCCGCAGCGAGGGCGGGGTCTTCACCCCGGGTCGCACGGAGAAGCACAGACCGTGACCCTGCCCCTCGCCGTGATAGGGGTCCTGGCCCAGGATCAGCACCTTCACCCGGTCGAACGAGGTGGCGTCCAGGGCGGCGAACACCTGGTCGTGCGGCGGGAAGACGCGGTGCTCCCGCCGCTCGGCCTCGACGAAGGCGGTGAGCTGCTGGAAGTAGGGCTTGTCCAACTCCTCGCCGAGCGCGGTCTCCCAGGAGTCGGGCAGCATGCTGGGCACGTCAGGAACCTCCGGTAAGCGATCCGTTACTGTCTCAGAACGTACCGCCTCCCACTGACAACCCGGTCCGTCGTGCCCCCGTCACTGCTTCCCGGCGTGCAGGAACAGCCCTCCGTCCATGACGAGGTTCTGGCCGGTGATCCAGGCGGCCTGGTCGGAGAGGAGGAAGGCGGCGGCACCGCCGATGTCCTCCGGCACCCCGAGCCGCCCCAGCGGGTACCCCGCCGCCGCCTCCTCCTCGCGCCCCTCGTAGAGCGCGGCGGCGAACCGGGTCTTCACCACGGCCGGCGAGATGGCGTTGACCCGTACGCCCGGGGCCATCTCGGCGGCGAGCTGCACGGTGAGGTTGGCCATGGCGGCCTTGCTCATCCCGTAGGCGCCGATGAAGGGTGACGGGGCGAGACCGGCGATGGAGGCGATGTTGACGATCGCGCCGCCGTTCTCCCGCTGCCACGCCTTCCAGGTCCGCTGGGCGAAGCCGAGGGCTGAGACGACGTTGGTCTCGTAGACCTTGCGGACCACGCCGAGGTCGACGTCGGCGAGCAGGCCGTACACCGGGTTGGTGCCGGCGTTGTTGACCAGGAAGTCGATCCGGCCGAACGCCTCCATGGCGCGTTCCACGGCGACGGCCTGGTGGGCCTCGTCGTGGGCCTTCCCGGCCACGCCGATCGCGCGGTCGGCGCCGAGCCGTTCCACCGCCTCCTTGAGCGCGTCCTCGTTGCGTCCGGTGACGCAGACGCGGTCACCGCGGGCGACCAGCGCCTCGGCTATGGCGTAACCGATGCCGCGGCTGGCGCCGGTGACGAGGGCGACGCGTCCGCTGTCCTGGGGCTGGGTCATGAGTGCGGGACCTCTCCGCTGGTCGGTTGCTGGTCGGTCGAGCCGGTCTGTCGAGTTGGCCGGTCGAGTGCGGCCGGTCGAGTGCGGCCGGTCGAGTGCGGCCGGTCAGTCGAGCGGTCCGCCGGCCACGTACATGACCTGGCCGGAGACGAAGCCGGCCTGGTCGCCGGTGAAGAAGGCGATGGCGTTGGCGACGTCGTCGGGCCGGCCGACGCGCTGGACGGGGATCTGGGTGGCGGCGGCGGTCTGGAAGTCCTCGAAGCCCATGCCGACGCGGGCGGCGGTGGCGGCGGTCATGTCGGTGACGATGAAGCCGGGCGCGACCGCGTTGGCGGTGACGCCGAACTTGCCGAGTTCGATGGCGAGGGTCTTGGTGAAGCCCTGGAGTCCGGCCTTGGCGGCCGAGTAGTTGACCTGTCCGCGGTTGCCGAGCGCGGACGACGAGGAGAGGTTGACGACCCGGCCGAAGCCCGCGTCCACCATGTGCTTCTGGACCGCGCGGGTCATCAGGAAGGCGCCGCGCAGGTGCACGCCCATCACCGTGTCCCAGTCGGCGGCGCTCATCTTGAACAGCAGGTTGTCCCGAAGCACGCCGGCGTTGTTCACCAGGATGGTGGGCGGACCGAGCTCCTCGGCCACCTTGGCGACGGCGGCCTCCACCTGTGCCTCGTCGGACACGTCGGCGCCGACCGCGACGGCCTTGCCGCCGGCCGCGCCGATGGTCTCGACGGTGTCCTTGCAGGCGCTCTCGTCGAGGTCGAGTACGGCGACGGCGCGGCCCTCGGCGGCCAGCCGGACCGCGGTGGCGGCGCCGATCCCGCGGGCGGCCCCGGTGACGATCGCTACGCGCTGCTCGGTGGTGGACATCTTTGTCTCCTCAGCCGTGGTACGGCCGCGCACACTCCCGTTGCATGAGCGACCGCTTAGTAGGTCCCGTAGCCGAAACCGTAGGAGCGTCGTGACCCTGTGTCAACGTCGCCACGGGTGGGTGTGGCTCGGCGCCGGCTCCGCCTCACCTGACCAGCAGCGCCAGCAGCCGGTCCGCCTCCTTGTCCGGGTCCGCGGTCAGCCCGGTGTGGATCGGCCCGGGCTGGACGACGGTGCTGCGGGGTGCGGTCAGCCAGCGGAAGCGGCGGCCCGGGTCGTCGGCCGCGGCCTGCCCCGCCCGCTCGCCGCCCGCGCACATGCCCTGGTACCCGCGCAGGGCCGCCCGTACGCCGTCCACGTCCACGTCCGGGTCGAGGCAGCGCAACCGGACCTCGTCCAGATGGATCCGGGCGCCCACGTAGCCGCGCGCCCGGCAGTAGACCAGCACGCCGGCGTTGATCATCTCGCCGCGCTCGATCCGCGGCACGACGCGCACCAGCGCGTACTCGAAGACATCGCGGCCGTTCACCGGGCGTTCTTCCCTTCGCCGCTGGCGCCCTCGGTGCCGCTGCTCACGGCGCTCCCGCCGGAGGCGCTCTTCTGCTGGGTGTTCTTCCCCTCCACCCAGGTACGCAGCCAGGGCGGCGGCGGCTGTTTCGCCTCCTGCCTCGGCGCGAGGGTGATCCGCCGGTGGATGTCTGCGGCCCGGGCGCCCAGCAGCTCGCGGTACGCGCGGCGTACGTCGTCGGGTGCGTCGAAGCCGGGCTCGTCCACCAGCCACTCGTCGGGGACCAGTCCGGTGACCTCCGCCAGCAGCCCGTCGGTCACCAGGGGCGCCAACTCGGCCGCGGCGACGGCGGGATCGGGTGAGAAGCGGGCCAGTGCGTGGCCGGCGGCGTCGTACGGCTTGGCCGAAGCGGCGGCGGCCGACTTCCAGTTGTGGTGCCAGATGAGGGAGGCGCCGTGGTCGATCAGCCACCAGTTCCGGTGCCAGACCAGCATGTTGGGGTTGCGCCACGACCGGTCGACGTTGCCGATGAGAGCGTCGAACCAGACGATACGGCTCGCCTCCGCGGTGTCCACCGGGAAGACCAGCGGATCGAACCCGAGGGAGCCGGGCAGGAAGTCCATCCCGAGGTTGAGCCCGCCGCTCGCCTTGAGCAGGTCCTGGATCTCCTGATCGGGCTCCCCGAGCCCGATGACCGGATCGAAGTCGAACCGCACCAGTTCGGGCACCCGCAGCCCGAGCCGCCTGCCCAACTCGCCGGAGATCACCTCGGCCACCAGCGCCTTGCGGCCCTGGGCGGCGCCGATGAACTTCACCACGTACGTACCGAGGTCGTCGGCCTCGACCACGCCGGGCACCGAGCCGCCCTCACGCAGCGGCGTCACATACCGGATACCCGTCACTTCTCTCAGCATCCCCCCAGGCTAACGGGGTGGAGACTGCCCGTATGGACAAGATCACTTCTCCGCTGCCCTTTCCGCGCCGGCTCGCCCGCACCCAGCGCTTCACGCTCGGCGTGCCCCACGCCTTCACCCTCGCACCGGACGGCGAGACCGTGCTGTTCCTGCGCACCCGCGGGCCCGAAAACCGTATCGGCTGCCTGTGACAGTCGGACGGCGACGGCGACCGGCTGCTCGTCGACCCCTCCACGCTGCCTGCGGCGCAGGGCGAGGTCCCCGAGGCCGAGCTGACCCGCCGCGAACGGGCCCGGACACGCGCCGGCGGCATCGTCGGTGGTGGCCGCGCACACCCTGCGGGTGTCGGCGGCGCTGTTCGCAGCGGGGCGCCCGCACCGGGTGCTGCAGCTGTCGGGCGTCACCCACGCGCCGACCGACGAGGTTGTGGTCGAAGGGCTGCTGCGGCACCCGTTGGACTTCCTGCGGGAGGCGTTGAACACATCGCGGCGTTGATCCGTATGAACCGTCACGCGTGAGAACACGTCGCCGGGCGAGGGTGCGTCGCCGTCGCCCGGCTCCGCCAGTGGACAGGATCAGATCATGGCCGAAACCTCCCGCTTCCCCGTCCCCCCCACCCGCCGCGGCGTCGTGGCCGCCGCGGGCGGGGCGGGCCTCGCCGCCGTTCTCACCGCCTGCGGCAGTTCGGACTCCGGCACGAACGACGGGGCCACGCCGACCACGGCGGCGCCCACCACCGCGGGGTCCCCCAGCGCCTCCCCCACCACGTCGGCGCCCGCGGGCGGCGGCACCGCGCTGGCGAAGACCTCGGAGATCCCGGTGGGCGGCGGGAAGATCTTCGCCGACCAGAAGGTGGTCGTCACCCAGCCGGAGGCCGGGACGTTCAAGGCTTTCTCCGCGATCTGCACGCACCGGGGCTGCGCGGTCACCGGCGTGTCCGGCGGCACCATCGTCTGCCCGTGTCACGGCAGCGCGTTCAAGGTGGCGGACGGCAGCGTGGCCCAGGGCCCGGCCACCTCGCCGCTGGCGGAGAAGCAGGTGACCGTGTCGGGGGACGAGGTCATGCTGGCCTGAGCGGGGCGCGGGCGGCGGAGCCTGGAGCCGGGTGGGGCGGGGCGGCCGGCCGGCCCCGCATCCGGTCGGCCGACTCCTGGAGCGCGTCGACCGCCGCCCTGATCGCGGGGCGGCGGTCCGCGTCCTCCCGCCAGACCGCGTAGACATGGCGGCGCATGGTGTGGCGTACCGGCACGATCCGCACGCCGTAGGGCATCGGGTCGCGGCCCAGGCGGGGGGCCACGGCCACGCCGAAGCCCGCCGCGACCAGCGTGAGCACCGTGGCGTGCTCCTCGGCGTGGTGGGCGATGCGCGGCTCGATGCCCTTGCCGCGCAGGGTGAACAGCAGCCACTCGTGGCAGAAGCCGCCGTCCGGCCAGGCGATCCACTCGTCGTCGGCCAGCTCCTCCAGGTCGATCCACGGCCGGCCCTCCAGGCGGTGACCGGTCGGCACCGCGACGTCCACGATGTCGTCGAAGAGCGCGGCCTTGGCGAGCCCCCCGGGCAGTGAGAGCGGCTTGTTGTACCAGTCCAGGACCACGGCCAGGTCGATGTCGCCTCGGCTCAGCCGGGCCAGTGCGTCGTCCGGCTCCATCTCGTGGACCGAGGTGCGCAGTTGGGGGTGCTGACGGCGCAGTTCGTGCAGCGCCTCGGGGAACAGTCCACGGACCGCGGTGGGGAAGGCGCCGGCCCGCAACTCGCCGACGGCGGCCCCGCGGTGCGCCTCCAGGTCGGCGTGGGCCAGCTCGATCAGGGAGAGAATCCGCTCCGCGTGCCCGGACAGCAGCCTTCCGGCGTCGGTGAGCCGCACGCCCCGGCCGTTCTTGGCCAGCAATGCCTGCCCGATCTCCCGCTCCAGCTTCGTCATCTGCTGCGACACGGCGGAGGTGGTCACGCTCAGCACGTCGGCGGCGGCACTGACCGAGCCGTAGGCGTCGATGGCGTGCAGGATACGGAGGCGTTCCAGGCTCAACATGTTAGCAATTCTACGTCGTCGATGTAATAAATCTCGCTTGTTCTACGAGATCGGAGCCGCCAGAGTGGGGCCATGAGCGCACCCGTGGAGAGCCGTAGTCGTAGTCGTGGGCGTAGTGGTCGGAGTCCTGGCCGTAGCCGGAGCGATACCGTCGTCACCGTCGTCACCGCACCCGTCCCTTCTGTTTCCGCCGTGCGCCGTCTGGCCGACTGGCGGCTCCGCTTCGTCGCGCTGGGCCTGGTGTGGGGCTTCAGCTTTCTGTTCATGAAGGTGGGCAACGAGGCGTTCGCGCCGCTCCAGGTCACGCTCGGCCGGATGGTGTTCGGCACCGCGGTGCTGGCCACGGCGGTCGCGGTGAAGCGGGAGCGGCTGCCGCGCGACCGGCGGACCTGGATGCACCTGGCCGTCGCGTCCTTCCTGCTGAACTCGCTGCCGTTCACGCTCTTCGCCACCGCCGAGCAGACCATCCCGTCGACGCTCGCCGGGATGTGCAACGCGGCCACCCCACTCTTCTCGATGCTGGTCTCGCTGGTCGCGCTCTCCGAGGACCGGCCGTCGCGGCAGCGCTTCGCCGGTGTCGGCATCGGCTTCGCCGGGGTGCTCACCGTGCTCGGCGCCTGGCAGGGCTTCTCCGGACAGGAGCCGAAGGGCACCCTGATGGCGCTGACGGCGTCGGTCAGTTACGCGGTCGGCTGGGCCTACGTCCGGCGGACGCTGTCCCACCGCGGCGGTTCCCACCTGGCGATGTCCGCGAGCCAGCTGATGCTGGGCACCCTGCAACTCGTCCTGGTCACACCGTTCTTCACCTCGATACCGAGCTCGTATCCGGCGAAGTCGGTGCTGTCGGTGCTGGCGCTGGGCGCCCTGGGCACGGGGATCGCCTTCCTCATCCAGTACGGCCTGGTCGCCGAGAAGGGTCCGACGATCGGGGCGATGGTCACCTACCTGATACCGATCGTGGCCACCGCCGCCGGAGTGCTGCTGCTCGGCGAGTCGCTGAGCTGGTACGAGCCGGTCGGGGCGGTGGTGATACTGGTCGGGGCGGCGCTCACCCAGCGGCGGCCGAGGACGGCGCGTCAGGAGTAGCACCGCCTGCGGGGACGAGGGCTCGGTCGGAGCGGGCAGCGGAAGCCGGCCGGGCGGTCCGGGCGGGGCGGGGCGTGGGGGTTCGGCCCGGGCGGTTCAGTCGAACCGGCCCGTTCCCGCCGGGCGCAGCACGCCCGCGACCGCGTCGGCCAGCGGTTCGATGTCGTCGGAGGCGAGCGGTGAGACGGTGAGCCGCACTCCGGGGGCCGAGCGCAGCCGGAAGCGGGCGCCGGGCGCCACCGCCCATCCCCGCTGCAACAGGCCGGCCACCGCGCCGGTCTCGTCGCTGACCGGTACCCACACGTTCATGCCGCTGCGGCCGTGTGCGGTGACGCCGCGCCCGGCCAGGGCCCGCACCAGTGCGTCGCGCCGTTCGCCGTACGCGCGTGCGGTCGCGGCCGCGTCGACAGCTCCGCTCTCCCAGAGGTGGACGACGGTCCGTTGCAGGAGGTGGCTGACCCAGCCGGCGCCCAGGCGGTACCGGCCGCGTATCCGGTCCACGGTCACCGCGTCGCCGGTGTAGAGGGCAAGCCGCAGGTCGGGGCCGTACGCCTTGGCGGTGGAGCGCACGAGCGCCCAGCGGTCGGTGGCGCCCGACAGGCAGTGCAGCGGCAGGTCGGCCAGGCCGTGCACATGGTCGTCGTCGATGACCAGCACATGGCGGTGGCCGGCGAGCAGGCCGCGCAGCTCCCGTGCGCGGGCCGCGGACATCACCGCGCCCGTGGGGTTCTGGCCTCGGTCGGTGACGACCAGGGCGCGTACTCCCGCTGCCAGCGCGCGAGCCACCTCCGGCACCAGCGGTCCCTCGTCGTCCAGGGCGACCGGGACCGTGCGCAGGCCCATCGCCGGCACGAGGTCGAGCAGGCTGCCCCAGCCCGGGTCCTCGACGGCCACCGCGTCGCCCGGCCGCAGATGGGCGGCGAGTACGCGCTCGATCGCGTCGAGGGAGCCGGAGGTCAGGCCGACCGGGCCGTCGGGCACCCCGTCCGCGTCCAGCGCGGCCCGGGCCAGCCGGCTCAACTCCGGATCCACCGGCGGCCCCCCGTAGAGCGCGGGCCCGCGCGCATGGTGTGCGGCGGCAGCGGCGAGCGCGTCGCCCAGCGGGGGCAGCAGCGCGGGATCGGGGTTGCCGGTGGAGATGTCGCGTACGCCGGACGGCACGTCGATGCGGATCGCGTCGCGCGGGGCGGTGGCCGGGCGGGACCGGACACGACTGCCGCGGCGGCCCGCGGTCTCGATCACCCCCCGGTCGCGCAGCAGCCGGTACGCGGCGGCCACCGTGTTCGGATTGACGTCGAGTTCCGCAGCCAGTTCGCGCAGCGGCGGCAGCGCCTCACCGGGGGGCAGCGCACCCGTGCCCACCGCGCTCTCGATGTCGGCGGCGATTGCCGATGCGCCCCGACCAGTGATCCGATACTCTCCTAGCACAAACAATATTATGCACTAGTTCAAAGGATTGCGCCCATGTCCTCCACGCCGGCTGCCTATCAGCCCACACCGCGGAGCATCCCGACCCGCTCGCGCGAGCGCGCGTCGTACGACCGCGAGGTGGTGCACGCCATCCTCGACGAGGGCTACGTCTGCCATCTCGGATTCGTCCGCGACGGCGCGCCCGTGGTGCTGCCCACCCTCTACGCCCGGTCCGGAGAGCGGCTGTACGTGCACGGTTCGACCGGTTCACGTCCGCTCCGCGGTGCGGGCGCCGGGCTCGCGGTGTGCCTGACCGTGACGCACCTGGACGGTCTCGTGCTGGCCAGGTCGGCGTTCCACCACTCGATCAACTACCGCTCGGTCGTGGTGCACGGAACCGCGTACCAGGTCACCGACCCCGGGGAGCGCGCGCTGGCGCTGGACGCGATCGTGGAACAGGCGGTGCCGGGCCGGGCCGCCGACTCGCGCCCGGCCGACGCCAAGGAGCTGGCCGCCACCGCGGTGATACGGCTGGACCTGCAGGAGGTGTCCGCCAAGATCCGCACCGGCGGCCCCACCGACGAGCCCGCCGACATCACACTCCCCTACTGGTCCGGCGTCGTCCCGGTCACCCGTACCTACGCCGCCCCGATCGCGGCGGACGACCTGGACCCGACCATTCCCGTGCCTGCCTACCTCTCGCCGGCCGGGCCGCGCGGCGCCTGACCGCCGCCCGGCACGGCCCCGCGACGGCCCCGGCCCGTCAGTGACCCGTGCGCGGTCCCGGACGTGCGTCCTCCCATGCGAGGGCGGCCACCGCGGCGAGGAGGACGAGGATTTCCAGGACGGTGGGGACGGCGAGGTGCTCGCCCAGGAGGAGGGCGCCGGCGGGCCCCCGTCGGCAGACCGCAGCCGGCAAACCGCAGTCGCGACCACGGCGCGTCCTGGCCTGCGGCAGTGTCGTGGTCGCGCGCGGTTCGCCGCGCCCCCGACCGGGCACGCCACCGTGCGGTACGCACGGACCCGCGCCCCTACCCCGCTCGCGAGCCGCCGTGCGTCCCCACTGCCTGCTCCATGTCCCCGTCCGGCACGGGCCCGGGCACCAGCCCCGGCGCCCGGTGCGGCGATCGGTCCGGCACGGTCGCCGGAGCCGCCGAACCGGAAGCCCGCGCCGACGAAGCATGCGCCGTCACCGTCTGCGCCACGAACGCCCCCGCCAGCACCAGCGCCCCACCCAGCACCTGCGCGCCGCCCAGGTGCTGCTCGAGCAGGAACCACGCCAGCGCCGTGCCGATCACCGCCTCCGTACAGGCGACGACCCCGGCGACCTGCGGGGTGAGCCGGCGTACGGTGATCACGCCGGCCAGGTAGGCGACGACGGTCGAGACCAGCACGAGCCAGCCGATCAGCAGCACCGCGGGGACCTCGCGTTCGCCGAGCGCGGCCTGCTGGGTCACGCTCGGCCAGGCAATGGTCCACGGCCGGGCGAAGACGGTGAGGACGAGGGTGCCGATGAGCAGGCCGTACGCGATCACCGCGATCGGCTCGGGTGCGTCGTCGTCCCGCGTGCCGTGGTCGGCGAGGACGAAGTACGCGACCTGGCAGCAGGCCGCGCCGAACGCGAAGAGCAGGCCGAGCGGGTCGAACGCCGGCCCGGACCAGATCTCGACGACACAGGCCATGCCGGTGACGGCGAGCAGCGCGCCGGCCACCGCGGCCCGGCTGACCGGCCTCCGCTGCACGAACCGCACCCAGCCCAGCAGCAGCGTGGGCCCGAGGAACTCCACCAGGATGGCGACGCCCACGGGTATGCGCGCGATGGCCACGAAGTACAGCGCCTGGCAGCCCGCGATGCCGAGCATCCCGAAGCCGATCACCAGGCCGGGCCGCAGCCGCGGCAGCCCGCGGTGCCGCAGAGCGACGGGCAGCAGGATGAGCGCGGCGCCCGCGGTCCGCAGCCAGGCCACGTGCATCGGTTCGAGACCGGCTTCGATCAGCGGCTTGGCCGCCACGCCCGAACCGCCGAACGCGAAGGCCGACAGCAGGGCGAGCCCGAGATCCGCGTTCCTCCGCCGAGATACGTGCATCAGGTCATGATGTCAGTCCGCGACAGGAGCGTCATCCGGACAGCGGCTGACATCCGGCGGCCGGCAGCACTCGCGTCACGGGATAGGCCCCGTCCCGGCGGGACGCGTCATGGCCACAGCAGGGCCCGGTGCCAGCCGTCGCCGTCGCGCGCGTACCGCACCCGTACGTGGAAGCGCGCGGGGTCCGCCTGGAAGAACTCCGCCTCCCGCGCCCGCAGCCGGTAGACGATGTGCGTCGCGGGTATCCGGTCCGGTTCCGCCGCGACCAGGTCCCGGGCGGCGCGGCGCTCGCGCTCGTACTCTTCCGGACCGGTCAGCGGTTGGCTCATCCGCCCGGTGAACCCGGCCACCCGGGACGCCTCGCCTCGACCGAGGAAGTCCCGCCGGGTCGCCCCGTCGCCGAGTACGGTCACCGGTCCGGCCATCCGGATCTGCCGGCCGTGGGCGGGCCAGTACCAGGTGAGCGCGGCCCTCGGGTTGGCCGCGAGATCCCCGCTCTTGGGACTGGCGGAGTCGGACGCGAAGTCGTACGCGCAGGCGGCGCTGTCGATGCCGCGCAGCATCAGCACCCGCGCGGTCGGCGTACCGTCGGCGTCCGCCGTGCTGAGCGTCATGACGTGCGGCTCGGGCACGCCATCGGCGAGGGCCGCGTCCAGCCAGCGGGCGAACAGCTCACCGGGCGTGTCGGGCGCGTCCTCCGGGTCGAACCGCGGCAGCGGCCCGGCCAGCACGGGCGCGGCCCGCATCCGGGCGAGCAGCGCCTCGTCGGCCAGGGAGCCCGTACCGCCGCTTTCCTCGTCCTTCTCACGCATGCTGCCAGCGTCTCACCCGGGCGCGGCCCTGCGGGAACCGCCCCGGCCCCACTCCGGCACGCCGCCGGCCGGAACGCGCCGGGCCGCGGACGGGAAGTTCCCCGCCCGTCCCGGCGTCCGGCCCAGGAACGGCGACCCTGGAACGGCGACCCTGGAAGGACGGCCCATCAGCGCACTGCGGGGTCTGCTCGACGCCGGCCCGGCCGGGACCAGGAAGCCGGCCGAGCCCCCGCATCGTGCCGACCCGCCTGCTGGTACGCGGATCGAGCCCGCCCGGGACGTGAGGCCCCGGCCGGCTCGTGACGGCCCGGCTCCGGCGGTTCCCGGGGGGCGAGGGTACGGTCGCCCGGCTGCCGCCGGGTGCCGGTCCGCGTCGGCGGGTGCCGCCGGCGGTACCTTCCGGCTCAGTCCCGCTCGACGTCCTCGTCGGCGAGGATCAGATAGAGCTTCTTGCGGGCGTCGTTGACCACGGAGAGCGCCTTCTCACGCTGCTCGGGGGTCCCGGTGGCCCACACCTGGCGGAACGCTTCGACGAGGCCGCCGCCCGCCCGCCGGATCTCGTTGAGGGCGTCCCAGTCGACGCCCCGGCCGGCGTCCTCCCACGGGGCCTCGAGGCCCGCGTCGGCTTCCGTACGGCCCTCGTCGGTGAGCGTGAAGAGCTTCTTGCCGCCTCCGTTGGCACTGCTGATCAGGCCTTCGTCCTCCAGCAGCTGAAGCGTCGGGTAGACCGAGCCGGGGCTCGGCCGCCAGGCGCCGCCGCTGCGGTCGGCGATCTCCTGGATCATCTCGTAGCCGTGCATCGGGCGGTCCTTCAGCAGCGCCAGGATCGACGCCCGCACATCGCCACGCCGGGCCCGGCCGCGCGGTCCGCCGCGCCCCCGGCCGCCGGGCCCGAAGTGCCCGCCGCCGAAGGGCGGTCCGAACGGCCCGAACGCCGCCCGCCACGGATCGCGCTCGCCCCAGCCGTGGGGTCCGGGGCCGCATGGCCCGTGTCCGTGTCCTGCGGAACGCATGATGTCGCTCCTTCCATCGTTCCATCGTTGATCGTTCGCGATGCTTCAACGATATATCGGAAGCGAGCGGTCGGCAAGGCCTCCGGAGAGGGGGCGGGTGTCCTGTCTCGTGCGAATTGGCCCCTACCTCAGGTGATCTGGTCCGATTCGCTCGTCGTCTCAGGTGATCTGGCCCGTTGAGGCTGCTCATGTCACGCGAGACCTCACCCAGCACGCCGGGGAACCCCGGGATTTCGGTGAACGGCACGCGCCAATATGGTGGGCCGATGACATCGATCAAGACGTTCCAAGTCACCTTCGACTGCGCAGAACCCGAGCGCCTCGCTCGATTCTGGTGCGAGGTGCTGGGGTACGTCGTACCGGCGCCGCCGGAGGGGTTCGTCACTTGGGATGACTTCAAGGGCTCGCAGCCACCTGAGCAGCGGGATTCTTGGTTCGCCTGCGTTGATCCCTCAGGTGTGGGCCCGCGGCTGTACTTCCAGCGCGTCCCCGAGGGGAAGGCCGCCAAGAACCGGGTGCATCTTGATGTGCGGGTCGGCACCGGACTCGTGGGTGAAGAGCGCCTCGCCGCACTTGAGGCCGAATGCGCACGGCTGGTCCCGCTTGGCGCGGTACACGTGCAAACGCTGTACGACGGCAACGATGCGTGCATCCCGATGCTGGACATCGAGGGCAACGAGTTCTGTCTCGACTGAGGGCCGCGAACGTGTCCTCGTTCTGTCCCCATGGGCCGAGACGAAGGACCGCCCCCGACCTGTCAGGGCGCTGTGGCGCCGATCGCCGGATCAGGCACTCGGGACGGGTGAGCCAGCCGGCCCGTTCGACAGATCACGACACGTTCGATGAGACGGTCAACGCCTCATCGCCGTACGCGCGCGACAGCGCTTCCACACCCCAGCCCGAAGGCCGAGCGGGTGCTCAACCTTCGGTGAGACTGACGGGCACCTGTTCACCTTCGCTGAGATTCACGGAATCTTCGTCGAGACAGGTCAGCGGGCGCGCCCACGGGGCCGGCTCCGGTGGTGCGGTCAGCCCCGCGGGCCGGCCAGCCAGGCGTTCGCCGCCTCGACCCGGCCGCAGACCCGGAGCTTGGGGTAGGCGTGCTCCAGGTGCTTGTCGACGGTGCGGGGGCTGATCGCCAGGCGGTGGGCGATCTGCTCGTTGGTCAGGCCGCGGGCGAGCAGGCTGAGCACGGCGGCCTCGCGGCGGGTGACCCTGGCCTGGGCGGGCGAGGGCCGTCGCGGCGGCGACGGCGACGGGGCGAGCCGGTCCAGTGCGCGGCCGAGCCGGGCTCGCAGCATGGCGGCGGTCTCCACGTCGGCGTCCCGGAAGTCACCGCCGTCGCGGTTGACGCACACGCAGATCCGCCGGGGCACTCCGCCCGCGTAGCCGGCCGGAAAGGCCATGGCGAGCTGGTGCTCCGCGCGCAGCGGCCGGTACACCTCGCCGTAGACGACCAGCCGGTGGAAGGCGGCACGGCTCTGCAGGTCGGAACGCCGGACCGGCGTGCCGGACCCCGTCGTGGTGTGCCGCACCAGCGGATCGGCCCCGGCACCCCGCGCGAACGCGTCCAGCCGCTCCTGGTCCACCAGGTCTGCCGGCAGCGTCCGGGGCATCGCGAACGAGCCGACGGGTCCCACGTGCGGCGCCCACACGACGCTGTCGCCCGGCATGGCCCGCAGCAGCAACGGCAACAGCGCCGGCACGAGTTCGCCCTCGTCGACGGCGTCGATCAGCAGGTCGAACACGGCGAGCACGCGACGTAGTGCGGCCTCTCCGGCCGTAGTCATACGACCAGCCTGGTCAGGACGTCCCGACCGGGTCAAGGGCCGGGCGACTCACATGCGGGCCGTCGTCCCGCCGGAGGGACGGGTCAACGCCAGGGACCCGAGCCCTGTCGGCGGGAGTGCGGTCGACAGCGGGCGGGGGCGCCCGGGGAACGGAAAGCGGGTTTGGTGGGAGCACATCGCCCCCGAAGCCGATCGCAGGTCATCGCGCCAGCGCGTAGACGCGGTTGACCGGCGTCTCCGCCGCGAGGGTCCAGTGGTGGAGGCCCGCCTTGTGGGCGATACGGCGTATCACGTCCTCGCCGGCGTGGTTGCCCAGAGCTTCGGGGCCGTGCTGGGCGAGGGCGGAAGGGAGGCAGACGGCGACCGACGAGGCGGTCATTCCGCGTCCGACCGGGTTGATGTTCTCCCCGGGGTTGGACGAAAGGTTCGGCTCGACGAGCACGCACGTGCCGTCCTCGGCCAGCGCCTCCCGGGTACGGGCCAGGGCGCCGCCCGGGTCGCCGATGTCGTGCAGGCAGTCGAAGAAGGTGATCAGGTCGTAGCCCTCGCCGGGGAAGTCCTGCGCGGTCGCCACGTCGAACTCGACCCGGTCGCTGAGCCCCTGCTCGGCGGCGAGCCCCCGGGCCGCCTCGATCGACGGCCGGTGGAAGTCGAAGCCGTGGAAGCGGGAAGCCGGGAACGCCTGCGCCATGAGCAGCGTGGAGTGCCCGTAGCCGCACCCCACGTCGGCGACCTCCGCGCCCCGCCGCAGCTTCGCCGCCACATCGTCCATCGAGGCCAGCCACTCGGGGACCAGCGAGGCCGCGTAACCGGTGCCGAAGAACTTCGCGGTGCCTTCGAAAAGCGCCGGGTTGTGGTCGGCCCAGCCCAGCCCCTCACCGGTACGGAAGTTCTCCATGAGCTGGTTCTCGGTGCGGTAGAGCGCCTGGAGCATGGTGAACAGCCCGGCCGCGTACGTCGGCACGGCGGGGTCGGCCAGCACCGCCGCGTGCTCGTCGCTCAGTTCGTAGGTGTCGGTGTCGGCGTCGTACGCGACGTACTCGCCCGCCACCTGGGCAGCAAGCCACTCGCGCAGGTACCGCTCGTTCAGCCCGGTCCTCGCGGCCAGCCGCTCGGAGGTCATCGGTCCGGCCCCGGCCATCGCCGTGTAGATGCCGAGCCGGTCGCCGATCGAGGTGCACAGCCCGGACATCGCGGCGGCACCGTCGGTGATGACCTGTTCCAGGAATTCCATCACCTTTTCCTCGTCGGCCGGACGGGCCTGCCCGCCGCCCTTCCCGTCGGCCTCCAGGGCCGCCGCCGACGCCTCACGGCCGGTGCGCCGGTCGTCGCCCACGGCCTTGCCGTGCTGGGGTCCGGCAGCCGCTGCCATGGCGCTCACCTCCTCGTTCGCCCTCCCGCACCCTCACTGCAGCAGGGCGGGCGCGACCGGGCAATACGCACTTCCCCGTACGGCGCGGGGGCCGTACGCAAGAGGCCGGACGGGTGACGGCGGACCTAGAATTCGTAGAGCAAGGAGGTGCGTGATGCGCAAGGTAGCCGATTGCCGTGAATTCCCGAGCGAGAGCAATTGCACGCTCACTATTTCCGGTGAAGAGGAGGAAGTGGTCCGGGCCGCCGCGGAGCACGCCGCGTCCGTACACGGCCACACCGACAGCCCGGAGCTGCGTGACCAGATCCGGGGCACGCTGAAGGACGAGGTCCCGCAGCACGCCTGACCGAACGGCCTGCCCGTGTCGCCGCCCGCCGCGGGCGGCGACAGGCATGTCTCAGCCCCCTCCACGTCCCGGCCCCCTCCACGTCCCGGCCTTCGCCACGTCCCGGCCTTCGCCTACGCTCACCACATGCGGATCCGAATCGTCGACGCGTTCACCGACCACCCCTTCGCCGGCAACCCCGCCGGCGTACTGCTGCTCGACGCGGACGCCTTCCCCGCGGACGACTGGCTCCTGCAGGTCGCGGGGGAACTGAACCTCTCCGAGACCGCGTTCGCCCACCCGCTGGCCGGTGCGGCAGACGCGGACTGGGCGCTGCGGTGGTTCACGCCCATGACCGAGGTCGGGCTGTGCGGGCACGCCACGTTGGCGACCGCGCACGTGATGCGGACCACCGGAGCTGCCCGGGGCACGATCCGGTTCCGCACCAGGGCGGGTACGCTCTCCGCCACCGCCGACGGCGACGGCACGATCACCATGGACTTCCCCGTGGCGCCGCTCACCGCGGCGAGGGCCCCCGACGGCCTCGCGCAGGCGCTCGGCGCGCAGCCGCTGACCGTGCTGGACGCCGGGCCCGACTGCGGGTGCCTGCTGGTCGAGGTCGCCGACGAGGCGGCCGTACGGGGTCTCGCGCCCGACTTCGCCGCGCTGGTCCGGGTGACACGGCTCGGGGTGGTCGCCACCGCCGCGGCCGAGGACTCTTCGCGGGGGTACGACTTCGTCTCGCGCGCCTTCTACCCGGCGGCCGGAATCGACGAGGACCCGGTGACCGGCAGCGCGCACACCGCGCTTGCCCCGTTCTGGTCGGCGCGACTCGGCCGGGACGCCCTCACCGGCCTGCAGGTCTCCGCCCGTACCGGCGTGGTCGTCATGCGGCTGCGCGGCGACCGGGTACTGCTCACCGGCACCGCGGTCACCGTCGTCGACGGCGAGCTGCACGCCGTGCCGTGATCAGCCGGTGGGCAGCCAGCCGACCTTCCCCGCCAGCAGCGCGTATCCGACGAAGGCCACCGCGTCGATGAGCGAGTGCGCCGCCACCAGCGGGCCCACCCGGCCCCACCGGCGGTAGAGCAGCACGAAGACGACGCCCATCGCCATGTTGCCGAAGAAGCCGCCGAGGCCCTGGTAGAGGTGGTACGAGCCGCGCAGCAGCGCGCTTGCGGCGAGCGCGGCGTTCGGCGTCCAGCCCAACTGGCCGAGCCGGCGCAGCAGGTAGCCGACCACGATCACCTCTTCGAGTACCGCGTTCTGCACGGCGGAGGCGAGCAGGACCGGGATCTTCCACCACACGTCCGGCAGTGCCTCCGGCACCACGGTGAGATTGAAGCCCGCAGTCCGCGCGCCGAGGTAGAAGGCGAGCCCGGTGCCGCCGATGGCGGCCGCGACCAGCGCGCCCCGGGCCAGGTCGCGGCGCGGACGGGTCAGGTCGAACCCGATGGCGGGCATGCCGACGCGTTCGCGCGCCAGCAGGTGCGCGACGAGCGCCACCGGTACGAGCGCGCTCGCGATGAAGAACGCCTGCCAGGCCAGGTCGAGCCAGGGCCGGTGCGGCGCGTACGAGCCGACGAGGGTGGCCGCCTGGTTCTTCAGCGCCCCCGGCTTGGTGACCGATCCGAGGAAGTCGATGAACGCCGACACCCCGCTGGCACCGAGTGACAGCCCGAGGACGATCAGCGTCTCGCTGCGCAGCGTGCGCGCCTCCTCGCCCGTCCCCGCCTCGTACGACTGCGTGTGCACGCGGCCCTCCCATGCTCGTCCCGCTCCGGCGCCGACCGCGCACGATGACGGTCTCCCGGAAACGATACGAAGATCGCGCCGCGCGACCCGCAGCCGCCCCCTCCCGGTACAGCGTGAGGCCGGGCGCCCGGCAGGCGCCCGGCCTCACAACGGTGTCGATCACCCGCCGGTCAGCCCACCGGCCAGGTGTGCACGGGCGCCCCGTCGTGCATGTGCTCGCGGTAGCGCTGGGTCATCGCGGCGAGGGCGGCACGGCGCTCCAGGCCGCGTTCCAGGTGGCGGTGGAAGACGGCGGACTGCCATTCCGCGCCGTTGGTGCGGCGGCGGCAGCGTTCTTCGACGATGCCGAGGTAGCGGTCGCGGTCGACCGGGTCGATGCCCCACGCGTCGAGGCCGGCCGCGGCGAGCGGCAGCAGCTCGTCCCTGATCAGGTCGGCCGCGGGCACCTCGGCCAGGGTGCCGCCACGGCCCCGCGGCCAGTGCAGGACGGCGCCGATGCCGTCCCGGCAGGCCGCGTCGAAGTTGGCCGCGGCAGCGCCGAACGGCAGCCGTTGCCAGATCGGGCGGGGCGCCTCGGCCAGTGTGCGGACCAGTCCGTAGTAGAAGGCGGCGTTGGCCAGGACGTCGGCGACGGTGGGCCCGGCGGGCATCACCCGGTTCTCGACCCGCAGGTGCGGCACGCCGTCCACGACCTGGTAGACCGGGCGGTTCCAGCGGTAGATGGTGCCGTTGTGCAGCGTCAGCTCGCGGAGCTGCGGCACTCTCCCGTCGTCCAGCACCCGCAGCGGGTCCTCGTCGTCGCAGATCGGCAGCAGCCCGGGGAAGTACCGCACGTTCTCGGCGAACAGGTCGGCCGCCGAGTCGATCCACCGCTCGCCGAACCAGGTCAGCGGCCGTACCCCCTGTGCCCGGAGCTCCTGCGGGCGGGTGTCGGTGGCCTGCTGGAAGAGCACAGGGCGGGTCTCGCGCCACAGCTCCTTGCCGAACAGGAACGGCGAGTTGGCGCCGACCGCGACCTGCGGCCCGGACACCGCCTGCGCGGCGTTCCACACCGCGGCGAACCGGCCGGGCGTCACCTGGAGGTGCATCTGGGTGGAGGTGGCGGCGGCCTCCGGGGCGATGGACGCGGAGGTGTAGGCGAGGTGCTCGACACCCTTGATGTCCACCGTGATGTCCTCGCCGCGCATCGCGAGGATGCGGTCGTTGAGCAGTGTGTAGCGGTCGGCGCGGGAGAGGTTGGCGGAGACCAGGTCCTGCGCCTCCAGGGTGGGCAGAATTCCCACCATCACGATGTGCGCGCCCACTTCGCCGGCCCTGCGGTCGGCATAGCCGAGGCCGGTGCGCAGTTCCTCGGCCAGCCGGTCGAGTACGCGTCCGGCGAGCCGGTGCGGCGCGATATTCACTTCAATGTTGAACTGAGCGAGTTCGGTCTGGAAATCCCGGCTCGCGATGCGCTCCAGCACCTCTTCGTTCATCATGCGGGGCAATCCGTTGGAATCCGTTAGATTCAGTTCGATCTCCAGACCGATGAGATTGCGCGGCCGATCAAAACGCTTCTCCGCCAACAGCCGCTCCAGCCCCGCCAGACACTGGTGGAGCTTCCGCCGGTACATCCGGCGGTCGGCCAGGTCGAACTCCCCGGCGACGACCTTCTCCCCCATCGAGTGTCCCTCCTCGCGTTGTCCTCACCGGAGGATGCCCACCAAAATGATCGATAACGCCACGAGGGATCAAACCGGCACGGTAGGCTTGCGGTAGCGGTCCCGCACCGCATGTTCCAGCGGCACATTCCACTGCCACGGAGCCTTGTGAACTCGGCGTGAATAACACCGATGAGTTCAAGCCGACCATGGCGGGCAGATAAATGCACCCGCCCGGCGGCCATCCTGCGGGAATGCCGTGGAGGGGCCCGCCGAGGAAGGCAAATTCTCGCCTTGTGCGTAATACGGGCAGCGACTAGACGAAACACAGAGCGAACACGGGTCGTATAAACTCCGCGCACAAGGCAAAGCATCCGCCGTCGCCGGACCGTGCCTGAGCAGGAATCCCTCCCTCACACACCCGTTCTGATCTTGTCGTCCGCGCACACCTCCTCGCACCTCTGTGTCTCCCAGTTGTGGCTCCAAGTGAGAGGCGACATCATGCCGCTGCTTGTCCCCCCAGCACCCTCCCCCGCTCTGTTGAGCGTCCTGGCGGCGCTCAGTTCGCCCACCGCGGTCCGGGAAGCCCGGACGCCCGCGCTGCGCACCGCCCAAGGGCCGCTGGACGCCGAACACCCGTTGCCTGTCCATCTCTTCGTACCGGCTACGGTCCCCGGCGGGCTGCCGCAGGCTCGGCTGACCGGTTGGCGGTTCCACATCCGGGCGGGCGCCGGGGTGGCCGCCGCGGGCGAGACCGTGCTGACACCGGACGGGTGGGTGTTCTCCCGCTTCTCCGAGGGTCCGTTCCTGGCTTCCACCGAACGGGCGCTGCGACAGGCCGACACCCTGCCGAACACCTACCAGCCGCACTTGCTGTCGGTGCCCGGCCTGTACATGCTGGCGCTGTGGCTGCACTGCCGGCCCCGGGCGGACGCGGCCACCGCCCAGCCCGACCCGTCGGACCTGCTGGTACCGCTGGCGCCCGCGCCGCCCGGGATCACCTCGCACCGGGTGCACCGGTTGGTGGATCTGGCGCCGGTGCTGAGCGTACGGCTCGCGCCGCCGCCGCTGCTGGGGTCCCCCGCCTGACCGGCGGCTGATCGTGGAGGTGCCCCCTCGCCCTCGCGGGCCGGGGGCACCTCCGTGCCCGGAACCGCCCGGGCGGGTGACGCGTCTTCGTCCTTCGAGTACCGGCTGCGCGAAATCCCTGCGGATTCACGTCAGCAGAGCAACACTGGGACCGGCCGCACCACGAACGGGGGAACGGAGTTGAACAAGACAGGCAGCGCGACCGACCGGACCACTCACTCCTCCCAGCGAAAGACACCATCGACCATGTGCGAGCACAAGCCGCAATGCCCGACCGCAGAATGCCCTGACCGCGAGGCCGCCTACGCCGTGGCCCGCCACCCGGAGCAGGGCTGGAGCCTGCTGTGCAACGGGGTACTGCTCTTCGACGACACCGGAGAGCTGCTGCCCGACGGGCAGATCATCGCACCGCACCGCCCGCTGGGCGCCGGGCAGATCACCGCCGCGGCCTGACGCCCGCACCGTCAGCCGCACTCCCGTACCAAGCCGGTTCCCGCTGCCGAGGGAACCGGCTTCGCCGGCCCGGGCGCCGGAACGCGGTCGCCGCACCGGGTCAGTCCTCCCTACCTTGTTGATCGGGATGAGCGAGCCATTCGTAGGGTTGGCTCACCCAGGGGGTCCGGGTGTGGCTTTCAGTCCTCTGCCGTCGGTGGCTTCGCACGATTCGCCGCCCGGCCCCCACGACGACTCGGCTGCTCATTAGGAATTGCGGCACTGATCGCTCAGTAGGGACTCGACAGCGAGGTCGTCCGTGGTACCTGTACGCAAACGACCTGCGGAGAAGCACGTGACAGCGATCTGGGCCGGCATCGATGCCGGGAAGACCCACCACCACTGCGTGGTGATCGACGACACCGGCAAACGGCTGCTGTCGCGTCGCGTCGCCAACGACGAGACGGAACTGCTGAAGCTCCTCGGCGACGTCCTCGCACTCGGCGAAGTGACCGCCTGGGGCATCGACCTGGCTGACGGCGGAGCCGCCCTGCTGATCGCGGTCCTGGTCAACCACGGCCAGCACCTGCTCTACATCCCCGGCAGGGCCGTCAACCGCGCTTCCGAGGGCTACCGCGGCGACGGCAAGACCGACGCCAAGGACGCCGCGATCATCGCCGACCAGGCCCGTGTCCGCCACGATCTGACGCCCCTGCGGCCGGGCGAGGAGCTGGTCACCGAGCTGAAAGTCCTCACCGGCCACCGCCGCGACCTCAGCGACGACCGGACCCGGGCCATCAACCGGCTCCGCGGCCACCTCACCGGAATCTTCCCCGGCCTGGAACGCGAACTCGACCTCGGCAACGTCGGTCCTCTGGTGCTGCTGACCGGCTACCAGACCCCGGCCGCCATCCGCCGCACCGGCACGAACCGCCTGACCACCTGGCTGCGCAACCGCAAAGTCCGCGGCGCCGACCAGCTCGCCGCCAAGGCCGTCCAGGCCGCCGAAGGCCAGAACACAGCCGTTCCGGGCGAGAAGATCACCGCGCAGGTCGTGCACACCCTCGCCAGGGAGGTGATGGCCCTCAACGCGAAGATCACCGAGACCGACAAGCTCATCGAGGGCCGGTTTCGCCAGCACCGGCACGCCGAAGTGATCGCCAGCATGCCCGGCATCGGCCCCCTGCTCGGTGCCGAGTTCCTCGCCGCCACCGGCGGCGACATGGACGCCTTCGACAACGCCGACCGCCTTGCCGGGTTCGCCGGCGTCGCTCCCGCTCCCCGTGACTCAGGCAAGATCAGCGGCAACCTCCACCGCCCCAAGCGATACAGCCGGCGCCTCCAGCGCGTCTTCTACACCTCCGCGCTGATCAGCATCCGCTGCTGCGACGAATCCCGCCGCTTCTACGACCGCAAGCGCGCCGAGGGCAAGCGGCACACCCAGGCAGTCCTCGCTCTCGCCCGACGCCGCGTCAACGTCCTGTGGGCCCTGCTGCGTGACGGACGGTGCTACGACCCCATACCGCCCGTCACGCCCGCCGCTTGACAACTCCATTAGGAATCGTACGCGTCCGGCGGCGGGCACGAGCAGACCAGGTTGCGGTCGCCGTAGGCCCCGTCGATGCGGCTGACCGGCGGCCAGTACTTGTCGGCCGCGACCACCCCGCCGGGGAAGACCGCCTCCTCGCGGCTGTACGGATGGGCCCAGTCGCCACCGAGCGCCGCCGCGGTGTGCGGCGCGTTCCGCAGCGGGTTGTCCTCGGCGGGCCACTCGCCGGAGGCGACCCGGTCTGTCTCGCCGCGGATCGCGATCATCGCCTCGCAGAAACGGTCCAGCTCGGCGAGGTCCTCGCTCTCGGTCGGCTCGATCATCAGGGTGCCGGCCACCGGGAACGACATGGTCGGCGCGTGGAAGCCGTAGTCGATCAGCCGCTTGGCGATGTCGTCGACGGTGACCCCGGTCTCCTTGGTGAGCGGGCGCAGATCGATGATGCACTCGTGCGCGACCAGGCCGCCGGGCCCGGTGTAGAGCACCGGGAAGTGCGGTTCGAGCCGCTTGGCCACGTAGTTCGCACTGAGCACGGCGATCTGTGTGGCGCGCTTGAGCCCGTCGGCGCCCATCAGCCGGACGTACGTCCAGGAGATCGGCAGGATGCCTGCCGAGCCCCAGGGCGCCGCCGACACCGGTCCGACACCGGTCTTCGGGCCCGCGGCCGGCTGGAGCGGGTGGTTGGGGAGGTACGGTGCCAGGTGCGCGCGGACCGCGACCGGGCCGACACCGGGGCCGCCGCCGCCGTGCGGGATGCAGAACGTCTTGTGCAGGTTCAGGTGCGACACGTCGGCGCCGAACTTTCCGGGACGGGCGAGGCCGACCAGCGCGTTGAGGTTCGCACCGTCCACGTAGACCTGGCCGCCCGCGGCGTGCACGGCGGCGCAGATGTCGGTGATGTTGTCCTCGAAGACACCGTGCGTGGAGGGGTAGGTGACCATCAGGACCGCGAGCCGGTCGCGGTGCTGCTCGATCTTGGCGTGCAGGTCGGCGACGTCCACGTCACCGTCCTCACCGGTCTTCACCACGACGACCTGCATGCCCGCCATCACGGCGCTGGCCGCGTTGGTGCCGTGCGCGGAGGACGGGATGAGGCAGACCGTACGGTCGGTGTCGCCGTTGGCGCGGTGGTACGCGCGTACCGCCAGGAGTCCGGCGAGCTCGCCCTGCGAGCCGGCGTTCGGCTGGAGGCTCACCGTGTCGTAGCCGGTGACCTCGGCGAGCTGGTCCTCCAGGCCGCGGATCAGGGCGAGGTAGCCGTCGGCCTGGTCGATCGGCGCGAACGGGTGCAGCGCGCCGAACTCGGGCCAGGTGACCGGCTCCATCTCGGTCGTGCCGTTGAGCTTCATCGTGCAGGAGCCCAGCGGGATCATGCCGCGGTCCAGCGCGTAGTCGCGGTCGGCGAGCCGCCGCAGGTAACGCAGCATCGCGGTCTCGCTGCGGTGCTGGTGGAAGACCGGGTGGGTCAGATACGGCTCGGTGCGCAGCAGGGCGGTGGGCAGCGCGTCCCCGGTGACCGCGTCCAGCGCGTCGAGGTCGGCGGAGACACCGAAGGCGGCCAGTACGGCGGCGAGCCGGCCGCGAGTGGTGGTCTCGTCGCAGGCGATGCCCACCTGGTCGGCGTCGGTGAGCCGCAGGTTGACACCGGCCTGGCGGGCTGCGGCGACGATCCCCGCGGCCCGCCCCGGCACCCGTACGGTCAGCGTGTCGAAGAATTCGTCGTGCACGACCTCGGCGCCGCCCGCGCGCAGGCCCGAGGCCAGGATCGCGGCATAGCGGTGGGCGCGGCGGGCGATCTGCGCGAGCCCGTCGGGGCCGTGGTAGACGGCGTACATCGCGGCCATCACGGCGAGCAGGACCTGCGCGGTGCAGATGTTGCTGGTGGCCTTCTCCCGGCGGATGTGCTGCTCGCGGGTCTGCAGGGCCAACCGGTACGCAGGGCGGCCGTCGGCGTCCACCGAGACCCCGACGAGGCGTCCGGGCAGGCTACGGGCGTAGGCGTCGCGTACGGCCAGGTATCCCGCGTGCGGTCCGCCGAAGCCCATCGGGACGCCGAACCGCTGCGTGGTGCCGACCGCGATGTCCGCGCCGAGCGCACCGGGCGAGGTGAGGACGGTGAGCGCCAGCAGGTCGGCGGCCACCGTGACGACCGCGCCCAGTTCGTGCGCGCGCTCGACGACCGGCCGCAGGTCCCGTACCGCACCGGAGGCGCCCGGGTACTGCACCAGCACGCCGAACACGCCGCGCTCGGCGATCTCGTCCGGGATGCCGTCGGTCAGGTCGGCCACGACGACCTCGACGCCGGTCGGCTCGGCGCGCGTCCGGAGCACCGCGGTGGTCTGCGGGAAGGTGTCGGAGTCCACCAGGAAGACGCCTTCCTTGACCTTGCCGACCCGGCGGGACAGCGCCATCGCCTCAGCCGCGGCGGTGCCCTCGTCCAGCAGCGACGCCCCGGAGGTGGGCAGCCCGGTGAGGTCGGCGACGACGGTCTGGAAGTTCAGCAGCGCCTCCAGGCGGCCCTGCGAGATCTCCGGCTGGTACGGCGTGTAGGCCGTGTACCAGGCGGGGTTCTCCAGCACGTTGCGCAGGATGACCGGCGGGGTGAAGGTGCCGTAGTAGCCGAGGCCGATCATGGGGACGAGCACCTGATTGCGGTCGGCGAGGGCACGCAGTTCGGCGAGGGCTTCGGCCTCGGTGCGGGCGGAGGGCAGGCCCAGCGCCTCGGCGCTCCTGATGGCGCCGGGCACGGCCGCGTCGGTCAACTCGTCCAGCGAGCCGTAACCGACCTGGGCGAGCATCTTGGCCTGCGCCTCGGTGTCCGGACCGATGTGGCGGTGCGCGAAGGGCACGCCGGCTTCCAGTTCGGCGAGGGAAATACGGCGATCAGTCATCTGCGGAGGCCTCCTGGTCTGCCACGACCTTCGGGGATGCCGCGGTGCGGGCACCCGTACGGCCTCCCCCTCTGTCATCAGAACCTGAGAGCTTCGCCGCCCGGCGGGGGCGGCTTTCACCGTCGGTGAGGACACGTCCCGGAGGCTGCGGTGCTTCCGAGGCAGGCCCTGCTTTCCAGAGTGACCTCACCCATGCGGTACGGGGTGCCTGAGAGATTCCGGGGAGGGTTTGCTCCTTCGGCGCCTCCGCCGCGCCCCTTGGGGCGCTCTCGGAGGACTCTCCCGCATGGGGTCTACAGCCATCGCCCAGCCTACCAGCGCGCCCTCGACCCCGGTCGGCGCGCCGGTCCGGGGGTCCGCCGCCCACGATGTGACTTTTGGTGGAAGTCAGCACAATTGAGGTAGTGGAGTGAGGAAGTGGAGCTGATGGCAGTCGGCATCAGCCGACGTTGGTTGGAGGGACCGTGCAGACCGACATCGATCCGCGCAGCCTGATCGGCCGTCGCGCCTTCGACCGCGACGGTACGAGGATCGGCACGGTGGACGAGGTGTACCTCGACGACGCGACCGGCACGCCCGAGTGGGCGGCGGTCCGGACCGGGCTGTTCACCCGGGACGCGTTCGTGCCGCTGGAGCCGAGCGAGCTGGTGGACGACGAGCTGCGGGTGCCGTTCAAGAAGGCGCTGATCAGGGACGCGCCGGATTTCGGGGTGGGCCGTCATCTCTCGCCGGAGCAGGAACTCCAGCTCTACCACCACTACGGTATGGAGGTGCCGCGGTCCGGGACGGACCGGACGGAGGCGCCCGGCCAGGACTTCGGGGAGCTGGCGAGCGGCGACTGAGGGGCGGAAGCGCCGGGATCGTCGGTGTCGTCGGGTCGTCCCGGGGCCGGCCCGCCGCCGCGCGCGGCGGGCACCAGCGGCAGCGGGTCGCTGCGGGAGAGAGCGGGGTCGAGCACGGCGAAGGTGCGCACCCGGCCCGGCGCGGAGTCGGAGGGCACCTCGAAGCGGACGGTGACCCGCCCCACGCCGCTCCCTTGCACCCACCCGGCCCCGTACTCCTCGTGCGTGACGTCCTGACCCGGCAGCCACCGACGGGACCGCTCGGGTGCCGGCGGCGGCACGGCGGGCAGTTCACCGGGGGCGGCCTCGCCGGGCTCGCGCTCTGCGGCGCTCTGCGCGAACAGGTCCTCCTGGGTGAAGTCCGCGAGCCCGGCGACGCCCACCCCGAGCAGCCGTACTCCCCCGGTGGTGTCCACGCTCTCCATCAGCCGGCGGGCGGTCTCCCGTACGACGGAGGGGTCGTCGGTCGGCGCGCGCAGCGTCTCGGAGCGGGTCAGCGTGGAGAAGTCGTACCGCCGCACCTTGACCACCACGGTGCGGCCCGAGCGGCCCGCGCCCCGCAGCCGCTGGACGCAGCGGTCGGCGAGCCGGTCGATCTCGTACCGCAGGCGCCCGCGGTCGGTGAGGTCGCTGTCGAAGGTGTCCTCGACGGAGACGGACTTCACGTCCCGGTCGGCGACCACCGGGCGGTTGTCGAGGCCGGCGGCCATGGCGTGCAAGGAGACGCCGTGCGCCTTGCCGAGCAGCCGCACCAGTTCGTGCTCTCCGGCGTGCGCGATCTCGGCGACCGTGACGATGCCGGCCTTGCGCAGGTGTTCGGCGGTGGCCGGTCCGACGCCCCACAGGGCGCGGACCGGCAGCGGGTCGAGCAGAGCCCGTTCGGTGCCCGGCTCGACCACCACCAGGCCGTCCGGTTTGGCCTTCTCCGAGGCGATCTTCGCCAGCAGCTTGGACCCGGCGAGACCCACCGAGGCGGTGAGCCCGGTGGCGGCCCGGATGTCGGCGCGCAGGCGCACGGCGGTCGCGCGCGGGTCCTCGTCCCGGCCGCCGGCCTCCAGGTCGACGAACGCCTCGTCCAGGCTGAGCGGCTCCACCAGCGGCGAGAGCGCGCCGAGCAGGGCCATCACGGTGTCGCTGACCTGCCGGTAGACGGCGAAGCGCGGTACCAGGTAGGCGGCGTTGGGGCAGAGCCGGCGGGCGTGGGCCATCGCCATCGCGGAGTGGACGCCGTGCACGCGTGCCTCGTAGGACGCGGTCGCGACGACGCCGCGGGGACCGAGGCCGCCGACCACTACCGGCTTGCCCCGCAGGCTCGGCTTGGCCGCCTGCTCGACCGCGGCGAAGAACGCGTCCATGTCCAGATGGAGGATGGTCGGCGCGCTTCTCACGCTTCTGATGGTGCCGCACGGCACCGACGTTCACCGTACGTCCGTACGGCGCGGCGGCCGTGATCGCCGCAGCGGACGTGGGCCGCAAGCGTGAGCCGTACACGTATACGCCACCGGCGCCGGGACGCGCGCGCTCAGACCGCTCTGTTGCGCCGCCGGGCCAGCTCGTCGGCGGGGTTGTGGCCGACCAGGGTCTCGCCGGTGTCGACCCGCTCGCCGTGCATCAGGGAGAGCGAGCTCTCCACGTCCCGCCAGACCACGCCGACGGCGATGCCGAAGACCCCCTGCCCCCCCTGGAGCAGGTCCACCACCTCGTCGGGCGAGGTGCATTCGTACACGGTGGCGCCGTCGCTCATCAGTGTCATCCGGGCCAGCTCGGCGGGGCCCACCGATCGCAGGTGCTGTACGGCCGTCCTGATGTTCTGCAGCGACACGCCGGTGTCCAGCAGCCGCTTCACTATCTTCAGGACGACGACGTCACGGAAGCTGTAGAGCCGCTGGGTGCCCGAACCGTACGCGGGGCGGACGCTCGGCTCGACCAGGCCGGTACGGGCCCAGTAGTCGAGCTGGCGGTAGGTGATGCCGGTCGCCGCGCACGCGGTGGGGCCCCGGTAGCCGATCTGCTGGTTCTGCCCGTCCAGTCCGTCCTGCCCGTCCAGTCCGTCCTGCCCGTCCGCGGGCGGTCCGCCGCCCGCGTCGGCAGCGGTGCGGGCCAGTGCCCCCCGGGTCGGATACGGGCCGCCGGTCGCCAGACCGTCGCCGGTGCTTCTCACGCCGCCCTCCGTCCCTTCACATCCCGTGGCCGCGCGCACGTGCCACGGGACTTTCCACCCCGACGGTAGGGAGTCGCCAGGGGTGCGTCAACGATCGCCACACTCGCCACGCCGAGTGATATTCACCCCAGGAGTGGTTTGATTCGACCGCAGGGCGGGAACGGCTCGTTGAATGCCCCATCGGGGGCAACTTTGCATGTTCGGTCCGGCCGCCCGGCACCCGACGCGCGCTCTGCCCGGCCGACCGCCGTCACTGGTTGCTGGTGCCGAAGTCCTCCGGCGAGATCTGGTCGAGGAACTCGCGGAACTTCTCCACCTCGTCCTCCTGCTCGTCCGGGATCGCGATCCCCGCGTCGTCCAGCACCCCGTCACTGCCGTAGATCGGCGTGCCGGTGCGCAGGGCGAGCGCTATGGCGTCGGACGGGCGGGCGCTGACCTCGACCCCGCTGGCGAACACCAGCTCCGCGTAGAACACGCCGTCCCGCAGGTCGGTGATACGCACCTCGGTCAGGGTCTGTCCCACCGCTTCGAGGACATCCTTGAAGAGGTCATGGGTGAGCGGTCGCGCCGGCGTCATGCCCTGCTGCGCGAAGGCGATGGCCGTGGCCTCCCCTGGCCCGATCCAGATGGGCAGGTACCGGTCGCCTCCCACTTCACGCAGGAGCACGATCGGTTGGTTGGAAGGCATTTCGACCCGGACACCCACAACGTCGAGCTCGTTCACACAGCAACCCTAGGCCGTGTCCGGCGGGTTTGGGTAGTCGGGCACGGCGCGGCGCGGTCACCTGCGGGTTTCGAACAGTCGGAAGTCCGCGTGCGAACGGCCCGAGGCGTTGTCCGAACAGGACCGGGTCCGTCTCCGGGAGGTCTGCCGCCGCGTCGGCCCGGGCCCGGGCCCTGTCTCAGCGCAGGCGCACCCGCAGCGCCGACTGCACCATCGCGGCGTGCAGCCGTACGGACAGGGAGGCCAGCTCGCGTGCGGTGACCTCGGCGTGGGCGCGGGTCTGCGGGTTGCGGTGCTTGCGCAGCGGCGCCACGATCTGCTCCACCAGGCCCGCCTCGCGGTCCGCGGCGGCCTTCACCGCCCGCAGGTGCCGCGGTTCGAGGCCGAACCGGCCGAGATCCACGATCAGCCGTCCGATGCCCACCGTCTCGGCGTCGTAGCCGCCGTCCCCGCCCACCTCCACCAGGCCGTACGACTCCCACTGGTCGAGTTCGGCCTCGCCGGCCCCGGTGGCGGCCAGCAGTTCCGCGCGTCCGAGTCTGAGGTGCGAGGGACCCCCGGGGTCGGCCGACGGCTCCAGGAGGGCCTCCAGGGAGCCGTCCAGCCCCTCCCGGGACTCCGCGGGCCCGGGCAGCGCGACCTGCTCACCGCGGTCCAGGGCGTCCAGGTGCTCCCTGATCACCCGCAGCGGCAGATAGTGGTCACGCTGCACCCGCAGCACGTACGCCAGCCGCTCCACGTCCTTGGCGCCGAACTTCCGGTACCCCGAGGGCGTGCGCTGCGGCTCCACCAGCCCCTCGGCCTCCAGGAAACGGATCTTGGAGATGGTGACCTCGGGGAACTCGTCCCGCAGCCTGCTGAGCACCGCACCGATACTCAGCAGGGCGCCGTCGCTGCCGGCGGTGCCGCCCGGGGCTCCGCCCCCACCGGCACCGCCCGACGTTCTCGGCATGAACACCTCCCCTGGGGGTCCCCCCGGACGGAGTCTGGGGGGAGGGTCAGATGCCCCGCTGGCTCGAGTAGAAGACCAACCGGTACTTGCCGATCTGCACCTCGTCGCCGTTGGACAGCCGGACCGAGTCGATCCGCTCCCGGTTGACGTAGGTGCCGTTGAGGCTGCCCACGTCGGAGACGGCGAAGCCGCCGTCCGGCCCGCGCCGGAACTCGACGTGGCGGCGCGAGACGGTCACGTCGTCCAGGAAGATGTCGCTCTGCGGGTGACGGCCGGCCGTGGTCAGGCCGCCGTCGAGCAGGAACCGGCTGCCGGAGTTCGGCCCGCGTCGTACCACCAGCAGGGCGGAGCCGATCGGCAGCGCGTCCACGGCGGCCTGCGCCTCCGGGGAGAGCGACGGCATCGGCGTCTGCCCGGTCGCCTCCGCGTCGTACGCCTCCAGCCCGGAGATCGAGATGGTGGACGTGGTCTCCGACGCACGCTCGCGGGGCACGCCGGCCCCGCGCAGGGGCGCGCCGCAGTTGGAGCAGAAGCGGCTGGCTTCCGCGTTGGTGTGACCGCACCTGCCGCATACCTGCAAGCCGAACCCTCCACCCGTGGTTGAGGTTGATGGTTCTCCGAAACCTATGCTCGCCGCGGATGCGGGGTCAACAGGCGCCACGCCGGGACCTGCGGAAAAGTCGCGGCCCGGGGCCTGCGGCCCGTTCCGGAACAGGGGGCGCTCCGCCCCCTGGACGCCTTCGTCGGGCGCGTGCCGTGGGGCACGGTGGCGGGCCGTCGCCGGGTCACCCGACTGGCGCGCGCTCTTGCCGAACAACTTCCCAAACAACTTCACGGGCGTTTCCCCTTGAAAGAAGCAGACCCGCCCGTGGGGCAGGACGAACCCTCGCTACACACAGTTTCCACCACAACGCACCCCACCGATGCCCCGACCCCCCGCCTCACTGGGATGACCGAGCGTAGTCAGGCTGCTGCGGGGGTCGCAAGGCGTCCACGACGATCTTCTGCGACCGGACCACATCGGCCGTGGCCTGCTCCTTCTCCAGCGTCTGCACCACCCCGCCGGGAATGTTCAGCGCCGGCTCCAGATCCTGCGGATTGCCGATGACCTTGAACGCATAGGGCTCCGCCAGTTCGCGCCCGTCGATCAGTACCCCGTCCGTACCCTGCGTGAAGTACGTGTCGGCGACAACCCGGACGTCATTGATCTGGATCGCCTCGGCACCGGCCGCCCGCAGCTCCTGGAGCGCGTCGAGCAGCGTGTCCGCCTCGACCCCGCCGTGCGGGTCGGTGATGGTGAGCGTGATCCCCGGGCCCTGCGCGGCGGTCGTACCGGCCAGCACGCCCAGCTCCCGCGCCTTCTGACGGGTCTGCTTCAACGCCTCGGCGGCCTGGTTCGAGCTGGACTCCAGCTCGGAACGCTGGCTCTCCAGGCCCCGCTTCTCGTCCTCCAGGCGCTGGCTGCGGTTGTCCAGCTCGGTGAGGATACGCACCAGGTCCTCCTGGCGGGCACCGCGCAGCGTGCCGCTGTCGCTGGTCGAGCGCACCTGGATGGCCAGCCCCAGGCCCAGCACGAACAGCAGCAGCGCCACGATGAGCTGCGCCCGCGACAGCCGCGGCGGCCACAGCCCGGCCATCAGCCGCTGCCGTCCGGTCGCCGTCGCGCCGCGCGCGGGCCGGTGCGCGGGCTCCTCGCCGGGGGCTCCGGCCGCTTTCCCGGCGCCGTCGCCGGTGCGGGCCCCGGTCCGGTCGGCATCGGCACGGCCGTCGCCCCGGGCGTCGTCGGTACGGTCCTGTGGCACGTCTGCGCCGGGGGCCCGCGTACGGTCCTCGGGCGGCGGCTCGCTCTTCTCGCCGGGCTGGTGGTTCTCGTCACTCATTCGATCGTCACGCCCGGAAGACATGGCGGCGGATCGCCGCCGCGTTGGAGAAGATCCGGATGCCGAGGACGACCACGACGCCGGTGGACAGCTGCGCGCCCACACCGAGCTTGTCGCCGAGGAAGACGATCAGGGCGGCGACGACCACGTTGGACAGGAAGGAGACCACGAAGACCTTGTCGTCGAAGATCCCGTCGAGCATCGCCCGCAGGCCGCCGAACACGGCGTCGAGCGCGGCGACCACGGCGATCGGGAGATACGGCTCGACCCCCGAGGGCACCACGGGGCGGACCACGAGTCCGACCACGACTCCCACGACGAGGCCCAGTACGGCGATCACTTCGAACCCTTCCCATCGACGGCGGCGCCCGCCTTCGGATTGCCGGCGACCGGCGTGGCGTACCGCACGATCAGACTGGGCGCGGCGGCCAGCCGGAGGTCGTCCTGGACGCTGATGCTGGACCGGATCCCGTAGTTCTCCTGCAGTACGTGCAGGTACAGGCCGTCCGCGCTGTCCTGGAATGCCGTGCTCAACCGCTTCCCGTCCCCGATCGCCAGCACCGTGTACGGCGGCGCCAGCGGCTTGTTGTCGACCAGTATGGCGTCACCGGCGGCGCGGATCGCCGACAGTTGGGTCAGCCGCTGCCCGTTCACGGTGATCGCCTCGGCGCCCGACGACCACAGCCCGTTGACCACGCGCTGCATGTCGCGGTCGCGGACCCGTCCGGTGTCGGAGAAGCCGCTGCTGGCCCGCGGGCCGCCGCTGTCGCCTCCCGATGCCGCCTTGGCGTCGTCCACCACCAGCTTCACGCCGGGACCGTGCACGGGCGTGGCCGCCGCGAGCAGTTCCAGCAGCCGGTTCTCGCCGCCGCCGTGGTGCTGGAGGGCGGCCTGCTGCTCGGCGGAGACCGTGTCCCGCAGCGCGTCGACGTCCTTCTGGAGGGCGTCGGCGCTCCTGGTCTCGGTCTGGATCCGGTCGATCAGCTTCTGGCGCTCCTTGGCCTCGGTGGGCGCCGACACCTGGGCCTGGGCCGCGCCCAGGGTGACTACGACCGCGGCGAGCACCAGCCCGGCCGCCAGCCCCAGCTTTCCGCTGAGTGTCCTGGGCAGCCGGGAGGTGCCGACCTCGCCACTGCGGGCGGCGGCCTCCGCGTAGCCGTCGTCAAGACTGTGCTCCATGACGTTGGTGAGCAGCGACATGGAGAAGTCCGGGCGCCGCTGAGCAGCCCCCGGCACGGGGCTGCTCCGATCGGGTCGCTGCTGCGGCATGCCGCACATCGTCGCACGTCGGGGCCCTCACACTCGAATGGCCCCCTCCTGACGCGCCACTCGCGCGCGGGATCACCGCCCCGCGCTCTCCACGACCTCCGACCACTCGTCGAGCAGGGCCTGGGCGGAGGCGTCGTCGGGCCCCTCCGCCCACAGGTGGGTGACGGCTTCCGCGGGATCGGGCAGCACCATGACCCAGCGCCCGTCGGACTCCACGACCCGCACTCCGTCCGTGGTGTCCACCGACCGCTCGCCGGCCTCCTCGACCACCCGGCGCATCACCGAGCCCTTGACCGCCCACGGCGTGGGCACGTCCCGCTTCAGGACGTGGGCGCGCGGGATACGGGCGTCGATCTGGCTGAGGGTGAGCTGCGTGCGCGCCACCAGTCCGATCAGCCGTACGAAGGCCGCGGCGCCGTCGAAGACGCTGCTGAACTCGGGCACGATGAAACCGCCGCGCCCGTCGCCGCCGAAGATCGTGCCCTCTTCCCGGCCCACCCGGGTGAGGTCGTCGGGCGAGGTGGTGGTCCAGGTGACCTGGGTGCCGTGGTATGCGGCCACCTGTTCGCCGATGCGGGTCGTGGTCACCGGGAGCGCCACCCGGCCGCTGCGCCGCTCGGCCGCGACCAGGTCGAGCATGACGAGCAGCGCCCGGTCGTCCTCGACGATGCGGCCGCGCTCGTCCACCAGGGACAACCGCTCGCCGACGGGATCGAAGCGCACGCCGAACGCGGCCCGGGCCGACGAGACGATCTCGCCGAGCCGTGTCAGCCCGGCCCGGCGGCTCTCCTCGGTCTCGGTGGGACGGCCCTCGTCCAGGCCGGGGTTGATGGTGAGCGCGTCCACCCCGAGCCGGCCGAGGAGGCTGGGCAGTACGAGGCCCGCACTGCCGTTCGCCGCGTCCACGACCACTTTCAGGCCCGAGTCGGCGATTCCGGAGATGTCGACGGCCCGCAGCAGAGCGCCGGTGTAGGAGTCGAAGACGGTGGCCGGGAAGGTCAGGTCGCCGATCTCACCGGGAAACGCCCGGCGGTACTCCTGGCGGGCGAAGACGCGGTCCAGCTTGCGCTGCCCGCCGGCCGACAGGTCCGCGCCGCGCTCGTCGAAGAACATGATGTCGAGCGAGTCCGGGTGGCCGGGCGTGGTCCTGATCATGATGCCGCCGGCGCTGCCGCGTGCGGTCTGCTGGCGCGCCACGGGCATGGGCACGTTCTCCAGGTCCCGTACGTCGATAGCGCTGGCCTGCAACGCCGAGATGACCGCCCGCTTGAGCGCACGGGCACCACGGGAGTGGTCGCGGGCGGTGGTGACCGTGGCGCCCTTCTTGAGCGTCGTGGCGTACGCGCCCGCCAGCCGCACGGCCAGCTCCGGTGTGATCTCCACGTTCAGAATCCCGGAGACGCCTCGGGCGCCGAACAGATGTGCCTGACCGCGGGATTCCCAGATGACGGAGGTGTTGACGAAGGCGCCGGCCTCGATCGTCTTGAACGGGTAGACCCGTACGTTGCCGGCGATGATCGATTCCTCGCCGATCAGGCACTCGTCACCGATAACGGCACCGTCGTCGATCCGCGCGGCCCGCATCACATCGGTGTTCTTGCCGATGACACAACCACGGAGGTTGGTGCCCTGCCCGACGTAGACATTGTCCGCTATGACGGCTTTGTGCAGGAATGCGCCCGTTTTCACTACGACGTTGGAGCCGATGACGCTGTGCTCGCGGATCTCGGCGCCGGCTTCGACCTTCGCGTAATCACCGATGTAAAGGGGCCCGCGCAGTATGGCGTCGGCGTGCACCTCGGCGCCCTCGGCGACCCAGACGCCCGGCGATATCTCGAAGCCGTCGATGTCGACATCGACCTTGCCCTCGAGGACATCGGCCTGCGCCTTCACATAGCTTTCGTGGGTGCCGACGTCCTCCCAGTACCCTTCGGCGATGAAGCCGTAGACCGGCTTGCCCTCCTTCATCAGTTGCGGGAAGACGTCCCCCGACCAGTCGACGGGCACATCCGGCTCGACGTAGTCGAAGACCTCGGGCTCCATGACGTAAATGCCGGTGTTCACCGTGTCGGAGAACACCTGACCCCAGGTCGGCTTCTCCAGGAAGCGCTCGACCCGGCCCTCGTCGTCCACGATGGTGATACCGAACTCCAGCGGGTTGGGCACCCGGGTCAGGCACACCGTCACCAGTGCGCCCTTCTCCTTGTGGAATTCGATCAGCTCGGTCAGGTCGAAATCGGTGAGGGCATCGCCCGAGATCACCAGGAATGAGTCGTCCTTCAACGCCTCTTCGGCGTTCTTGACGCTTCCGGCCGTCCCCAGCGGCTTTTCCTCGTTCGCATAGGTAAGTTCCATCCCGAATTCCTCGCCGTCCCCGAAGTAATTCTTCACCAGGGAGGCGAGGAACTGGACGGTGACCACCGTCTCAGTGAGGCCATGGCGCTTGAGCAGCGTCAGCACGTGCTGCATGATCGGTCGGTTGACCACGGGCAGCAACGGTTTGGGCATACTCGACGTCATTGGGCGAAGGCGGGTACCTTCGCCGCCGGCCATAACAACCGCCTTCATGTCGGTAACGTCCTCCTCGTGACTCAGTCAGCCATGGTGTCCGCCCTGACGAGTCGCCGGACCTGCACCACGTAGAGGATCCCTGCCCACCAGTACAGGGTTGTACCCCAACCTGCGAACGCCCAGCCGAAAACAGACGCCAGGGTCGCGAGCCACCCGCTGCCGTCGCTGAGCAGCAGCAGCGGAAAGGCGTACATGAGGTTGAAGGTAGCCGCTTTCCCGATGAAGTTCACCTGGGGTGGGCCGTAGCGGTGCCTCCGCAGAATCAGCAGCATCAGGGCCATCATCGCTTCACGTGCCAGCAGCAGCCCGGTGATCCACAGCGGGAGGATCCCCCGCCAGGTGAGCCCCACCAGCGTGGACAGTACATACAGACGGTCCGCGGCCGGGTCCAGGATCCGGCCGAGGCTGCTGATCTGATTCCACCTCCGGGCCAGCTTCCCGTCCAGGTAGTCACTCACGCCACTGAAGGCGAGTACGAGCAACGCCCACCCGTCGACCTTCGGTCCGCCGAACTCGGGCCACAGAATCAGCCACAGGAACACCGGCACACCGACCAGGCGGGCCATACTCAGGATGTTCGGGATCGTGAAGATCCGATCCGTTTGCACCCGCGTCTCCTGGACCTCCACCGGGTCCCCTCCTGCTGTATGTACCGTGCGGACGTTGCGGGCCGACTCTACCCCAACGCAAAAAAGGTCTGGCCTCGGATCCCGTCCAGGATCCGAGGCCAGACCTCTATCAATATTTGTTCGGCGGTGTCCTACTCTCCCACAGGGTCCCCCCTGCAGTACCATCGGCGCTGAAAGGCTTAGCTTCCGGGTTCGGAATGTAACCGGGCGTTTCCCTAACGCTATGACCACCGAAACACCATGAAACAC
>NZ_DATDBG010000141.1:0-3494 GCF_036524955.1 Streptomyces sp.
GCCCCCTGCGCCGGACCTCGCCGGCCTGGCCGCCGCCGTGCGCTCCATCGAGCGCGGCGAGAACCCGGCGGCTCCGGCGCCGCGCGGCGACGCGGCCGAGGCCCGGCGCAGGCGTCGGGAGGCTATGGCGGCGGAGGCGGCAACCCCGCAGGCCACGGAAGCGGGAGAAGCAGAGGCGGCAACCCCGCAGGCGGCGGAGTCCGGGGCCGGGGAGTCGGCGGAAGGGGGCGCGCCGCACGCGGCGGGCGCGGCGTCCTGCCCACGCACGGATGCCGGAGCCCCGGCCCCGAGGGCCCGCAGCACGGGCGGGCCCGACGGCGGCGAGCCCGGGAACGCAGGAGATACGGCACCGGGCGACACCCAGCCCCGGCCCGTACGGACCGAGGCCGCGGCGACCGGCGGACCGGGAGGCACGCCCGGCGGCCAGCGGCCGGACGAGCCCGCACAGCCGCCCGGCAGTCATCGGCCGGACGAGCCCGCGCAGCCGCCCGGCGGCGAGCCGCGGCACGGCCGCACCGGGCCCACGGCGACCGGCCGGCCGGAGGCCAGGAGCGGGGATCGTCCGTCGGGAGGCCCCGCCGGGCCGCGCCGCGCCGCACGGCGGGCGCCGCTCGATCCCGCGGCCGTGGATGCCGCACGAGGCGTACTCGTCGGGGGTGGTGCGCCCGGCGCTCTCGCGGAGGCGGCGGTGCGGCTGCTCGGGGAGGGGGCCGGGGAAGCGTTGCGGGGGGACCCGTGGCTGGTGCTCCAAGTGCCCGGGGTGCGGGTGGAGCAGGCGGACGGGTTCGCGCGGGCCGTGCTCGGGGCGGAGTGCGGGCCGGGCGACGAGCGGCGGGGACGGGCGCTCGTCGGGTTCGTGCTGGAGAAGGCCGCCGAGTCCGGGCACACCGCGCTCGCCGCGGACGCGGTCAGGGCGGCGCTGACCCGCCACGCCGTGCCCGACCCCGGCGCCGTGGTCGCCGCCGCCGTCGAGGAGGGACTGGTGCTGGTCTTCCGGGACGCGTCAGCGGAGCCGCCGGCCGGCCCGGGGCAGGACGACGACGAGGCCGGCCCCGTACCCCTGCTGCTCGGTCTCGACCGGTACGCGCTCGCCGAGGAGAGCCTGGCCGACGGCTGCGTACGGCTGCTGCGGTCCTTCGAGGGCGCGGCGGACGAGGAGGACGACGACGCGGGGTGGGAGAAGGCCGCGGCCGGCGCGCCCTCCCCCTCCGCCGCGGAGCTGATCCGGGCCGCCGCCCGCAGCGGCCTGGTCCTGCACACCGGCGGCGAGGCGGCCCGCGCGGAACCCGCCGCACTGGTCGGCGCGGCGCGGGCGGCGGGCCTGCGGGCCTACGCGGCGGCGTACACCGAGAACGGCCGCCGGCGCCTGGCGCGGGCCGTGGGCGACGAGGCGGCGCTCACCGTCGAGGGCCTGCTCGGCCGGGACCTCGGGCCCGGCCGAGCCGAGGACGGCAGCCTCGCCCTCGACCTCCTCGCCGTGCTCGACGCGCCGCAGCTCTCCGCCGAGGAGGCCACCACCCTGGTGGAGGCGGTTCCGGACGGCGCGCGTCTCGTCCTCAGCGGAGACCCGAACACCCTGTGGTCGGCGGGCCCCGGCCGGGTCTTCGCCGACCTGCTGGCGAGCCGGGCGTGCCCGCGGGTCATTTCCCGGACACCCGACCCCGGCCCGATCGGCGAACTGGCCTCCTGCGTCAGCGTGGGCGAACTCGCCGCGGTGGAGGCCCCGGAGAAGGAGGTCGTGGTCGTGCCGGTCCGCGACCCGGGTGAGGCCGTGCTGCGTACGGTGCAGCTCGTCGCGGACTCGGTGCCCCGGGCGATCGGCGTCCCCGCGGCGCACACCCAGGTCATCACCCTCGCCCACAGCGGCCCGGTCGGCACCCGCGCCCTCAACGCGGCGCTCAAGGAACGCCTCAATCCCGGCCCCGGCCGCTTCGCCGGATTCGACCCGGGCGACCGCGTCGTCCACGTCCCGGCCCCCGGCCATACGCTCCCGGGCACGGTGGCCGGTGCGGAGCCCGACGGTCTGCGGCTGACCGGCGAGTGGGGCACCGTCGTCGTGCCCCGCGAGGACGTCGCGGCGACCGTACGGCACGGCTGGGCGGTCACCGGCCACCAGGCGGCCGGCCTGTGCTGGCCCGCGGTCGTCGTGGTGGTCCCCGGCGACGCGGGCCCCCTGCTGACCCGCTCCTGGGTCTACACGGCCTTCACCCGCGGCGAACGCCACCTGTCGGTGGTGCGCGGCGCCGACCGGAGCCTGGCCCAGGCGGTGGCGGAACCGGCGGCCAAGGAGCGTACGACCAGGCTGACTTCGGTGCTGCGGGAGCTGGCCGAGGAGGGGTGAGTACGGACCGGGGTGAGGGGCCGCGTACCGTGCGACCCCACCACCCCGGGCGAACGCCCCGGGCCGTCGTACGGCCCTGCCCGTATCCGGTCCCCGGCTGTCCTCCCCCGCTGCCGTCCCCTCCCGGCCGTCCGGGCCCACGAGGCGGGCTGACGCCTGAGCTCGTGGAGTGGCGGCCGAGGAACGAGGCGGCCCGCGCAAGGAGCGAGCAGGAAGACCGACCGTGAACCCCGGTGCGTCACACCGGTTTGTCAGTCCGGGTCGAGCACGCCCAGCTCGTCGTCGAAGACGGCGCTCACGTCGAAGCGGCAGACCACCAGGCGCGGGTCGGCCTGCTCGAAAGGCGCGCCGAGCCACTCGCCGGGCTCGGGAGGCTCGATCGCCGAGACCCACAGCGTGGAGTCGCCCTCCTCCAGGCCGAACTCCTTGTGCCGCTGGGCGATCTCGTCGGGCTCGTACTCGCCGAAGACCACCCCGACGGCGGCGTTCACCGTGGTGTTCGCCGTGGCGTCGCCGGGTTCGGCCGCCCGCCGGGCCTGGGCGAACAGCCGCTCGGGATCGACGATGGAGTAGTCGCGGCGGATCAGCACGCTGATCGTTTCCGGCTCCTGCGGACCGGCGTACTCCGGCAGCGCCTCGGCGGCGGGCACCTCGAAAGGCGTCACCTCGTCATAGGTGTCGTACAGCAACTCGTCATAGGACTCGGCGGCCGAGGCCAGCGCCTCGAACGCGGCGTAGACGGCGGGATCGTCCTCACCGGTACGGTTCTCGATCGCGTCGAGGTGACGGTCGAGCGCGGCCTTGACCGCCTCGACTGCGGCACGGACCTCGGCCACGGGGGGCTGCACGTCATCAGACATGGAGCAGACGCTATCCGCACCAGGGCGTTGCTTGCACAATAGATGCGATGCCGGAATACGAATTCAGAGAGATGTACGTGCCGCGCGGGGTCTCCCGCAAGGACGCGGCGCGGATGCTGACCGACGAGGCGGAGTACGGGCACTGGGAACTCGACCGGCTCCGGCTCTACCCCGACGGCAGCCGCCGGGTGCGGCTGCGGCGCCGGATCATCCGCCAGGTGCGGGCCACATGGTGAGCCGGACGTGAGGGGAACCTGACCGGGGTCGTGGTGACCGGGCGCCCTGGGGCGGCC
>NZ_DATDBG010000142.1:0-8294 GCF_036524955.1 Streptomyces sp.
GTCACCACCACCAGCACGACGGTCGCGATCGGGCTGAGCAGGCCGGCGGCCAGCGCCGCGATGCCCGGCTGATAGCCCAGGGTCGAGAAGTAGTCCACCCCGGTCAGGCACATCACCCGCCACCACCGCCGGCCCTGCTGCTGGCCCACCTGCTCGGCATCCGGTGCCGGCTGCCGCTTCGCCCGGTCCGACAGCCCTTCCAGCAGCCACGCCCGCAACCGCCCCCCGGACCCCGCGATCGTCCCCGCACTGCCCGCCATCGGTCTGCTCCTGTCCTGGTTCCTCCGCGAAATCCTCCGGCCCTCTCCCCTCCACTCCGGAGCGAGCGGCCCCCAGCCTATGCGTCCACCCAGCCCCCGACCTGGGCGGGGACCCCGGGGGAGCCTCCCGGGGGGCATAAGGCCGTGGGGCCGCGGGGAACTGCGGCGAGCGGGGCGACGGCGGCCGGGGTCGGGGGCGCACGGGTACGGCACCCACCCGGTCGGTCACGGCTGTCGGGGTGCGTGGGGTGCCGTCTTGGGGGCGCGGGGGGCGGTGCGGGTGGTTACGAGGGCGGCGCGGTGGGGGCGCACGGGTACGGCACCCACCCTGTCGGTCGCGGCTGTCGGGGTGCGTGGGGTGCCCTCTTGGGGGCGCGGGGGGGGGGTGCGGGTGGCCACGATGGCGCCGCGGTCGGCGGCGGACGGACACGGACCGGGTCGGTTGCCGCTCGGCGGCGGACGGGCAGCGACCGGGTCGGTATCCGCTCGGCGGCGCGCACCGAACCCGCCGCGGCAGTCGCCGTCGTGGGTTGTCCCGTCGGCGCGCGCTACGCGTCCTGCGGCTCGCCGTTCTCCGCGAAGTGCGCGTCCAGGACCGCGTCCAGTTCCGCCGTCCAGGACTTGAGGGTGCTGCGGGACGGTGCCTCCACGTCGGCCTGGTACCAGCGGCGGCCGGACGTGTAGACGGTGATGGCGAACCGGCGCCCGAACCGCGGAGTGTCGATCTCCACCGCGCCGATCTCGTCCCAGTCGAACTCCGCCTCCTGGTCGTCCAGGCGCAGCGTGATGCCGGTGCGGTCGGCGGTGATCGAGGCGCGGCGGTCGGAGACCTCGAAGAGGGGGGCCTCGTCCGCGCCGTCCTCCGTATCGCCGGGGTCCGCCGCTTCCGGCGTGCCGTCACCTGACGCGTCCTCGTCCGACGCGTCCTCGTCCGACGCGTCCTCGTCCGACGCGTCCTCACCGGACACGCCTTCGTTCGACGCGTCGGGCCCGGTGCCTGCCCCCGCCTTGTCCGAGGAGGTGTCGTCGGGGGCCGCCTGATCCGCGACCGCCTTCTCGGGGCCGGCCTCGTCCGAGGCCGCACCCTCCGAGGCGGCCATGCTCGTAGCCGCCTCGTCCGAAACCGTTTTCCCTGCCGCGGCCGGGCGCGGGGGTGGCGTGAGACCGGGTATGTATGCGGGGTCGGTCCCAGCGGCTTGTATCGGCGGGACGACCGGATCTGTGCGCTGCTCCACGGCGGGCAGTATTGCGGATGAAGCTGTGCCTTCAAAGCCCCGGCTCCCCGTGGCGCCGCGGGGAGCCCGGGCTTGGGGTGCCCGCCCAGGCCGCAGTACTGCCCCTGGAGCAGCGAATCCGCGGCGAAGCCGATGTCGCGTACCGTCCGCCCGGCCACCGGTCGACCGCTCGTGCCGGCGTGGAACGGCTCGTTGCGGACGCCCCACGGGTCGGACGTCTGGTTCCGCGCGTTACGGAGGGACGACGTGACCAACGGCTCGTCGGTGAAGGTCACCACGAGGGCCCTTTCCCGCTTCCCGTTCGCCTCGGTCCAGGTGCGGACCCCGACGATGTCGAAGCAGGGCAGTGGGTCGGCGCCGACCCTCCCGAGGCCTTCTCCTCTCGGGGAACGCGCCGAGCGCTCACCCCGCTCCCGGTACCGCAAACCGGTTGAAACCATGGCATATACGGAATATGGGCTCTGTCGCCAACGAGCCACCCCGGCTTGTATTCTGCGCGGCTGTGCACCCCGCCCCCGCTCCAGACCCAACGGCCCACCCGGCCGTCGACCCGGCCGTCGACCCGGCGGCCGGCCCGGCGGCCGAGCCCGCGGTCGTACAGACCGCGGTTCTGCAGCCGGTGGCCCCTTACCCGGCAGCCCCGCGCCCCGCGGTGCCGCGTGCCGACGGGGGACGCGCCGCGCGCCGCCGGGCCGCCGCCGCGCCGGTGTTCGTCGACGCCTCCGGGCGCCGGCAGCGTCGTGTGCGTCGGCTGGGCAGGTTCCTGGTGATCCCCGCCGCCGGCTATGTGGCGCTGCTGCTGAGCGCCCTTCTCGGCGGCCCGTCCGTACCGTCGCCGTATCTGCCGCTGCCCGAGCCGGGGGCGCACCCCACGGGCGAACGGTCCGGACCGGGCAGCCGGCCGACCGTGCACCGCACACCCGCCACCACGGGCAGTGCGAGTCCCGGCGCCGGCACCGTCCCGCCCATGGTGAGCAGCACGACCCCGGCGGCCCGCCCGCCCACCACCGCCCCGAAGCCGACCGCACCCACCGCCACTCACGGGAAGAGCGCCGTCACCCATCCCGTGCCCCAGCACACCCGCCGTGGCCACCCATAGCGGCCGCCCCGATCGCCTCGAAGGACCGCGCCGCCATGACCACGGACATACGCTCGCGCTCACGGAAACGCCGCGGCCGGCGCGGCGTCGTCCGTAACACCCCGCTGCGCACCCACTGGCTGCTGCTCAGCGTGGTGATCCTCACGCTGGCCGCGGCGCTGCTGATCCAGGGCTACACGCAGCACATGTTCGGGATCAGCGACGACTCGGCCGCTCCGGGCGGCGGGGCCGCGCACCAGCACTCGGTGCCCCCGGCCGTCGTCAACGGCGGCCCGGTGATCGACGCCGCCGCCGTCCCGGCCCGCACCGCCCGACCCCGGCCGCGTACGATCGCTCTCACCTTCGACGACGGCCCCGACCCCACGTGGACCCCGAAGATCCTCGACGTGCTCGAAAAGCACCACGCGCATGCCACGTTCTTCGTCGTCGGCACCCAGGTGGCCGCGCACCCGGCCCTGGTGCGGCGCATCCTCGCCGAAGGCCACCAGATCGGCATCCACACCTTCACGCACGCCGACCTGAGCACCGTCCCCGGCTGGCGGCGCTCGCTGGAACTGCGGGAGGCCCAACTCGCCCTGGCCGGAGCCACCGGGCAGACCAGTTCGCTCCTGCGGCCCCCGTACTCCTCGGTCAACGACGCGCTGGACGACCAGGACTGGGCGGCGATCCGCGCGGCCGGCGGCGACGGCTACCTGACCGTACTCACCACCCAGGACAGCGAGGACTGGCAGCGGCCGGGTGTGGACGCGATCGTCGCCAACGCCACCCCGCGCGGCACCGCGGGCCAGATCGTGCTGATGCACGACGCGGGCGGCGACCGTTCGCAGACCGTCGCCGCCCTCGACCGGCTGGTGCCGCGACTGACCGCCCGCGGCTTCACGTTCAGCACCGTGTCGGCGGCCGTCGGCATCCGGCAGGCGCCGGCCGGCCCGGCCGGCGCCCGGGACCACTGGCTGGGACTCGGCCTGATCGGCACGCTGGACGCGAGCGCGTGGGTGGTACGTGTCCTCGGCTGGCTGCTCTACGCGGCGGGCGCGCTCGCCGTACTGCGAGCCGTGGCGGTACTGGTGGCGGCCCGGCGCCACACCCGCCGTCGCGGCGCCTCGTGGGGACCGCCGGTGACCGCGCCGGCCAGCGTGATCGTGCCCGCCTACAACGAGCGCGCCGGCATCGAGGCCGCGGTCCGCTCGCTGCTCGCCTCCGACCACCCGGTCGAGGTGATCGTGGTGGACGACGGTTCGACCGACGGCACCGCGGACCTGGTGGAGTCGCTGCGGCTGCCCCATGTCCGCGTCATCCGGCAGCCCAACGCGGGCAAACCGGCCGCCCTCAACACCGGCGTCGCGGCGGCCTCGTACGACCTGCTGGTCATGGTGGACGGCGACACGATCTTCGAACCGGACGCGGTACGCGCCCTCGTACAACCCTTCGCCGACCCGCGCGTCGGCGCGGTCTCCGGCAACGCGAAGGTCGTCAACCGCGGTGGCCTGCTGGGACGTTGGCAGCACATCGAGTACGTGGTCGGCTTCAACCTCGACCGGCGGCTGTTCGATCTCGCCGAGTGCATGCCGACCGTGCCGGGCGCGGTCGGCGCGTTCCGGCGCGACGCGCTGGTCCGGGTCGGCGGGGTCAGTGACGCGACGCTCGCCGAGGACACCGACCTCACCATGGCGCTGTGCCGGGACGGTTGGCGGGTGGTCTACGAGGAGGACGCCGTCGCCCGGACCGAGGCGCCCGCCTCCCTCGGTGCCCTGTGGCGACAGCGCTACCGCTGGTGCTACGGCACCCTCCAGGCGATGTGGAAGCACCGCGGCGCCCTCGTCCAGTCCGGGGCGGCGGGCAAACTGGGTCGCCGGGGCCTGGTCTACCTCCTCCTGTTCCAGGTGCTCCTGCCCCTGCTCGCGCCGGTCGTGGACCTCTTCGCCCTCTACGGCCTGGTCTTCCTCGATCCCGTCCGTATCGCCTCCCTCTGGCTGGCCTTCCTTGCCCTCCAGGCAGCGATGGGCTTCTACGCCTTCCGTCTCGACGGCGAGCGTCCCGGCGCGCTGTGGAGCCTCCCCCTCCAGCAGTTCGTCTACCGCCAGTTGATGTACCTCGTCGTCATCCAGTCGGTCGTCACCGCCCTTGCCGGGTCCCGGCTCCGCTGGCAGCGGATGGAGCGCTACGGCACGCTCGCCGTGCCGGCGGCCGTCCGGAACGGGCCGCGGGAGTCCGCGGGGCCCGAGCCCGCGCCCGGTCCAGGGCGGCGGCCGGTGACCGGACCCGCGTACCCGTCCGGGCCGGCGCCCCGCATGGGGCCGGGGTCCGTACCGGAGCCCGGATACGCGTCCGGGCCGGCGCCCGTCACCGGTTCCGCGCCCGGGTACGGCCCCCCGCCGCCGGGACGTGCCCTCGCCGACGCGTGGCTGGACGAGGTGCACGCGGCCGCAGGCCGCACGGACGTCCCGTATCTGCGCGCGGGCCAGACCCCGGGCCTCGGCGAGACCCCGGGGGACCCCGCGCCGTACGACGGCGGCGGCGGGCGATGAGCGCGGGCAGGCCGGCGAGGGGGGACCGAGCTGCGGCGGCCGGGCTCTCGTCGTCAGGAAACGGGTTCCGAGGAGGCCTGTACGCGGGTGCCGCGCTCCCAGAGTTCTTCGGCGTGCTCGGAGAAGCGTGTGAACATCCCCTCGGCTCCGGAGCGGTGGAGGTGCAGCAATGGGGAGTCGTGCCCGACGAGCCGGGCCAGGTGAGGGGTGACGAGCGCGTGGTCGTCGAACCGGAAGACCGAGAGCGAGACATGGTTCATCGCGTCCTCGGGTGCGCTGAACCGGGCCTCGAGCCCATCGAGTGCGCCGAGCCTGTCAAGGTGCTCAAGCGTGATGCGAATGCGGGTGGAGACCGTCAGCGCCACGTTCTCGACGGCTTCGCGCTGACGCGTCACCTCCCCGTCCGGGTCGCCGAGCAGGAACCGTACGCGTACCCCCGCGTCGATCTTGCGCCTCAGCGTCTCCACGAGGCTCGGCTGCTCGAGCCACAGGAAGTAGTTGGTGTACCCGCTCAGGTACAGCTCCGACCCGGCGTTCCTGATCAACTCGCCCCACACGGACGAGGGACAGGCCGACCGGTACGGGTAGGAGCGGATGATCTCTCGGTCGTTACCGGTCTTGATCGAATTCCTGACTGCCTTCGGCCAGAGCATCGCCGTGTCAACTCCCAGCGCCTGAGAAGCGTCCTCTCGGTTCCGTGCGTGTGGAATCAAGTGTTCATCAGAGATCCACCGCTCCACAGTCTTGCCCGACACTCCTACGCGCGAGGCGAGTTGACGCGGCGTGAGACCAGCGTCGGTCATAGCAGTACGTAAGGCCGTGTTCAAGGGCGCTCCCGGGATTTTTAGGCGTTTTTCGAAGGTAGCGCCGCGACAGCCCGACTGTCCCGGGACAGACAGTGAAATGACACGTTCGGTGCGTCACGCTCACTCTGTGAAACATAATCAGGTTCTGCGGGTGTACGAGCGAGCACAGCATCGGAAGGGTGTCGTGAGCATGCGCCTCCTCCCGTGGTCCGGTCAGGACGGGCAGCCGTGCTACCTCAGCACGGGTGACGATCGCGGCTTCGTGTCCTTACTGGCCGACCATCTCGAAGCCCGGCAACTGGAGATGGCCGAAGATCTGCTCACCTACGTGCGGGCAGCCGTAGCGGACGGCACCCGCTCCGAGACCGAACTCCGCCTGCTGGTCACGCGCTTGACCGAGGCGCTGCGGGACACTCTGCGTGTGGCCGAGAGCCGGGGCGACCGCCTTCCCCCGACGGACGACGACTACGCCGAACTGTCCCGGGCGGCACAGGCGATGCTCGACCGTGAGATGACGCGATGACGGGTGAGGACGGTGGGCAGAGCGCGGTGTCCCCGGCATGGGCGTACGCCCCGTGGACCGGCCCGGCGGTGGCGTACGCGCCCGCGGCTGCCGCTGAACCGCAGGACGGGGAGCGGCATGTGAGCCGCACGCCGGAAGCCCGCAGGACCGGAGACCGTCACGCTCTCGTGCTCGAACTCCCCGGACCCGACGCCGGCGACGCCCTGTGGACACATTGGACGCGCGGCCACCACCCGACCACGCTGTACGCCCTCCCGGACTGCCCGTCCACCGACCGCGCGACGCGTGAACCGTGTTGCGGGTACGCCGGGCACCCCGGCGTCCATTCGTACGAGTTGAACGACCCCTGGTCGGCCCCCCACCCCCAGGACGCGGCGGCGACCGCGACCGATGACCGCGACCGATGACCGCGGCCGGCCGCCGGGCACGGCTTGAACTCCCCGGGTTCCGCGGGTGCGTGGGAAGAGCCACCCGGCACCCCGCAGCCGGGGGCGGGAGAGCTCCGATGGGGACGCGCCCGTTCACCCTCCGAACGGGCGCGGCCCACCTCACCTCACCCCACTTCACCTCACCCCGCGCCGTACCCGCCCCGGGCGACCCGCACGGGCAGCCGCCTGCGGCACGTCCAGCGGTGACAGCCGGGCCGGAGCGGCCCGGCGCTACGCGCGTCGCAGGAGCGGCCCGGGGGCTCGGGGCGTACGTGCTCCCGTACGGTCCGGACGCAGGTCTCCCCGTACGCGCCGGTGCGGGCCGGGGCGCGCCGGGTGACGTGCGGCCGGGGCGGGAGCAGACTGGAGTCCTGCGCGACCAGCACCCAGCGCCACCCCAGGGAGAGCCGCCGTGGAGTTCGACGTGATCGTGGAGATCCCGCAGGGGTCCCGCAACAAGTACGAGATGGACCATGAGCTCGGCCGCATCCGGCTGGACCGGATGCTCTTCACCTCCACCCGGTACCCGGCCGACTACGGCTTCATCGACGGCACCCTCGGCGGCGACGGCGACCCGCTGGACGCCCTCGTCCTCACCGGCGACCCCACCTTCCCCGGCTGCGCCGTCGAGTGCCGAGCGATCGGCATGTTCGTGATGCGCGACGAGAAGGGCATGGACGAGAAGGTGCTCTGCGTCCCCGCCCACGACCCGCGCTACCAGCCCGTCCAGGACATCGGCGACGTCCCCGAGTACGACCGCCTGGAGATCACCCACTTCTTCGAGGTCTACAAGGACCTGGAGCCCGGCAAATCCGTCGAGGGCTCCCACTGGGAGGGCCGGGACGCGGCCTACGCGGAGATCGCCGCCTCCCGCAAACGCGCCGCGGCCCACGCCTGACCCGAGGATCCCGCGACAGCGCGTCGCGAGCTGATCCTGCGCCGGACGCCACGGGGGCGGCGGTCTGCGTGACGAACGCATTCGGACCTCACCACGGTGCGTGTCCGAGCATGCGCCCTTAATGTCCGATATGCGGGCGATGAACAGGTGCCCAGCCCATGCCCGCATGCCGTACCGAAGGGGTTTCCATGGCATGCACGCCGCTGAACATCCAGGCCGGACCGTTCATCACGAACTCTCCCTGGCTGAGCGCTCCGAGCGCCGCCTTCGACGGCAAGACGCTCACCCTGACGACCGGCGGCCCCAACCCAGGCCTGTCCGTCGTGCAGGGAGCCAGGAACTTCTTCCATCCCCGACTGTTGAATCGCACCATTCACTACCAGGTGCTGGGCAACAAGTACCTCGTGATCCTGGACGTCGAAGCCGGTGTCGGTGCGAGCACTCGCACCGTGTCCGTGCTCGACTTCGCCACCTGGAATTCCGTCTCGATCCTGACGGTGAACGCTTCCTCGAACGC
>NZ_DATDBG010000143.1:0-60579 GCF_036524955.1 Streptomyces sp.
CCGGGAGGTTCCCGGTCCTGACCGCCGCGCGGCACCTCACGACCTCAGCTTCGCCAGCGTCGCCCTCGTCGCCGCCTTCACCCACTCCGTCGCCTCCCCGACCGTCGGCGCCGTCTTCCCCTGGTCGGTGTCGTACGAGGACACGTACACGCGCCAGCTCATCGAGTACGTCATCCAGCCGTCCCGCACCGCGAGGATCACTTCGCGGTCGCCGCTGCCGGAGGTGACCGTGTCCTCGGTGACCAGGTAGGCCTCGTCCCCGAAACCGCCCACCGGCGTGACCACGTACGAGGCCCCGTGCTGCTTGTAGCCGAGCCAGGCGTCGGCGAACTCCGGTGCCGGGTCGGACTTCTTGTGCAGGTCCACGTCGATGGACAGGTATGCGTCCGCATAGCTGGACCCCGCCATCTCCAGGCCCTTGTCGCACGACATCCGGTCCAGCGACTCGCCCTTGGCGGTGTAGCCGGTGGGCGTCGAGTCGGCTTGCGGGTATTTTGCCTCGAAGGCGGACAGGTCGGCGGTCGCGCACAGGTCGCTCTTCGTGCGGTACCCGCGCAGGTCGGCCGAGGCGGAGTCGGACCCGCCGAGCAGGAGCACTCCGCCGCCCCACAGCGCGGACGCCACCGCGGCCCCGACCACCGCCCACAGCACCGCCCGCCCGGCCCTGCCGCCGCGGCCCCCGCCCGGCTGCGCGGCACCCGGCGGCGGCGCGCCGGGTGCGTAGTACCCCTGCGGCGCGTACGGACTCGGCTGCGCGTACGGATTGTGCTGCGGCGGCACGGGCGTACCGTAACCGCCCGGTCTGTCGCCCGGACCCGATGGAGGAGTGGAGTACGGGGATGCGCTCGGCTGGTCCGGCGGCGTCGACATGAGCCGAGAATAAGGGCTGCCACCGTCATCCGACCCGGGGGAGAACCCGGAGAACCCGGAGAACCCCGGGAAAAGCTGAGGAAGGCCGGGAAAGCGGGAGAACCCGGAGGACCCCGGACAGCACACGGCCCGCCCGGGCTCTCCCGGGCGGGCCGTGGGTGCTTCGAATGCGCCGCTGCCCACGTGGCGAACGTCCGCGTGCGGCGCGCGATCCGGGCGGTGCCGGTCCGGGCGGTAGAGGGGCCGCTGATTCCGGTTGTCGGCGGTGCCGCGGACCGCGGTAAGGCGGGTCCTGCGGTCGTACAGGTCTTACGGGACCTTGGGTCCTACGGTCGTACCGCCGTACGGTGCGCGCGGCCCGTACGGCGCGGGGTGATCAGCCCTGGAGCGCGGAGACCGAGTGAGCCAGCGCCGACTTCTTGTTGGCGGCCTGGTTCTTGTGGATGACGCCCTTGCTGACAGCCTTGTCGAGCTTCTTGGCGGCGAGGCGGGCGGCGGTGGTGGCCTTCTCGGCGTCACCGGCGGCGACGGCCTCGCGGGTGCGACGGATCGCGGTCTTCAGCTCGGACTTGACGGCCTTGTTACGCAGGCGCGCCTTCTCGTTGGTCTTGTTCCGCTTGATCTGGGACTTGATGTTCGCCACGAAAGAGCCTTCTCAGGTTCGTTACCGTAAATTACCGAAAACTACCGACACATCGACGCCTCGGGTTTACTCCGGTCAGAGGTCAGAGCGTACGAGGCACAGCGCCCCAGGCTACCAGCCGGGTCCGGCGGCTCCCAAACCGATGCCGGGCCCCGAGCCATGGGACTATGGAGGCTGCGTGTCGATCCGACCAGCACAGGCGACAACCGTCTCAAGAAAATGGACCCTGCGTGCCCGCGACCCCTTCCCATGTGCCGGACCACGTGCCGGAGCCGAGCCGTACCGACCCGGCGCTGATCCGCAACTTCTGCATCATCGCCCATATCGACCACGGCAAGTCCACGCTGGCCGACCGGATGCTCCAGCTCACCGGCGTCGTCGACCAGCGGCAGATGCGCGCCCAGTACCTCGACCGGATGGACATCGAGCGTGAGCGGGGCATCACGATCAAGTCGCAGGCGGTGCGCCTGCCCTGGGCGCCGACCACCGGCGAGGGCGCGGGCAGCACCCATATCCTGAACATGATCGACACCCCGGGCCACGTGGACTTCACCTACGAGGTGTCCCGCTCGCTGGCCGCCTGCGAAGGCACGATCCTGCTGGTCGACGCGGCACAGGGCATCGAGGCGCAAACCCTCGCCAACCTCTACCTGGCGATGGAGAACGACCTCACCATCGTCCCGGTGCTCAACAAGATCGACCTGCCGGCCGCCCAGCCGGAGAAGTTCTCCGAGGAACTGGCCAACCTCATCGGCTGCGACCCCTCCGACGTGCTCAAGGTCTCCGCCAAGACCGGCGTCGGCGTGGACGCGCTGCTGGACCGCGTGGTGCGCGACGTGCCGGCCCCGGTCGGCAACGCGGACGCGCCCGCCCGGGCGATGATCTTCGACTCGGTCTACGACTCCTACCGCGGTGTGGTCACCTACGTCCGGGTCATCGACGGCGGGCTCACCAGGCGCGAGCGGATCCGGATGATGTCCACCGGCGCCACGCACGAGCTGCTGGAGATCGGCACCAACTCACCGGAGATGCTGCCCGCGGCCGGCCTCGGTGTCGGCGAGGTGGGGTATCTGATCACCGGCGTGAAGGACGTACGGCAGTCCAAGGTCGGTGACACCATCACCACCCAGACGGCGGGCGCCACCGAGGCGCTGGGCGGCTACAAGGACCCCAAGCCCATGGTGTTCTCCGGCCTGTACCCGCTGGACGGCTCGGACTACCCCGAGCTGCGCGAGGCCCTGGACAAGCTCCAGCTCAACGATGCCGCGCTGGTCTACGAGCCGGAGACCTCCGCCGCTCTCGGCTTCGGCTTCCGGGTCGGCTTCCTCGGCCTGCTGCACCTGGACGTGGTCCGCGAGCGGCTGGAGCGCGAGTTCGGCCTCGACCTGATCGCCACCGCGCCCAACGTCGTCTACCGGGTGACGATGGAGGACGGCAGCGAGCACGTCGTCACCAACCCGAGCGAGTTCCCCGAGGGCAAGATCGCCGAGGTGCACGAGCCGGTGGTACGGGCCACCGTGCTCGCACCCACCGAGTTCATCGGCGCGATCATGGAGCTGTGCCAGAACCGGCGCGGCTCGCTGCTCGGCATGGACTACCTCTCCGAGGACCGGGTGGAGATCCGCTACACCCTGCCGCTGGCCGAGATCGTCTTCGACTTCTTCGACAACCTCAAGTCCAAGACCCGCGGCTACGCCTCGCTGGACTACGAGCCCACCGGCGAGCAGAGCGCCAGCCTGGTCAAGGTCGACATCCTGCTGCACGGAGACAAGGTGGACGCCTTCTCGGCCATCACCCACAAGGACAAGGCGTACGCGTACGGCGTGCGGCTGGTGGCCAAGTTGCGCGAGCTCATCCCGCGGCAGAACTTCGAGGTACCCATCCAGGCGGCCATCGGCTCCCGGGTGATCGCCCGCGAGACGGTACGCGCCATCCGCAAGGACGTGCTCGCCAAGTGCTACGGCGGCGACATCTCCCGGAAGCGCAAGCTGCTGGAGAAGCAGAAGGAGGGCAAGAAGCGGATGAAGATGGTCGGCAGCGTGGAGGTGCCGCAGGAGGCCTTCATCGCGGTGCTGTCCTCGGACTCCGAGGGCGAGTCGAAGGCGAAGAAGTGACTCGTCGGTAACCTCCGGGTGGCCGACGGTTCGGGGGCGGCGCGGTCCGCCGGTCCGCCCCCTTACGTGTCGGGCGTCGGCCCTCTACGCTGATCCGACGGATAGGTTACTGGCGAGTTAAGAACACTGGCGAGTCAAGAACACTGCACGTGCCCGGAGGTTGGCGTGACCGACACAAAGACGTTGATCGAGAACCGGCCGCCGTCCGTGGCCACGCTTTTCCTCGAGCGGGTGGCGGCCACGCCCGACGCTGAGGCCTACCGCTACCCGGTCCCGCCCGAGGACGGCCAGGGGCCGGACGGGTGGAAGTCGCTCACCTGGAGCGAGGCGGCCACCCGGGTGTATGCGATCGCGGCCGGCCTGATGGACCTCGGTATACGGCCCGAGGAGCGGGTCGCCATCGCCGCCAACACCAGCGTCGACTGGATCCTCGCCGACCTCGGCGTGCTGTGTGCGGGCGCGGCCACCACCACCGTCTACCCGAGCACCAACGCCGACGAGACCGCGTTCATCCTCGCCGACTCCGGCAGCCGGCTGCTGATCGCGGAGGACGCCGCTCAACTCGCCAAGGCGCGGCAGGCCCGCGCCGACCTGCCCGACCTCGCCCATGTCGTCGTGATGACGGCCGACGACGCCGCGGACACCGACGGCGACGGCTGGGTGCTGTCGCTGGACGCGCTGGAGAAGCGGGGCGCCGCCTATCTGGAGCAGCACCCCGCCGCGGTGACCGACGCGGTCGCCGCGCTCACCAAGGACCAGCTGGCCACGCTCATCTACACCTCCGGCACCACCGGCCGTCCCAAGGGCGTACGGCTGCCGCACGACGCGTGGGCGTACATGGCCCTCGCCATCCAGGCGATCGAGCTGCTGGACGAGAACGACGTGCAGTACCTGTGGCTGCCGCTCGCGCACGTCTTCGGCAAGGTGCTCACCGCCGCGCACATCACGGTGGGGCACGTCATCGCGGTGGACGGACGGGTCGACAAGATCATCGAGAACCTGCCGGTCGTCCAGCCCACCTACATGGCGGCGGTGCCCCGCATCTTCGAGAAGGTCTACAACGGCGCCGCCGCCAAGGCCCGCGCGGGCGGCGCCGCCAAGCACAGGATCTTCACGTGGGCGGCGGAGGTGGCCCGCGAGTACGCCAAGGTCACCCAGAACAGCATGCGGCTGACCGGTACGCCGAGCGCGCCGGTGCGCCTGCGTACCCAGCACGCGGTCGCCGACAAGCTGGTCTATGCCAAGCTGCGCGAGGCGTTCGGCGGGCGGCTGCGGGCCTGCGTCTCGGGCTCGGCCGCGCTCGCCCCCGAGATCGGCTACTTCTTCTCGGGCGCCGGCATCCACGTCCTGGAGGGGTACGGCCTCACCGAGTCCAGCGCCGCGAGCTTCGTCAACCCCGGCAGGGCGTACCGCACCGGTACGGTCGGCAAGGCGCTGCCCGGTCTGGAGGTGAGGATCGCCGAGGACGGCGAGATCCTGCTGCGCGGCCCCGGCATCATGCAGGGCTACCACGGCCTCCCCGAGCAGACCGAGGAGGTGCTGGAGCCCGACGGGTGGTTCCACACCGGCGACATCGGCGAGCTGTCCCCCGACGGCTTCCTCAAGATCACCGACCGCAAGAAGGACCTCATCAAGACCTCGGGCGGCAAGTACATCGCCCCCGCCGAGGTGGAGGGCCGGTTCAAGGCGGTCTGCCCGTTCGTGAGCAACGTCCTGGTCATCGGCGGCGGACGCAACTTCTGTACGGCGCTGCTCGCCCTGGACGAGCCGACGCTCCTCGGCTGGGCGAAGGACAACGGGCTCGACGGCCGCGCGTACGGCGACCTCGTCGCCACCGATCAGGTCAATGAGCTGATCACGGGCTACGTGAACCGGCTCAACGAAGGGCTTCAGCGCTGGCAGCAGATCAAGCGGTTCCGCGTCCTGCCGCGCGACCTGGACGTGGAACACGGTGACCTCACCCCGAGCCTGAAACTGAAGCGTCCGGTGGTGGAGCGGGAGTTCGCCGCGCTCATCGACGAGATGTACGAAGGCGCGCGGGAGAAATAGCGGTCACCGGCGGCGTATGCGCGGCTCCTTGTGGGGCCGCGCTCTGCCAGGACGCCGCGTGGCAGAGCGCGCCGGGACGCGCCGGGACCGTCCCGTCGCGTCCGCGGTGCCGGCCGGTGGGGTTCGGTCGCGCAGTTCCCCGCGCCCCTGTGGTCCCGCGGCCGCTACGCCGCGGGACTGTAGCGGAGGGGGGTGCCCCGCAGCGGCGGACTCCGGGGAAAAGGGACCGGAAGGGGGGAACAGCCCGGCGTCGCGGCACCCCGGAAGGCGTCAGGTGTCACTCTCGGAACCGTGAGGCCCACCCCACCCACGGCTCCGCAGCACCCAGCCCCGCAGGGCACCCCGTTCACGGTTCCGCAGGACGCGGCTCCGCCGACCGCCGCCCCGAGACTCACGGCCGCGCAGGCCCCTGCCCGGCAGACGGCCGCCCCGCGGCACACGGCCGCGCAGGAACCCGTGGGGACGACCGTGCCCGGCAACCCCCAGGCGGCCTGCACCGCACGGCGCTTCCTGCGGGCGACGCTCGCCCAATGGGCGGTCCCCGGTTTCACCGACCGCCTCGTGGACGACGCGACCCTGCTGATCAGCGAGTTGGTGACGAACGCCGTGGTGCACGCCGGCACCGCCGCCGACGTGCTGTGCCGCCTCGACTCCGGGCTGGTGATCGAGGTCTCCGACCGGCACCCCACCCGGATGCTGCGCCGCGAGGACGACGACCACCGCGACGAGGGAGGCCGCGGCCTGCACCTCGTGGCCGAGCTGTCCGACGAGTGGGGCATCACGTACCGCCCCGACCGCAAAACCGTCTGGTGCCGCCTGGCCGTCGAGGACGCCCGCGAGGACGCCCGCGAAGACGTCCGCGGCCGGGCAACCCGGCAGGCCACCGTCGACGTCCCCGACCAGGCAACCGCCCCGCAGGCCCTCCCGCCGCAGCACCCCGCCCCCGAAAACGTCCCCGCGCCCCGCGCCCCCGCCGAACTCCTCGCACCCGACCCGGCCCAGGCGCCCCGCCGCGCCGACGCGGAGTGGATCAGCCGCGGCTCGCTCTCCTTCCTCGCCGAGGCGTCCGACCTGCTCGCCGGCCAACTGGACGAGGAGAACGTCGCCGTCCTCGCCACCCAGCTCCTCGTACCGCGTCTCGCCGACTGGTGCGCGGTCTGGCTGTACCCGGCCGGCGCCGCGCCCCGCCTGTCGCACGTCTGGCACAGTGAGGAGCACCGTATCGACGGCCTGCGCGCCGTACTGGACAAGTCGCCGCCCGAGCCCACCACCCGCCCCGGCGCGCGGCGCACACCCTGGCCGCTCATGGACGACGACGCGCCACGCGGCCAGGGCGGGGCGCCTCGGAGGGCTGACGCCCGAGCTCCCGGAGCGGGCGGCCGAGGAACGAGGCCACCCGCGGAGGGTGGGGGCACCTCCCGCCGAAGGCAGGGGGAGAGCAGGAAGGCCGACCAATCGCTCCCGAGGGCCGACACCTGGGTCCCCGGAGTGGGCGTTGGGGGAACGAGGCCACCCGCGGAGGGCGGGAGGACCGACCAGGCGCTGAGCGTCCCGCTGGTCGCCGCCGGCCGCTGCCACGGCACGCTGCTGCTCGGCCGCACCGGGCCGCTGGGCCTGGCCGACGAACTGATCCACCTGGTCGAGGACTTCGCCCGCCGGGTCGCCCTCGCGCTCGGCACGGCCCGGCAGTACGCGCGCCAGGCCATGATCAGTACGGTGCTGCAACGCGGTCTGCTGCCGCCCGCGGCCGGCCGGATCCCCGGTGTGGAGCACGCCGTGGTCTACGAGCCCCTGGCCGGCGACTGGGTCGGCGGCGACTTCTACGACCTCTTCCCGGCCGGCGACGGCCGCTGGTGCTTCGCCCTCGGCGACGTCTGCGGCAACGGCCCGGAGGCCGCCTCCCTCACCGGCATCGCCCGGCCCGTGCTGCGCCTGCTGGCCCGCGAGGGCTACGGCGTCTCCGACGTCCTCGACCGGCTCAACAAGGCGCTCGCCGACGAGGCCGCCACCGCGCTGATCGGGGGGACCGCCGCGTGGGAGGACGGCCAGCCCCGTTTCCTGTCCCTGCTGTACGGCGAGATCGTGCCGTACGCCCCCGGGTACGGCGCCGGCTGCACGCTCGCCTCGGCCGGTCACCCGCTCCCGCTGGTCCTCGCGTCCGACGGCACGGTACGGCCCGCCGCAGCGCCGCAGATGCTGCTCGGCATCTCCGACGACGTCCGCTACACCAGCGAAACGCTGGACCTCGCCCCCGGCGACACCCTGCTCTGTGTCACCGACGGTGTCACCGAGCGCCGCCGCGGCCACCGCCAGTTCGACGACGCCGACGGCCTGGCCCGCGCGCTGCGCGCCTGCGCGGGCCTGCGCGCCGCGGACGTCGCGGACCGTATCCGTCAGGCGGTCCACGACTACGACACGACACCGCCCGACGACGACCTGGCGGTCCTCGTCCTCCAGGCGCGGTAGGGGGCCTGTCCCGACCGGGACCGGGGAGCCGGGACCGGGGAGCCAGGGACCCGGTGGTGTGCCGGATACTGGGAGGATGCCTTCCGTACTTCCCGACGGCGAACCCGTGCCCGCGGACGGTGCGCTGCCGGCGCACGCGCTGGACGGCGCCGCCGGCCGGCCGCTCGGTTTCTATCTGCACGTGCCGTACTGCGCGACGCGCTGCGGCTACTGCGACTTCAACACGTACACGGCGAGCGAGCTGCGCGGTTCGGGCGGCGCGCTGGCCTCCCGTGAGAACTACGCGGACGTGCTGATCGAGGAGGTCCGGCTGGCCCGGAAGGTGCTGGGGGACGACCCGCGGCCGGTCGACACGGTCTTCGTCGGCGGCGGCACCCCGACGCTGCTGCCCGCGGCCGATCTGGTGGCGATGCTCGGCGCGATCCGCGAGGAGTTCGGGCTCGCGGAGGGCGCGGAGGTGACCACCGAGGCGAACCCGGAGTCCGTGGACCCGGCGTACCTCGCGGCGCTGCGGGCCGGAGGCTTCAACCGGGTGTCCTTCGGAATGCAGAGCGCGCGGCAGCACGTGCTGCGGGTGCTGGACCGTACGCACACCCCGGGGCGCCCGGAGCGCTGTGTGGCCGAGGCCCGCGCGGCCGGGTTCGAGCACGTCAACCTCGACCTGATCTACGGCACGCCCGGTGAGTCCGACGACGACTGGCGAGCCTCGCTCGACGCCGCGATCGGCGCCGGGCCCGACCACGTCTCCGCGTACGCGCTGATCGTGGAGGAGGGGACGCAGCTCGCCCGGCGCATCCGGCGCGGCGAGGTACCGACGACCGACGACGACGTGCACGCCGACCGCTACCTGATCGCGGAGGAACGGCTCACCACGGCGGGCTTCGGCTGGTACGAGGTCTCCAACTGGGCCACCTCCGCGGCCGGGCGCTGCCGCCACAACGAGCTGTACTGGACCGGCGCGGACTGGTGGGGCGCCGGTCCCGGCGCCCACAGCCACGTCGGCGGGGTCCGCTGGTGGAACGTGAAGCACCCCGGCGCGTACGCCCAGGCCCTCGCGGAATCCCGCACCCCGGCCGCGGGCCGCGAACTGCTCACCCCGGAGGACCGCCGCATCGAACGCATCCTCCTCGAACTCCGCCTCGCCGCCGGCTGCCCCCTCGACCTCCTCGCACCGGCCGGAACCCGGGCCGCCGCCCGCGCCGTCACCGACGGCCTCCTGGAGCCCGCCCCGTACACCGGGGGCCGCGCCGTCCTCACCCTGCGCGGACGGCTGCTGGCCGACGCGGTGGTGCGGGACCTCGTGGACTAGTGCCTGTCCGACACACCCCGCGAGCGTCTTCCGGGGCGAGGGCGGGCCGTCGAGCGGCGCGCTGCAGCGACCTGGGCATCTCCTCCCGCCCGCACCACGGCGAGGTGTGCGACCATCCGGCGGCGCGTGACCTCCGCCGGCCGCAGCAGAACCGGCCACCGCAGAACCGGCCACCGCGCGCGGGCGCTTACGGTGCTCGCGGTGCCTACCTGCCCTCGGCGCGGAAGGAGGCACTCGCAGGAGGAGCCCGGTGGAAGAACGCTCCGAGCCTCAGCAGCCGTCCGGGGCATCACCGCCGCATCGACCGCGATCCGCCCGGGGGTCGTGTCCGGTGCCGCGCGGACGCAGCCGACGCAACGCGAGATCCGCACACCGTGGCAAGGGGAACGCCCTAGGCGGGCGCGGTGACGAAGTCGATCAGTTCCTCGACCCGCCCCAGCAGCTCCGGCTGGAGGTCCTTGTACGTGTGGACCGAGCCGAGGATGCGCTGCCAGGCCTCGCCCGTGGAGAGGTGGGTCCATCCCAGGGCGCGGCAGACACCGGTTTTCCAGTCCTCGCCGCGGGGCACGAGCGGCCATTCCGGGATGCCGACGGAGGAGGGCTTCACCGCCTGCCAGACGTCGATGTAGGGGTGGCCGACGACGAGCACGTCGGTACCGGTGACCGCCGCGGCGACGCGGGACTCCTTGGAACCCGGGACGAGGTGGTCCACGAGGACGCCGAGGCGGGCGTCGGGGGCGGGGGAGAAGGCGGCCACCAGGGCCGGGAGGTCGTCCACGCCCTCCAGGTACTCCACGACGACGCCCTCGACTCGGAGGTCGTGGCCCCAGACGCGTTCGACGAGTTCGGCGTCCTGGCGGCCCTCCACGTAGATCCGTCCGGCGCGGGCGACCCGGGGCCGCACGCCGGGGACGGCGACCGAGCCGGAGGCGGACAGCAGCGGACCGCGCGGGGCGGGGCGGGCCCGGGGCCGTACGAGCGTGACCGGCTTCCCGTCGATGAGGAAGCCGCGCGGGACCATCGGGAAGACCCGGAGCCTGCCGTGCCGGTCCTCCAGGGTGACCGTCAGGCCCTCCGCGGTCTTCTCCACCCGCGTCACCGCGCCGCAGAAGCCGGTCGTCGCCTCCTCGACCACGAGGTCCGTCTCCGCGGCCACGTCCGGGGCCGGTGCGGACCTCTTCCAGGGAGGGGTGAGATCCGGGTCGTAACTCCTGCCGCTCATGCAGGAGATGGTAGGCGCAGCCGCCGCACCGACCCCGTACGGCCCTTGCCCCATACGGCCCCTGCCGCGTACGTCCTGGGCTCGTAGGGCCCGGCCCGCCCCGTGCGCCCCGAGCCGTACGTCCCCGGCCCCGTACGCCCCACGCCCCGCGCGCCCCGCACCCCCGCACGGCCTACGCCGCCCGCGCCCCCGCGCCCCGCACGCCCTACGACGGCTTCCCGAAGCGCTCCGCGAGCGCGTCCCGCTGGGCACGCAGGAAGCGCGCGTCCACCACCGCGCCGTGGCCCGGGACGTAGCGGGCCGTCTCGCCGCCGAGGGCCAGCAGGGCGTCCAGGGTGGCCGGCCAGGCGCCGGGGACCGAGTCCCCGTCCGCCTGCGGCTCGCCGGACTCCTCGACCAGGTCGCCGCAGAAGACCACCGTCGGGGTGCTCGCGGTGCCGCCCGGGACGATCACCGCCAGGTCGTGGCCGGTGTGCCCGGCGCCGGGGTGGACCAGCCGCACCGGGCGGTCCCCGAGGTCGAGGGCGAGTTCACCGGTGACCGGGCGGGTCGGGTGGACCAGCGCGGCGGCGGCCTCCGCGGCCTCCCCGGGGTCGGTGCCGAACCGTGCCGCGGACTCCCGCAGCGCCTCCCGCTCGCGGCGCAGGTAGCCGTCCAGGGACCGTTCGCCGTACACCTGCGTGCCGGGGAACGCGGCCGTGCCGAAGACGTGGTCGAAGTGGCCGTGGGTGAGGACGACGTGCGTGACCGCGCGGCCGGTCAGCGCCTCGACCTGTCCGCGCAGTTCGGCGCCCTCGCGGAGCGTGGACCCGGTGTCGATCAGCAGCACCCCGTCCGCGCCGACGACCAGGCCGATCGTCACGTCGAGGTGGGGCAGCCGCCGCCGCGCGACCCCCGGGGCGAGCTGTTCCCACCCCGAGCCGCAGGGCACGGGCCCCGCCGCGTTCCCGGCAGCAGCGGCCTCCGCCGCCTCCGCCGACTCCTCTGGTTGCTCGGACTCCACAGGACGACGCTATCGCCGTGCCCGCCCCGCCGCCCGCCGCACCACGCCTCCCTGCCCGGCCCCGCCCATCCTCTTCCGTACGCCCGCCCCGCCGCCGCGTCCACCCGCGCACCCGCTCCCGTACACAGGTGGGGAGCCGCTCTTGCCGACCCCTTGCCGCCTCGCCGTACACTGGCTCCGGGGAAGCTGGCACTCGAAACGCATGAGTGCCAGGCCCCAGGCAGGCCCCAGGGTCGGACATTACGGTTGGAGGTGCGCGATGCTGAGCGAACGCAGACTTGAAGTGCTGCGTGCCATCGTTCAGGACTATGTCGGCACCGAGGAACCGGTCGGGTCCAAGGCGCTGACCGAGCGGCACCGGCTCGGTGTGTCACCCGCCACAGTGCGCAACGACATGGCGGTCCTGGAGGACGAGGGCTACATCGCCCAGCCGCACACCAGCGCGGGCAGGATCCCGACCGACAAGGGGTACCGGCTCTTCGTGGACAAGCTGGCGGGCGTCAAGCCGTTGTCGTCCGCCGAGCGCCGCGCGATCCAGAACTTCCTGGACGGCGCGGTCGACCTGGACGACGTGGTGGGCCGTACGGTACGGCTGCTCGCCCAGCTCACCCGCCAGGTGGCCGTCGTGCAGTACCCGTCGCTGACCCGCTCGTCGGTCCGCCACGTGGAACTGCTGTCGCTGGCGCCGGCCCGCATCATGCTGGTCCTGATCACCGACACCGGACGGGTCGAGCAGCGGCTGATCGACTGCCCGGCGCCGGTCGGCGAGACGCTGCTCGCGGACCTGCGGGCCCGGCTCAACAGCCGGGTCGTCGGCCGTCGCTTCGCCGACGTGCCGCCGCTGGTCCAGGACCTGCCGGAGAGCTTCGACCCGGACGAGCGCCCCGCGGTCTCCTCCGTCCTCGCCACCCTCCTCGAAACCCTCGTGGAGGAGACCGAGGAAAGGATCATGCTCGGCGGCGCGGCCAACCTGACCCGCTTCAACCACGACTTCCCGCTGACCATCCGGCCGGTGCTGGAAGCGCTGGAGGAGCAGATGGTCCTCCTGAAGCTGCTCGGAGAGGCCAAGGACTCGACCATGACCGTACGGATCGGTCATGAGAATTTTCACGAAGGGCTCAACTCCACCTCCGTGGTGGCGGTCGGCTACGGTTCGGGCGACGAGGCAGTCGCCAAACTCGGCGTAGTCGGACCGACTCGCATGGACTACCCCGGAACGATGGGAGCGGTACGCGCAGTGGCACGTTACGTCGGACAGATCCTGGCGGAGTCGTAAGTGGCCACGGACTACTACGCCGTACTCGGCGTGCGCCGCGACGCAGGCCCGGACGAGATCAAGAAGGCGTTCCGCCGGCTCGCACGGGAGCTGCACCCGGACGTCAACCCGGACCCCAAGACGCAGGAGCGGTTCAAGGAGATCAACGCCGCGTACGAGGTGCTCTCCGACCCGCAGAAGAAGCAGGTCTACGACCTCGGCGGCGATCCGCTCTCCGCAGCGGGCGGGGGCGGCGGGGCCGGCGGCTTCGGCGCGGGCTTCGGCAACTTCAGCGACATCATGGACGCGTTCTTCGGGCAGTCGCAGCAGCGCGGGCCGCGCTCGCGCACCCGGCGCGGCCAGGACGCGATGATCCGGCTGGAGATCGAACTGGACGAGGCGGCCTTCGGCACGACCAAGGACATCCAGGTCGACACGGCGGTCACCTGCGGCACCTGCAGCGGTGAGGGCGCCGCGCCCGGCACGTCCGCGCAGACCTGTGACATGTGCCGTGGCCGGGGTGAGGTCTCCCAGGTCACCCGGTCCTTCCTCGGCCAGGTCATGACCTCGCGGCCGTGCCCGCAGTGCCAGGGGTTCGGCACGGTCGTGCCCACGCCGTGCCCGGAGTGCGCGGGCGACGGACGGGTCCGCTCCCGCCGCACCCTTACGGTCAAGATCCCGGCCGGTGTCGACAACGGCACGCGCATCCAGCTCGCGGGCGAGGGCGAGGTCGGCCCGGGCGGCGGCCCGGCCGGCGACCTCTACGTCGAGATCCGGGAGGTCCCGCACCCCGTCTTCCAGCGACGCGGGGACGACCTCCACTGCACGGTCACCATCCCCATGACCGCTGGCGCGCTCGGCACCAAGTGCCCGCTGGAGACCCTGGACGGCCTCGAAGAGGTGGACATCCGGCCCGGCACCCAGTCCGGCCAGTCCATCCCCCTCCACCAGCGCGGCATCACCCACCTGCGCGGCGGCGGTCGCGGCGACCTCATCGTCCACGTCGAAGTCCTCACCCCGTCCAAACTCGACGCCGACCAGGAGGACCTCCTTCGCCGGCTCGCCAAACTCCGCGGCGAGGAACGCCCCACCGGCCAGTTCGCCCCGGGCCAGCAGGGCCTCTTCTCCCGCCTCAAGGACGCCTTCAACGGTCGTTAGAACGCCCGCTCCGGGGGGTGTCCGCCCGGCGGGTGCCCTTCCCTCCGGCGGTGCCTCGACCACCCTCGCGGTGGGCTCGGCACCGCCGGAGCGCGCTGTCGCGGCGGTGTGAGGGGTGCCGCGCGCCCCCGTACCCCGACCCGCTCCGAGTGAGCCGCACCCGCCGGACGGCCCTGCGGTACCGGGCACACCGCGAGGGGCGGGGCGCGGGGGACCCGCGGGGGGCACCCTCGATCCGCCGCGACGGTGATCGGCCACGTCGGCGGTTCTCAGCGGTGCCGGGCGCACCGTGAGTGCGGGCGGAGTGGGGCCGCGGGTGCCTTCCGTGGGGCGCAGGAAATCTGCGGGGCACTTGTGCCGCCGCGACGGCGTTCGGCCCCACCGGGCGGTTCGGCGGTGCCGGGCAACCGCAGGTGGGGGCGCGGGGCCGCGGTGTGCCCCCGCGGGTGGACCGGCGCGGGAGCGACCGCCGCGCGCATGGGACGATGTGCGCATGGCCGCGTTGACCGAACTCTCCTCCTTCTCGGCGTATCCGATCATTCAGGCGCCGATGGCGGGCGGTGCGTCCAATCCGCGGCTGGCGGCGGCCGTGAGCGCCGCCGGCGGGCTGGGATTCCTGGCCGCCGGGTACAAGACCTCGGAGGCGATGTACGAGGAGATCCGCCAGCTTCGGGACCTGAGCTCGCAACCCTTCGGGGTGAACCTGTTCATGCCGCAGCCCGCTACCGTGGACCGTTCCGCGGTCGCCGTCTACGCCGAACAGCTCGCCGGGGAAGCCGCCTGGTACGGGACCTCCCTCGGCGACCCCGAGGCGGGCGGCGACGACGCGTACGACGCGAAAGTCGCCGTCCTCCTCGAAGACCCCGTGCCCATGGTGAGCTTCACCTTCGGGTGCCCCGAACGCGCCGTGCTCGACGCCTTCTCCAAAGCAGGTACATACACCGTTGTGACGGTCACCTCGTCCGCCGAGGCCATGGCCGCCCAGTGGGCGGGGGCCGACGCCGTGTGCGTACAGGGCGTCGAGGCCGGCGGCCACCAGGGCACCCACCGTGACGACCCCCTGCTCGACGGGACCGGCGCCGGTACCGGCCTGATCGCGCTGATCCCGCAGGTACGCGAGGCCGTACGCCTCCCGGTGATCGCCGCCGGCGGGCTGATGCGCGGCGGTCAGATCGCCGCCGTACTGGCCGCCGGCGCGGACGCCGCCGCGCTCGGCACGGCGTTCCTGGTCACCCCGGAGTCCGGCGCGAACCCCCTGCACAAGCGGGCCATCACCGACCCGGTGTTCGCCCGCACCGAGTTGACGAGGGCCTTCAGCGGGCGCCCGGCCCGCGGCCTGCTCAACCGTTTCATGCGCGAGCACGGTCCGTACGCCCCGCCCGGCTACCCCCAGATCCACCACCTCACCGCGGGCCTGCGCAAGGCCGCCGCCGAGGCGGGCGACCCGCAGGGCATGTCGCTGTGGGCCGGCCAGGGCCACCGCCTGGCCCGCGAACTGTCCGCCGGCGCCCTCGTGGAAACCCTCGTCGCCGAACTCCACGCCGCCCAGCGGGCCCTGGCATGACGGCCCCGGTCTTCCTGGTCGAGCCGGCCGCCCTCGACGGCTCGCCGTCCCGTATCACCCTCACCGGGCCGGAGGGCCGGCACGCGGTGTCGGTACGGCGGCTCCAGACCGGCGAGGAGATCGTCCTCGCGGACGGCGCGGGGCGCGGCGCGTACGGGGTCGTGGCCGCCGTCGACGGCAAGGACGCCCTCGACGTGGAGGTACGGGAACTGCGCGAGGAACCCGCACCCGCCGCCCGTATCACCGTGGTCCAGGCCCTCCCCAAGGGCGACCGCGGCGAACTCGCCGTCGAGACGATGACCGAGGCCGGGGTGGACGCGATCGTCCCCTGGTCGGCGGCCCGCTGCGTCACGCAGTGGCGCGGCGACCGGGGCGCCAAGTCCCTCGCGAAGTGGCGGTCCACCGCCCGGGAGGCGGCCAAGCAGGCCCGCCGCCTCCGCTTCCCGTCCGTCGCCGAACCGATGACCACCCGCCAGGTCGCCGGCCTCCTCGGCGGCGCCGACTTCGCGGGCGTCCTGCACGAGGAGGGCGCGACCCCGTTGGCCACCGCCGACCTGCCGGCCGCCGGCTCCCTCGTCCTGGTCGTCGGCCCCGAGGGCGGGGTCGCCCCCGACGAACTCACCGCCTTCGCCACCGCCGGCGCACCCCCGTACCGCCTCGGCCCCACGGTGCTGCGTACGTCGACGGCGGGCGTCGCCGCGACGGCACTCCTCCTGACCCGCACGGGCCGCTGGAGCTAGTGCCGCGTCGGCCGCGTCAGCCGGAGTTTGCCCGGTCGCGACGCCCGGCGCGGCACCTCGCGGTGTCGCCGCACCGACCGATCAGGCCCCCTCCGAGGCCGATCCGGCGCCCTGCGCCGCACCGCACCGGACGCCGCTCCTGACGGGCGAACCCTGACCGACGCGGCACCAGCGCCTTTCCGGCGGACCTCGGCGGACCTCGGCGGACCTCGGTCACCGCGCCGCGGACGGTCGGTGGTAGCGGGCGGCCTGCGGTGCGCCGGGCGCGTCGCTGCGGCGGCCGGTGGGACTGCGGCCCCGGACGGCGTCAGTGGACGAGTTGTTCCGTGACCCAGTCGACCAGTGGCTTCCTCAGCCATGGCTACCGCCTTTGCTTGGTGCTCTCCGGATGGGCCACTGGATGTGCCGTAACGGCTGCGTGCGACCACCCGCCGCGGGGCAGGCGGTGCACCGGCGGCCGTTGCCCTGCTGTGCACACGGGCGCCACGCTGCTCGCTCAAGGTAAACATGAAGCTACTCAAAGTGCCTGCCGTCGGGTAAGGTGCTACCCTCCCCGCGGGCCGGGGCGGTGCCCGTCAACGTGCGGCGCGCGGTGATGGCGTTGGGGTCGGCCGGCTGCCCGGACCCGCGAACGCGGGCCCGCCGCGCCGGGCCGGGCCCGTGCGGGCGGATCGTGGACGCGGCCCGGTGCCGGCGTGGTCAGAGAGCGGCGGCCCGGTGCGCCAAGTCGCCGGGGTCGGTGTTCGCCCCGCACAGCACCACGCAGATCTTCTCGGCGCTGCCGGGCCGGTAGCCGAGGCTCGGGACGGTGGCGGGCCCGCTCGGCGTGTCCCCGTCGGCGTTGTGGCTCGCCGGTGGCATGAGTGCGGCGAGCGCGGTGGCGGCGCCGTGCTCGACGGCGATGCGGTGACGGTCCCACAACGCCTGGCGGACGCGCCGGATCTCGGTGTCCGGGACGAGCACGGAGCGCACGCCGTCCTGCTGGGCGGCGTGCAGGGCGATGGCGGAGGCACGGCGGGCGCCGAGGGAGTCCGCGGCGATGGAGTCGACGGTGACGTCGACCGGGCGGCCGGCCTCCAGAGCGGCGTTCAGGGCGCGGCAGTTCTCCGGCTCGACCGCCACCGTGCGGATGCCGTGGTGCTGAGCCGCGGTGGCCACCCCGGCGAACAGCCCGCCGCCGCCGACCGCGACCACCACCGTGTCCAGGTCCGGGATCCGGGCGTGGATCTCCTCCAGCAGCGTGCCCGCGCCCGCGGCGATCAACGGGTGGTCGTAGGCGTGCGAGGCGAGTGCGCCGGTCGCCGCCGCGAACTCCTCGCACGCGACCAGGGCCTCGGCGTACTCCGAGCCGACCAGGCGCACGTCGGCACCGTACGAGCGGAGCTTGGCCACCTTCACCCGGGGAGCGGTCTCCGGGAGGAACACGGTGGCGGTGACGCCCTGCTGCTGGGCGGCCCACGCGCACGCCATGCCCGCGTTGCCGCCGGAGGCGATCGTCACCCCGGCGTCCGGCAGGGTTCCCGCACCGCGGTGGGCCTCGATGAAGTTCTGCGCGCCGCGGGCCTTGAACGAGCCGGTGTGCTGCAGGTGTTCGAGCGCCAGCCAGACCTGGCAGGGCTCCTCGGAGCGGCCGTCCACGGGGGCGCGGCGGGCGGTGCGGATCGTGTCGGGCTCGACCCGGGCGAGGGTGAGGGGGCGGACGCGTCCGGCGATCCGACCGGTGGCGGCCTTGATGTCGTCGTACGTGAGTCGGTGCACTTCGTTGCTCCTGCGATGGCGGTCCGCCGCTGCCGGTGGCGGCGCGGTCAGTGGCCGAAGGCGGTGCGGGCCAGGTGACGTGGACGGTGGTGCCACCCAGGATCTCAGCACGCCGCCCCGCCCCCACGGCGGGAAGGCCCACGGTGGCCGCCGACGGGGCGGGAGATCGGCGCGTTCACCGGGTGCTCGCGGTGCGTGGGGCGGGCGTCGAGCCGGGCCGGCTGGACGAGATCGTCGACCGGCCGGGACAGCCGCCGGGTCTCCGCCACGAGTTCGGGCGCCGGCGCGTCCCACCCGCGTCGACCGGGGGTGCCGGGGCGCCACGTCGAGTAGGGCGCGCAGGCCGCTCACCGGGCTGCGCAGCTCGTGGGCCGCGTCCGCGACGAACCGGCGCTGCTGGTGACCCGCGGCGTCCGGCCGGGGCCGCCGCGACAGCCCGTTGACCGGGTCCACGGCCGGTCCCGCGGCGCCCGCGCGCCCGCGACCGACGGCAACCCAACTCCCTTACGCAAAAGATTGCTTGCGCATTGAACAACTGGGCGTCGTGCCCCGTACGGAGGGGCGGGCGATCACTCCGGTCGCCCCGCACCGCGCACCGCGAACCGCCCACGCACAGAGCGAACCGCCCACAGCGAACCGCGCATCGCAACCGCAAACGTACGGACGAAGGAGCACTCTCCAGATGGCAATGCCACGTACCCGGCGACGGCACCTCGGGTGGGCCGCAGGCGCCGCGTTCTCCCTGCTGGTCCCCGTCCTCCCGCTGGTCACCGCGCCCGAGCATCTGGGACGTCGCCAGCGGCGGCCGGATGGGCATGGTCACCGGCGAGGACGCCACCGAGGTCGCCGACCCGCCCACCGTCTGCACCAGCAACTGCGGGGCCCAGAACCAGGTCAACGGCGAGTTGGCCGTCCTGGGCTTCCCCAGCCCGGTGGCACCCGGGAGCCGGCTCACCCCGCGCACCTCCGTCCAGGGCCTGAACGCCCCGCTGACCACCGGCTGACCCGGGGACCGACCCCGGTGGGCCTTGACGGAGCCCCCGACGCGGCCCGGGGCTCCGTCAAGGCCCGGGCAACTCCACCGCCCGTACTGCTGCCAGCGGTTGAGCGTGGTTAGGGTGGCGTTGTGACGCACCCGACGCCCGAGAGGCCGACGCCGCGCAACGCCAGGCGCACGCTGACGCTGCCCTCGTATCTCAGAAACCCGCATCCGCACGGCGACTTGACCGCCTTCACCGCGGAGGACGACGTGTGGGTGGCGCCGCTGGACGGCGGCCGGGCATGGCGGGTGAGCGCGGACAACATGCCCGTGGGCCGGCCGCGGATCTCGCCGGACGGCGAGCTGGTGGCGTGGACCTCCACGCGCGACGGCGCGCCCGAGGTGCACGTGGCGCCGGTGGACGGTGGGCCCGCGCGGCGCCTGACGTACTGGGGGAACGGGCGGACGGCGGTACGGGGCTGGACGCCCGGCGGCGAGCTCGTCGTGGTCACCGCCGAGGGTGAGCCGTCGACGCGCCGCACCTGGGCGCGGCTGCTGCCGCTGGACGGCGGACCGGCGGTGAGACTGCCGTACGGGCCGGTCGGCGATCTGGCGTACGGCCCGGTGGCCGGCGGGGATCCGGGAGGCGGGCCGGAAGGCGCCTCCGGGAACGGCGGCCCCGCGACCGCCGCCCCCGTCCTCCTGCAGACCGCCACCATGACCCGCGAGGCCGCCCACTGGAAGCGCTACCGCGGCGGCACCGCCGGCAAGCTGTGGCTGGACCGCGACGGCGACGGCGCGTTCCAGCGCGTGCACGCCGACCTCGACGGCAACATCGAGTGCCCGATGTGGGTGGGGGAGCGGATCGCGTTCCTCTCCGACCACGAGGGCGAGGGCGCCGTCTACTCCAGCCTCCCCGACGGCACCGACCTGCGCCGGCACAGCCCGCTCGGAGGCTTCTACGCGCGCCATGCCGCCACCGACGGCACGCGCGTCGCGTACGTCGCGGCCGGCCGTATCCACCTGCTGGACGACCTGACCGACCCGGACGCCGCACCGCGCCCGCTGGAGGTGACCCTCGGCGGCCAGCGCACCGACCTCCAGCCGCACCCCGTGCGCGCCGCCCACCACCTCGGCGACGCGCGCCCCGACCGTACCGGCCGCGGCAGCGCCGTCGAGATCCGCGGCACCACCCACTGGATCACCCACCGCGGTGGCCCCGCACGGGCACTGGCCGCACAGCCGGGAGTGCGGACCCGGCACCCGCGGGTGTTCTCGCAGGGCGGCGACGGCGACCAGCAGGTCGTCTGGGTGACGGACGCCGACGGCGACGACGCGCTGGAGGTCGCCCCCGCCACCGGACTGCCTGCCGGTACGGCGCCGCGCCGGCTCGCCGCCGGGCGCCTCGGCCGGGTGCACGAGATCGAGGTCTCGCCGGACGGGCACCGGATCGCCGTCGCCTCGCACGACGGCCGGGTGCTGCTGGTCGAGACGCAGACCGGTGAGGTACGGGAGGTGGTGGCCGGTGACGCGGGTGACGCGTCGGGGCTCGCCTTCTCCCCGGACTCCGCCTGGCTCGCCTGGTCGCACCCCGGGCCCGGTTCGCTGCGGCAGGTCAAGCTCGCCACCACCGCCGACCTGACCGTGGTGGACGCGACGCAGCTGCGCTTCAACGACTTCGCGCCCGCGTTCACCGCCGACGGCCGCCACCTGGCGTTCCTGTCCGAGCGGGCCTTCGACCCGGTTTACGACGCGCACGTTTTCGACCTGTCCTTCCCCAACGCCTGCCGTCCGTACCTGATCACGCTGGCCGCGACGACCCCGTCGCCGTTCGGACCGCAGCGGCACGGGCGCCCGTACGACGCGGACGACGAGGAGCCGCAGACCCCCGCGGACGAGACGGAGACCCCCGTCGCGGAGGAGGGCGGCACCGAGGGGGACCGGCCGCGTACCCCCGCCACCAAAGTGGACCCGGAGGGCCTGGCCGACCGCATCGTCCCGTTCCCGGTGGAGGCCGGGCGGTACACCGGGCTGCGTGCCGCCAAGAGCGGCGTGCTGTGGTTGCGGCACCCGCTGGTCGGCACACTCGGCGCGGCGCTGGCCACCCCCGAGGCGCACCCGCCCGGCACCGTGCTGGAGCGCTACGACCTGGGCAGGCTGCGGACCGAGACGATCGCCGACGACACCGACGACTTCGCGGTCACCGGCGACGGAACCAAGGTGCTGCTGACCAGTGGGTCGCAGCTGCGGGTCGCGCCCGCCGACAGCAAGGCCGACGAGGACTCCGACAGTTCGGTGAGCGTGGACCTGTCCCGTATCAGGGTCACCGTCCGCCCCGCCGACGAGTGGCGGCAGATGTACGCCGAGACGCACCGCCTCATGCGCGACAACTTCTGGCGGGCCGACATGGGCGGCCTCGACTGGGACGCCGTCGGCGAGCGCTACCGCCCGCTGCTGGACCGCATCGCCACCCACGACGACCTGGTCGACCTGCTCTGGGAACTCCACGGCGAACTGCGCACCTCGCACGCGTACGTCATCCCGCCCGGCGGCTACCGCGACCCGCTGCACCGCCAGGGCCTGCTCGGCGCGGACCTCGCCCGCGCGGACGCGAGCGCGGCGACAGAGGGGTCCCCGCGGCCGGAGGCTGGGGGAGGCTGGCGGATCGCACGGGTGCTGCCCGGCGAGTCCTCCGACCCGGAGGCCCGCTCACCGCTGGCCGCGCCCGGTGTGGCGGTACGGGCCGGCGACACGCTGCTCGCGGTGGACGGCAACCCCGTGGACCCGATCCTCGGGCCGGGCCCGCTGCTGGTCGGCACCGCGGGCAAGCCCGTCGAACTCACCGTGGCCCCCGCCGCCGGCGGCCCGGTACGCCATGTCGTCGCCGTCCCGCTCGCGGACGAGGAGCCGCTGCGCTACCACGACTGGGTGGCCGGCCGCCGCGCCCACGTCCACGCGGCCTCCGGCGGCCGGCTCGGCTACCTGCACGTCCCCGACATGGTCAGCAGTGGCTGGGCGCACCTCCACCGCGACCTGCGGGTCGAGGTCGCCCGCGAGGGCCTGGTCGTGGACGTCCGCGAGAACCGCGGCGGCCATACGTCGCAGCTCGTCGTGGAGAAGCTGGCCCGCCGCGTCGTCGGCTGGGACGTCCCCCGCGGCACCCACCCGTTCAGCTACCCCCAGGACGCGCCCCGCGGCCCGGTCGTCGCGGTCGCCAACGAGTTCTCCGGGTCCGACGGCGACATCGTCAACGCGGCGATCCGTGCGCTGGACATCGGCCCGGTGGTCGGCACCCGCACCTGGGGCGGCGTCGTCGGCATCGACAGCCGTTACCAGCTCGTCGACGGCACCGCAGTCACCCAGCCGAAGTACGCCATCTGGCTGGAGGGCTTCGGCTGGGCGGTCGAGAACCACGGCGTCGACCCGGACGTCGAGGTCGTCCACACCCCCCAGGACTGGGCCGAGGGCCGCGACCCGCAACTCGACACGGCCATCGCGCTCGCCCTGGCCGCGCTGGAGGAGCACCCGGCGAAGAGGCCCCCGGAGCTGCCGTGACGGCGGCGCCTTCGGGGGACGCGGCCACGGTCTTCCGCGGCGGCGCCGCCGCTCGGCCTCGGCGGCCGGGTCCGGTGCTGCCGGCTGTCCGCGACCGGTGCGCCCGGCCCCCGCGTCCGGTCTCCCGGGACCCCGGGCCGGGGCACCTGCGGGCCCCGCCGAAGGATCGTGCCGGGCCGCGGAGCTGTAGCATGCGAACCGGCTGCGCCGGGCTGCACGTGTTTGCGCGAGTGCGCGCCGACCGGGCGGTTGGGCCGCGCGGCGGCGTGCTGACCACGCCATACGGCTCGTGTCGGCCGACCGCACCACGCCGGCCGCACCACGCCGGCCGGAACCGAACCGAACCGGCCGGAGCCGAACCGGCCGCGGCCGCCGTACCGCACCGAGCCGCCGCAACAGCCGACCGCCCAGACCACCGCACCACGCCAACCGCGCGGAGCGCACCGCACCGTTCGAGAAGGGAGCCGCCGAGATGGCGGGAGAACCGCAGGCCGACTGCCTGTTCTGCAAGATCGTGTCGGGGGAGATCCCGGCGACCATCGTGCGGGAGACCGAGACGACCGTCGCCTTCCGGGACATCAACCCGCAGGCCCCGACGCATGTGCTGGTCATTCCCCGGGTGCACTACTCCGACGCCCTCGCGCTGGCCAGCGGCGACCCGGCGGTGACCGCGGACGTGCTGCGGGAGGCGGGCGAGGTGGCCGTACAGGAGAAGGTGGACGCCACCGGGTACCGGATCGTCTTCAACACCGGACCCGGCGCCGGGCAGACCGTGTTCCACGCGCACGCCCACGTACTGGGCGGGCGCGACCTCCAGCGGCTGGTCTGACGGTAGGAGCCCGGCGAACCCCGTGTCGTCCCGCGAACTCGTCGTCCTGGGGACCGCCAGCCAGGTCCCGACCCGTCAGCGCAACCACAACGGCTACGTCCTGCGCTGGGATCGCGAGGGCATCCTCTTCGACCCCGGCGAGGGCAGCCAGCGGCAGATGCTGCACGCCGGGGTCGCCGCGCACGACCTGACCCGGATCTGCGTCACGCACTTCCACGGCGACCACAGTCTGGGCCTGGCCGGCGTCATCCAGCGGATCAACCTCGACCGCGTCCCGCACCCGGTCACCGCGCACTACCCGGTCAGCGGGCAGCGCTACTTCGACCGCCTCCGGTACGCCACCGCGTACCACGAGACCGCCGACCTCCGTGAAGAGCCCGTCACCGCCGACGGTCCGCTCGCCGTCACCGCCGCCTTCACCCTCTCCGCGGTACGCCTGTCGCACCCCGTCGAGTCCTACGGCTACCGGCTCACCGAACCCGACGGCCGCCGTCTGCTCCCCGACCGCCTCGCCGCCCACGGCATCACCGGACCCGACATCGGCCGTCTCCAGCGCGAGGGTGTCCTCCGCGGCGTCACCCTCGCCGAGGTCAGCGAACCACGTCCGGGCCAGAGCTTCGCCTTCGTCATGGACACCCGCCTGTGCCCGGGCGTCCACACCCTCGCCGCCGGCTGCGACCTCCTCGTCATCGAGTCCACCTTCCTCGACGAGGACGCCCGTCTCGCCGCCGACCACGGCCACCTGACGGCCGGCCAGGCAGCCGCCGTCGCCCGCGACGCCGCCGTCCGCCATCTCGTCCTCACCCACTTCTCCCAGCGCTACCCCGACCCCGCCCCGTTCACCACCGAGGCCCGCGCCGCCGGCTTCCAGGGCGACCTGACCGTCGCCGAGGACATGACCCGCATCCCGTTCCCCAAACGCCGCTGATGTCACCGGAGTTGCGCGTTTCCTCCGGTCCCGGGCGTGAGCGTTTGTTAATGTGCTGGTCGAGTCGGAGGCACAGCGGCCACGAGGCTGGGATCACGCATGGGGGACGGCGACCTCGTCGCGAGCACCACGCGGATCGCGCAGTGCGCCCAGGCGCTCACCCGTATCCACGATGAATTCGCGCACCACGGCAACCCGGCGGACGGCTACGGCCGCACCGAACTCGGGTCCGATCTGCTGGTGGACATGTTCCATGATTTCGGAAGCAACTGGACAGTCCACCGCAGGAAGCTGACGGACGAGCTGGAGCGGCTGGCGAAGATCACCGACGAGGCCGCGAAAACCTTCGACCGGATCGACATGGATCTCGCCCAGGCGCTCACCGCGACCGACAAGGCCGACGCAAAGGACCGGACATGACCCGCCCCGCCCACGGCTGGGAAGTCCTCGGCGAAGACGGCGACCCTGTGCCGGGCGATCCGGAGGAGGTCACCCGCCTCGGCCGTGAGCTGCGAAGGACCGCCGAGGCGATCGAGAAGGAGGCCAACGAGATCCGCGCGCTCGCCTCCGTCGAATCGTGGAAGGGCAAGTCCGCCGACGAGTTCCGCGACCAGGCGCAGAAGGCGGAGGGCAAGCTGCGCAAGGCCCTGCACCGCTACGAAGAGGCCGCGGCAGCGCTCGGCACCGACGTGGTCGAGGGCACGTACGCGGGAGACCTGCACCGCGCCCAGAAGTTGGCCGACAAGGCGCTGCGCGACGCGCAGGACGCGGACACCGAACACACCGTCGCCCAGCGGGCCCTGGACCGCAAACCCCCCGAGACCCCCGACGACGACCCCCACTTCGCCTCCCTCACCACCCGCCGCGACGCCTCCGCCGACGCCCTCAACCAGGCCCGAGCCGCCCTCCACACCGCCAAACACATCCGCGACACCGCCGCCCAGCACGCCGCCCACAAGATCCGCCACGCCATCGACCACGACGGTCTCAAGGACAGTCGCTGGGACAAGTTCAAGAACTGGGTTCACGAGAACGCGGGCTGGATCAGCAAGATCGCCGACATCGCGGGGATCGTCGCCACGGTCTGTGGAATCCTGTCCCTGTGCGTCGGGTGGATCCCGGTCATCGGCCCGGCACTCGCGGGCATCCTGGGCACCATCGCCCTCCTGGCTGCCGTCGTATCCCTCGCAGCGCACCTTGTCCTTGCCCTCGCCGGCGAAGGATCATGGTTCGACGTCGTCCTCGACGCGGTCGGTCTGGCGACGTTCGGCATCGGCCGCGGCGCCATCGGAGCCGCACGCGGGGCTTCCATCGGTGCCCGGGGGCTCGCGAGATCCGCGAAATTCACCAAGGCCATGGAGCAGGTAGCCGCCCGCGGGCTCAAGAAGGGCACGAAGGGGTACAACACCACTGTGCAGAAGGCCTGGAAGGCAGCCAATCGCGCGGCGGAAGACGCTCCGCGTGGCCGCGAGGCGTACAAGGCTGTTACCGAGGCGCCGGGCAGTTGGTTCCCGGGTTGGGCCCGCGTACGCGAGGCGGCGAACCCGGTCGCTATCGCCAAGGAGAGCTGGCAGACGGTGAAGGAACTCAAGGCGTTCCGCGACTTCCCGAGACTGTTCGAGGGATCCACGTGGCAGGGCGTCCGGTTCCGGATCGGCGATCCGGCACTGTCCGCCGACATCGACAAGGTGGCCACCGGCCTCGCACCGGACATCGCCGACCTCCCGGCCGTCAAGAAGGTCGCCGACATCGCCAAGCTGCACCTGAAGATCTGGCAGGGCACTACGTGGTCCGGGATCGTGGTGGACCTGAGCGACAAGGCAAAAGCCTGGGACTCGCTGAATGTGAAGGATGCGGCCATCCGTGAGGTCGGCTCTTGAGATCTCTTCCCGCCCGTGGGGAGTCGCCCCCATGACAGTTGCGGACGCCGAGACGGGCGCCGGAGCGCCCAACGAGCCGACGGACTACTGGCTGATGCTGCCCGACGGCTGGTTCCGGATCGACCTTGATTCTGAGCGCCGTGCGGCGGCCGTCGCGGCGCTGGTGGAGCGGCAGTTCCAGGGGCTCGACGACGCGCCGCTGCTCAAGGCACAGGCCCGGGAAGAACTTGCGGTGCGTGCCGAGGAGGCGTACCGCAACGGCGGGATCGAGCTGTATCTGAGCCTCCAGGCGGCGGGTCCGCTGACCGTGCCCGCCGCACTTCTGATCACGCTCGTGCCTTCGCAGCGGCCGGGTGCGACAGCACCGGAGGACCTGGCGGCGTACCTTTCGGAGCACGGGCCGGTCGGTCAGGAGATCAGCGTCGAGGAGCTGCCGACCGGACGTGCTGTACGGGTCAGGACGCGGAGCGTTCCGGCGCCGGACGATCCGAGCGGCAATACGCTGCCGGTGACGTCCGTCGACTACCGGTTGCCCGTGCCGGGCACCGAGGCGTACCTGCTGTTGTCGTTCTCCACGCCGCTCGATCCGGTGGCCGACGCGATGGCGGACCTGTTCGACGCCGTCGCCCTGTCCTTCCGGTGGATGTGAAGCAAGGCGCAACGAAGGGAACTGCTGAGAGCGTATGGGCGACACCTGGAACTTCGGGATCGAGTGCCCCGAGGACTGGATTCCGCTGCCGGTCCGAGGAGACGTCAATGTCCGCCGGTGGGCGAAGGAACAGGCCAAGGTGCTCGGAGGTTCCAGGGGCCTCATGCATGAACTGCGTGAGCATGCCGAGGACGGGCGCGGCCGTGAGCCGATCCTCGCGTTCGCCTACTGCCCGGCCCCGCCGGAGATGGACGCGGTGATGGCGGTGCTGGAAGTACAGGCCGTCCGCCCGGACGGTGAGGTGCCGGAGCCGACGCTCGACTGGATCGTCGGGACCTTCTCCGCACCCGACTTCGGGGAGCCGGAGGTGGAGCGGGCCAGTCTGCCGGCCGGGCCCGCGGTGCGGATCCGGCAGGCGTTGGCGGACCGGCGGACGGGATTCGGCGGCCCGAGCACTCTGGTGGAGACCGTCACCTACGGTGTGCTGCCGACTGGCTCCGAGGGGGCGTTCCTGCTGCTGTTCTCCTGGGCCACCCCCGGGGTCGCTGATTTCATCGTGCCGATCGCCGACGAGATCGCCCACAGCTTCACCGTCGGCGACGGCACCTGACCGGACATGACCCGTCCCACTCAGGGCTGCGAAGTGCTCGGCGAAGACGGCGACCCCGTACCGGGCGATCCGGAGGAGGTCGCCCGCCTCGGCCGCGAACTGTGCAGTCCCGCCCCCACTTACTCCGGATGTCCGGCCACCCGTGGGCCGCACGCGTGGCAGGCCCGTGTCGACGGGGGCCGATCGTGAGCGCGCCCACGCCGGGCGCCCTGCCCCCCACCCGCGAACAGCCCGAGCCGGCGCTGCGGCCCGCCGCCCGCCGCAGCCCGGGGCTCGACGTCCTGCGCAATGCCTGTGTCTTCCGCGACAAGCGCGACGTGGTGGTACGCGACCGGCACGGCACCGAGCGCCGCCACCTCGTCGGTGACGGCGGCATCCGGCGCGCCGTCCACGTCGACGCGCCCGGCCCGCCCGTCGGGGGCCGCATGGGGCCGGACCTGCCCGGGCCCTGGGGGTACGTCGATCTCCGGAACGCGAAGGACCGGTGCGTCCTGCGGATCGAACTCGACGACTGGCTGCCGGAAGGGGCGGCCTTCGCCGCCGAGCCGCCCCGCGGTGAACGCCTGCTCGCGGTGACCGGGGTCGCCGGGCTGCTGGCGGACCTGCGGGTACCGGTGACGACGGTGCGGGAGCGGGACAACGCGACCGTCGACAAAAGCGCCTGGGCCCGGCCGGGCAGGCTCCTGCCGGTCTGGAACACGCTGGGCCGCGGCGCCGCCCTCGCCGTCTGGTTCGTGGCCTTCGTCATCGCGATCCTCCCGGTGGACCGCCCCCCGGTCGGGGCACGGGTGGTCACCGCCGGCGCGGCCGTACTCCTGCCGCTGCTCACCCTCGCCGCCCGGGCCCAGACCGCCCTGCGGGAGCGCCGGCTTCCGTCGCCGGGTGGCCTGCGCGTGACACCCGACCCCGAGCCGGGCGCCGGGATGACCGTCCGCTTCGTGACGACGGCCGCCGTACGCGTCCAGGACCGCGACCTCGTCCTGGTCGACCAGGTCGGTCAGGAACGCTGGCTGCCGCGTACCGGCCCCCACCGCGTGGCCGCCCTGGTGCGGATTGTGGAGCATGGCACCCGCTCCTCGGTCGCCGTCGAACTGCACGGTCCTGACGGGCAGGTGCGCGGTGCTCTGCCGTGGGCCTGCTGGTTCGCCGGGGCGAAGGGGGAGGCCAGGTGGAAGGAGCTGGTGACGGCGACCGCCCTTCCGGTCAGGGACCGGGAACTCGCAGCGAAGGAGCACTGGCCGCAGCACCGGGTGGCCGCGATGGACACCGATCTCTCCTCCCTGCGCCCGGCCGTCGCCCGCCGTGTCACCCGCTTCCCGAGCAGCCAGTCGGGCGGCGCGGGAACAGGAGTCGCACTGGGCACCGGAGCCATCGGCCTCCTCGGCTGCGCGCTGGTCGAAGGCCACCCCACCGCCCGCGCCGTCGGTGTCACCCTCGCCGTGCTGGCGCTGCTCGGCACCCTCCTCCCGCTCGCCGCCCACGAATTGCACGGCAGGCTGCGCCTCGACCGCCCCGCACCCGGTCAGGAGGAACCCGCCTCATGACGGTCTCGCAGCCCGCAGCCCGCGGGACCGAGCAGGGGGACGCGCCGTCCGACTACACCCTCCTGCTGCCCTCCGGCTGGTTCCGGATCGACCTCGCGCCCGACGGCCGGGCGGCGGCCGTCGCGGCGCTGGTGGAGCGGCAGTTCCAAGGGCTCGACGACGCGCCGCTGCTCAAGGCGCAGGCCAGGGAAGAACTTGCGGTGCGTGCCGAGGAGGCGTACCGCAACGGCGGGATCGAGCTGCATCTGAGTCTCCGGGCCGCGGGTCCACTGACCGGCCTCCAGCTCGTTGAGATCGCCCGCAGCCATGAGCACATGGTGATGTCCAACGACCAGAACGCACCCTGGCTCTTCCCGACCCAGCGCCCCGGCAAGCCGCTGACCAGCCGCCGACTCGCAAGTAGGCTCCGCAACATCGGACTCCCCTCCGAAGCCGCGCGATGCGCTGCCTTGCTCGATCTCTGTATCCAGATGCCCCCAGCCGTCCTCCAGCGGCTCCTCGGGGTCAGCTCCTTCGCGGCCGAACGGTGGGCGGCAGGAGCCGTCAGAACCGCCTACGCAGCCGAGGTAGCCCGTCGATCATGACGGGACCTTGTTGCGGATCGTCAAGCAGCGAGCCGGTCCAGCTCCTCGCCGATCGCCTTACACAAGGCGTCGTGCTGCTGGCCGAGTGCATACCGCTCGTCGCTCCACCGTTCCCGCGGATACAGCCACACGGGCTTGCTCACGAGTTCGGTCGGCTCCCATTCGAACCGCGGCCACACATGCGCATGCAGGAACGGGTCGGTGTTTCCGAGAATCTCCAGGTTGACCCGCCGGAAGGCAGGATCCAACCGGCTGCAGGCGCGCTCGACGGCCTCCCCAAGCCTGTCCATGTCAGCCAGGAACGCCAGCCGCTTACTCCGTGGAAGCTCCGATAGCCGCTGAACAGCAGGATCATCCGCCAGCAGCACCGAGTATCCCGGCAGGAACTGAACGTCCCCGACCACCGCGAACCCGGCCTCCAACCTCCGGAGCACCGTCGGATTCTCACCTCGAAGGGCGCTACCGATCCGGTCCTTCTGCCAGTCATCAGTCATGATCAGCGACCCTATACACGGCTGATCAGCAGGAGCTATTCCGCGCCCACGAATATCCGAACCTGCACGACAGTGCGGCACGGCCTTGGCCGTGTGCGTCCAGGTGCGGCGAACGAGTTCGGTGCCCGCCCCCCTGGACGTCTGGCGGGAGACGCGGTGGGCGTAGGGGAGTGGCCGCAGAGGGACCCGTCGCAGGACGTCTCCGGCCCTGAACACCTTGTGCCCGCCGGCGTGAACATCGCTGAGGGGCGGGGCGGAGGTCGCTTACCGGGCATGCCTGGCCCATGTCCGGGACTGCCGGCGGCATGCCGAACGCGCGGGGAGGACTGTTCAACAGCGTTTGTGCTGCGGGTAGCACTGCGCGAGGCGAGAAGTCAGGAAGGGCGGTCATGCGCGGCACGACGCGGAAACACCGTCACCGCCCCCCGGCGCCCTCACCCCCACACCTCGTCCAGGATCCGGCTCGCCGCACTCGCGGAGTCCACCAGCGGATGCAGCGCCAGCGCACGCAGCGCAGCCGTACGCGAACCCGTCGACGCGGCCTCGATCGCCGCGCGCTCCACCGCCTTCACGCTCAGCATCAGTCCCGCCTGGTGCTCGTCGGGCGGGGCCACCGGCAGCGGGCGCACCCCGAAGCCCCCCACCTCGCACGGCACTTCGACGACGGCGTCCGGGTCGAGGAAGGAGACCGCGCCGCCGCCGGGCACGTTGAGGATCAGCACCGTACGTTCGTCGCGCGCGATCGCCCGCATCAGCGCGAGCGCCACCCGGTCGTAACCGCCGCCCTCCAGGTCGTGCGGGTCGCGCTGCCAGCCGCCGCTCGCCTCCCGGCTCTCCGCCAGGTATGTCGCCTCGCGCTCCAGCCGCATCCGCTCCCACAGTTCGTACGCGGCCCCGGGCAGCAGACCGCCCGCCGCCGCGAAGAAACCGGACTGCTGCCGGTCGAGGAACTCCCCGCGGGTGGCGGGAGCGGACCGGACGGCGGCCAGCGTCTCCCGCCGGAAGTAGTAGTAGTGCAGGTACTCGTTGGGCAGCGCGCCCAGCATCGCCGGCAGCTGCGGGCCGAAGAGCCGTCCCTCCTCGAAGGAGCCCAGCGCGGCCGGGTCGGCGAGCAGTCCGGGCAGCAGGTCGCGGCCGTCCAGGGTGAGCCGCCGCAGCCAGCCGAGGTGGTTCAGGCCCACGTAGTCGTAACCGAAGCCGGGGGCGTCCGGGTCCGCGCCCGCCGCCCGGGCCGCCCGCCGGACCAGGCCCACCGGCGAGTCGCAGATCCCGATCGCCCGCGGGCCCAGCACCCGGGACATCGCCTCGGTGACCATGCCCGCCGGGTTGGTGAAGTTGATCACCCACGCGTCCGGGGCGAGGGCACGTACCCGCTCGGCCACCCGTACCGCCACCGGGAGCGTCCGCAGCCCGTACAGCACGCCGCCCGCGCCCACCGTCTCCTGCCCGAGTACGCCCTGCCGCAGCGGCACCCGCTCGTCCCGCACGCGCCCGGCCGTACCGCCGACGCGGATGGCGGAGAAGACGAAGTCGGCGCCGCGCAGGGCGTCGTCCAGGTCGTGGGCGACGCGCACGGCGGGCCCGGCGAACCCCTCCGGGCCCCGCGAGGCCGCCCGCAGGGCGCTCAGCACGGACGAGATCACCCGCACCCGCCCCGCGTCCGTGTCGTACAGCACCACCTCGCTCACCGCCGGCTCGTCCAGCAGCGCCCGGTAGACCAGCGGCACCCGGAATCCGCCGCCACCGAGAATCGTCAGTCTCATCAGACTCCGTCCGCCACGGGCCGCGCGCAGCAGCTACACGCCCGCACGGCTCTTCATGCACAGTGTCAAGCATGGAGGATCAGCCCGTTCTCGACCCGCTCGGCGCCCTGCGCGTACCGGGGGACCCGGCCACCGACGTCTACCTGACCGGCACCGTGTTCCTGGACATCATCTTCACCGGCCTGGACAGCGCGCCCGTACGCGGTACGGAGTCGTGGGCCCGCGGCATGGGATCGAGCCCCGGCGGCATCGCGAACATGGCCACCGCGCTGGCCCGGCTCGGGCTGCGGACCACGCTCGCCGCGGCCTTCGGGGACGACATGTACGGCGACTACTGCTGGGACAGCCTGCAGACCGGGGAGGGCATCGACCTCGGCCTGTCCCGCCGGGTGCCCGGCTGGCACTCGCCGGTCACCGTGTCGATGGCGTACGAGGGGGAGCGCACGATGGTCAGCCACGGGCACCGGGCGCCCCCGCCCGAGGACGCGGTGCCCGCCTGCCCGCCGCCCGCGCGGGCCGCGGTCGCCGCGCTCGGGCACCACGGGCACGCGGGGGAGGAGACCCCGGACTGGATCGCGGACGCCGCCGCCTCCGGCACGAAGATCTTCGCCGACGTCGGCTGGGACGAGACCGGCCGTTGGGACCCCGTCGACCTGGAGGGGCTGCGGCACTGCACCGCGTTCCTGCCGAACGCCGCCGAGGCGATGCACTACACCCGTGCCGCCACCCCGCACGAGGCCGTCCGCAAGCTCGCCGAGCTGGTGCCGCTCGCGGTCGTCACGCTGGGCGCGGAGGGCGCGTGCGCGGTGGACTCGTCGACCGGCGAGACCGCCGAGGTGCCCGCGCTGCTGGTGGAGACGCTGGACCCGACGGGCGCGGGCGACGTGTTCGTGGCCGGGTTCGTCACCGGCACGCTGGCCGGCTGGCCGCTCGCCGACCGGCTGGCCTTCGCCTCGCTGTGCGCGGCGCTGTCCGTCCAGGAGTTCGGCGGCTCCCTGTCGGCGCCCGGCTGGATCGAGATCGCCGGCTGGTGGCAGCAGGTGAAGGCGTACGCGGGCGAGGTCGCCGTCCACCGTGAGGTCCTGACCCGCTACGCCTTCCTGGAGACCCTCCTGCCGGCCGGCACCCGCCCCTGGCCGCTGCGCCGCGCGGTCCCGACCATCGGCTTCCGTCCGGCGTGAGCCGGCCGCACGGGGGAGTGGTGTGAGTGCCCGCGGAGGGCTGACGCCCGAGCTCCCGGAGTGGGTGGCCGAGGGACGAGGCCGGCCGCGGAGGGAGTGAGCAGGAGGACTGACCGGGAACGGGGTGGGGCTGACGCCCGAGCTCCCGGCGGCCGAGGGACGAGGCCTCCCGCGGAGGGTGGGGGCACCTCCCGCCGAAGGCAGGGGGAGAGCAGGAAGACCGACCAAGTCCGTGAGGGCCCGGCGTGAGCGAGCGGGGTGGCCCAAATCCTCTCGGCCCGGGCGGGCGCACGTCGTACCCTTGGAACACCAAGGCCCTTCGGGTCATTCGATCAGCAGAAAGCGGGATGAGCAGGCCTTAGCGCCGGCCCATGACTCAGACACCGACAAAGCAGCAGGAGCCGCAGCCGCCGCAGGCGCGCGCCCACTTCGTCGTACCGGCCAAGCACCCCATGGTGACCGTTCTGGGCTCGGGGGACGCCCTCCTCCGCGTGATCGAGCAGGCGTTCCCGGCCGTCGACATTCATGTACGGGGCAACGAGATCAGCGCCGTCGGTGAGGCCTCCGAGGTGGCCCTGGTCCAGCGGCTCTTCGACGAGATGATGCTGGTGCTGCGCACCGGCCAGCCCATGACGGAGGACGCCGTGGAGCGTTCGATCGCCATGCTGCGGGCCAACGGCAGCGCGACCGGACCGGGCACCGAGACTCCCGCGCAGGTCCTCACCCAGAACATCCTGTCCAACCGGGGTCGCACCATCCGCCCCAAGACGCTGAACCAGAAGCGGTACGTGGACGCGATCGACCGGCACACGATCGTCTTCGGCATCGGTCCGGCCGGTACCGGCAAGACCTACCTGGCGATGGCCAAGGCGGTCCAGGCCCTGCAGTCCAAGCAGGTCAACCGGATCATCCTGACCCGCCCCGCGGTCGAGGCGGGCGAGCGGCTCGACTTCCTGCCGGGCACCCTCTACGAGAAGATCGACCCGTACCTGCGGCCCCTGTACGACGCGCTGCACGACATGCTGGACCCCGACTCCATTCCGCGCCTGATGGCGGCCGGCACCATCGAGGTGGCGCCGCTGGCGTACATGCGCGGCCGGACCCTGAACGACGCGTTCATCATCCTCGACGAGGCGCAGAACACCAGCGCCGAGCAGATGAAGATGTTCCTGACCCGGCTCGGCTTCGACTCCAAGATCGTCATCACCGGTGACGTCACCCAGGTCGACCTGCCGAACGGCACGAAGAGCGGTCTGCGCCAGGTGCAGGAGATCCTTGCCGACGTGGAGGACGTCCACTTCTCCCGGCTCACCAGCACCGACGTGGTCCGCCATAAGCTGGTGGGACGCATCGTGGACGCGTACGAGCGGTACGACAGCGCCATCGGCTCCACCAGCGGTGGCAACGGCGCAGGGCCCGACAGAAAGTAACCGAACCACCACCATGGCGATCGACGTCAACAACGAGTCCGGCTGGGATATCGACGAGCAGGCGGTTCTCGACGCCGCCCGCTACACGCTCCAGCGCATGCGCATCCACCCGCTCTCCGAGCTCTCGGTGATCGCCGTGGACGCCGCCGCGATGGAGCAGCTCCACCTCCAGTGGATGGACCTGCCGGGGCCGACCGACGTGATGTCCTTCCCGATGGACGAGCTGCGTCCCGGGAAGGACGACGAGGAGCCCGCACAGGGCCTGCTCGGGGACATCGTGCTGTGCCCCGAGATCGCCAAGAAGCAGGGCGAGGAGGCGCCGACCAAGCACTCCATGGACGAGGAGCTGCAACTGCTCACCGTCCACGGCGTCCTCCACCTGCTCGGCTACGACCACGAGGAGCGGGACGAGCAGGCCGAGATGTTCGGCCTGCAGAAGGCGATCCTGGACGACTGGCGCACCGAGCGCGGCCTGCTCGGACCCTCTCCCGCCCCCACGACCCACTGACGGCGGCGGACAGGGCTGGGAAGAGAGCACACCGCACATGATCGTCTCCGCTGTCCTGCTGGTCGTCGTCGCCTGGCTCGCCGCCTGCGCCGAGGCCGGCATCGCCCGGATCTCCCGGTTCCGTGCCGAGGACGCCCTGCGCTCCGGCCGCCGCGGCGCCGCGAACCTGCTGGCCGTCGCCTCCGACCCGACCCGCTACCTGAACGTCGCCCTGCTGGTCCGGGTCGCCTGCGAGACCGCCGCGGCCGTACTGATCACCGTGGTCTGCGACCGCCGCTTCGACAGCTCCTGGCAGGTGCTCACCGTCGCCATCGGGGTGATGGTCCTGGTGTCGTACGTGGCGGTCGGCGTCTCGCCGCGCACCATCGGCCGCCAGCACCCGGTGAACACCGCGACCGCGGCCTCGTACGTGCTGCTGCCGCTGGCCCGGGTGATGGGCCCGATCCCCGGGCTGCTGATCCTGCTCGGCAACGCGCTCACCCCCGGAAAGGGCTTCAAACGCGGGCCGTTCGCGAGCGAGGCGGAGCTGCGGGCGATGGTGGACCTCGCCGAGTCCGAGTCGCTGATCGAGGACGAGGAGCGCCGGATGGTGCACTCGGTCTTCGAACTCGGGGACACCATCGTGCGCGAGGTGATGGTGCCACGCACCGACCTGGTCATGATCGAACGGTTCAAGACGGTCCGTCAGGCGATGACGCTCGCGCTGCGCAGCGGCTTCTCCCGCATCCCGGTGACCGGCGAGAGCGAGGACGATGTCGTCGGCTTCGTCTACCTCAAGGACCTGGCCCGCCGCGTGCACATCAACCGGGAGGCCGAGTCCGACCCCGTCTCCTCCCTGATGCGCCCCGCCGCGTTCGTGCCCGACACCAAGAACGCGGGTGACCTGCTCCGCGAGATGCAGCGGGACCGCAACCACGTCGCCGTCGTCATCGACGAGTACGGGGGCACCGCCGGGATCGTCACCATCGAGGACATCCTGGAGGAGATCGTCGGCGAGATCACCGACGAGTACGACCGGGAGGCCCCGCCGGTGGAGGAGCTGGGGGAGGGCCGCTACCGGGTCACCGCCCGTCTCGACATCGGCGACCTCGGGGAGCTGTACGGGGTGCCGCTGGACGACGACGACGTGGAGACGGTGGGGGGTCTGCTCGCCAAGTTCCTCGGCCGGGTGCCGATTCCGGGTGCGACCGCGGTGGTCCCGCTGCCGGAGGACGCCGCGGGCGAGCGCGACACGGTCGCACTGCGGCTGACCGCGGAGACCCAGGCGGGGCGGCGCAACCAGATCGGCACGGTGCTGGTCGAGCCGCTGGAGGAGCGGGCCGAGGCCGGGCCTGAGGAAGAGGCTGCGGACGATGCGGCGGGGGGCCTGTCACGCAATGACGGGTGACCCGGCGAAGGCTTGTGAGTAAACGGGTGGGTAATCCATCGGTGCGCTTGTCACGCGATGACGGGTAAGCCACCGAGGGCCCTGTCACGCAAATCACGAGTGATCCACCGAGATGGTCGGAGGGCTGTCTTCCGCCTCCCGGAGGCCGCTATGGTGAACTCGCTCGCACCGCTGCGACGGTGTGAGCCTGTGTGATCGCATCCCGCGATCGAGGTCTGACCGCACCGCACAGGGCTACGGCACCACACTGGGGGACCGCGGCGTTCGCGCCGCAGTGGCAGAAGGCTGTCCGTCGAGCGGAAAAGCGAGGCCGTTATGAAGGTCGGAGAACCTCCTCAACCGACGTGGGTGCGGCACCGGAGTGGGCGTCCCGCGAACCGTCCCGCCAGGCTCCGACGCTGAGTACCGCGCTCTGATTCGCTCGGTCCCCCTTCACGGAAACCCGATTCCTGGACAACCGATCGCTGGGCAACCCATTCCCGGCCAACTGTCCCCGCACACCTGAAAGCGGTCATCCCGCGCCTGGTGCACACCCATGTCAATGGGCGCGTTGATTTACATTCCTGTCATCACCGCATGGCTTTTTCCGGCCGTCCGCGGCCTCGCCATGTCCGCGTGCCCGGAATCGCCGTACCACGGCGCGCAGTCCGCAGCATTCGCATGTCCGCACCCTTCGCTGTCACGGAGAGGAATTGCTGATTCATGGCTGAATCAAGGACGTCACGCAGGTTCGGAAGTACTCGCATGCGCTATTCGGCGGCCCTGGTCTGTGCCGCCCTCATCGGTATCGCCGGGACCTCGGCCGGCTCCACGGTCGCGGCCGATGAGGGCAAGAACACCCTGGGCTTCAACTTCGACACCGGGAACATCGCCACCGAGGTGATCTTCCCGGCCACCGAGCAGCCCACCCGGGTGGGCCTGTCCACCAGCGGCATGGACGCCACCACCATCTTCCGCCTCGCCGCCCTCGTCGAGGCCGGCTGGTTCGACGCGATCGCGCCGTACCACCCCACCGCGATCGGCCTCTACTCGAACCTCGGCAGGCGCCCGGCGTCCGAGGCCGTCACCAACAAGAACAAGAACATCGCCCTCATGTACGCGAGTTACCGCGCGCTGGAGAGCATGCTGCCGAAGTACGACGCCAACTGGCGCGCGATGATGGAAAGCGTCGGCCTCGACCCGGACGACGACCAGGAGAACACGACCACTCCGATCGGCATCGGCAACCTGGCAGGCAACACGGTCGTGAAGGCCCGCCTCCACGACGGCATGAACCAACTCGGCGACGAGGGCGGCGTCACGTACAACCGGAAGCCGTACGCCGACTGGACCGGCTACAAGCCCGTCAACTCGGCCTACCAGCTGAACGACCCCTCGCACTACCAGCCCGGCATCGAGACCCAGGGCAACGGCAGCTTCAAGTCGCACATCGCTGTCACCCCGCAGATGGGGGTCACCGCGCCGTTCACCGACATCGACCCGACCAAGTACGTGCTCCCCGTGCCGGCCAGCAGCAACGCCCGCAACAAGGCGGCGTACAAGAAGCAGGTCGACGAGGTACTGGCGGCCTCGGCCTCGCTGACCGACAGGAAGAAGGTGAACGTCGAGTTCTTCAACGACAAGTTCCTCGCCTTCGGTCGCGGCACCCTGGGCGTCACGGACGGTCTGAACGTCTCCCTGGACGAGTTCGTGCACCGCTTCGCCGCCTCGAACGTCGGCGGGTTCGACACGCTGATCCCCATCTGGCGGAACAAGTACATGTACGACACGGTGCGTCCGTTCACCGCGATCCGCTACGTCTACGGTGACAAGAAGGTCACCGCGTGGGGCGGCGTCGGCAAGGGCACCGTCCGCGACATCCCCGCCAGCCAGTGGACCAGCTATGCGCCGGTGACCGACCACCCGGAGTACCCCTCGGGCTCGACCAGCCTGTGCGCCGAACTCGCCGAGGTGAACCGGCTCTTCAAGGGCACCGACAAGGTGGACGTCAGCTACACCTACCCGAAGGGCTCCTCGGTGTTCGAGCCGGGCCTCACGCCGGCCCAGGACATCACCCTGCACTGGGACACGGGCACGGACTTCGTCAACGACTGCGCCCAGAGCCGGATCGACGGCGGTGTGCACTTCCGGGCTGCCACCGAGGCGTCGAAGGTTCTAGGCACGCAGGTCGGCAAGGAGATCTACACGTTCTTCAAGGCGCACATCGACGGCACCATGGGCCCGAGCCCTGTCGCGAAGCCGATCGCCCCGATCAAGTGAACCCGGGCACGGGTGACAACGCCGCAGGTAACAACGCCCGCAGGTAACGCACACGGGTAACAGTCAGCACAACCGGCCCGGCAGGGTCCCGGTCGTCCGGCCGGCGACCGGGATCCCCGCCGGTAGCCGTACGCCCCGGAATTGGGGCGTACTCAGAAAGACCCGTGTGTGCCGGGCGCACGCGGGGGGCACCGGGACCGGCCGAGGTCCGCCGCCACCAGCGCGGCCACCACCAGCAGGACTGCCGCGTTTACCCGATCACCGGCACTAGCCGCCGAAGTGGCCGATCATGCTCAGCAGATCCGCGCCGGCCGCGTGGATGGACCCGGCGAAACTGGTGTCGGCCAGGTAGAAGCCGAAGGCGCCGCAGGCGAGTCCGTGGGTGGGTTTGAGTGCGCCCTTGCGACCCAGGAACAGGGTGATCGCGGCGAGGGCGATGACGAGGGGAATGTGCAGAAGCATGTCGGATCACCTCGAATGATGACACTGCTTCGCTCAGGCTAGGCGGGCGTCGCACGACGCGCATCTCCGGACACGGAGCGTGAGAAGTGGTCGGAACGCCCCGCGGACGGGCGCGCGCCTCCGCCTCGTCCCGCACGTCCTATGATCGCGGCTATGAGCGAATCGCCGCTGGCCGCAGCAGAACTGGACCCCGAGGACCGCAAGCTCGTCACGCTGGCCAGGTCGGCCCGCGCCCGCAACGCCGTACCGGAGGGCGCCGCCGTCCGTGACGAGACCGGCCGCACCTACGTGGCCGGATCCGTGGACCTGGAGTCCCTGCGGCTCACCGCGGTGCAGACCGCGGTCGCGATGGCGGTGGCCAGCGGCGCGAAGTCGCTGGAGGCGGCGGCGGTGGTCACCGTGACCGACACCCCGGCGGACAGCGACCTCGCGGCGCTACGGGACCTCGGCGGCGCGGACACCCCGCTGATCGTGGCGGCCCCGGACGGCACGGTTGTCACGACGGTGAGCGCCTGAGCGGCCGGCGGCGTCCGCGCAGCCCTCGGCATCGGGGAGAATGGGCGCATGAGCGCTCGTACCCCCTCCGCCGGAACCCCGCCCCACCGGTCAGGCTTCGCCTGCTTCGTCGGACGGCCCAACGCCGGCAAGTCCACCCTCACGAACGCTCTGGTCGGGCAGAAGGTGGCGATCACCTCCAACCGGCCGCAGACCACCCGGCACACCGTGCGCGGCATCGTGCACCGGCCCGACGCGCAACTCGTCCTGGTCGACACCCCCGGCCTGCACAAGCCCCGCACCCTGCTCGGCGAACGTCTCAACGACGTGGTGCGCACCACCTGGGCGGAGGTGGACGTGATCGGCTTCTGCCTGCCCGCCGACCAGAAACTCGGGCCCGGCGACACGTACATCGCGCGCGAGCTGGCCGGGATCAGGAAGACCCCGAAGGTCGCCATCGTCACCAAGACGGACCTGGTGGACTCCAAGCAGCTCGCCCAGCAGCTCATCGCCGTCGACAAGCTCGGCCGCGACCTGGGCCTGGAGTGGGCGGAGATCGTGCCGGTCTCCGCGGTCGGCGAAGTAGGAGGGGCGGGACGCGGTCCCTCGGACAGGGGTGGTGGCGGGCGACGGGCGGGCCAGGTCTCGCTGCTGGCCGATCTGCTGGTCCCGCTGCTCCCGGAGGGCCCCCAGCTCTACGCCGAGGGCGACCTCACCGACGAGCCCGAGCAGGTCATGGTCGCCGAGCTGATCCGTGAAGCCGCGCTGGAGGGCGTACACGACGAGCTGCCGCACTCCATCGCGGTCGTGGTCGAGGAGATGCTGCCCCGCGAGGGCCGCCCCGCCGACCGCCCGCTCCTCGACATCCACGCCAACCTCTACATCGAGCGCCCCAGCCAGAAGGGCATCATCATCGGCCCCAAGGGCGCCCGCCTCAAGGAGGTCGGCTCCAAGTCCCGCCACCACATCGAAGCGCTCCTGGGCACGCCCGTCTTCCTCGACCTCCACGTGAAGGTGGCGAAGGACTGGCAGCGCGACCCCAGGCAACTGCGGAAACTCGGCTTCTGAGCCGGGCGCGGCCGGCGGCACCGACTCAATCGTGTCCGCGGGAGCGACAGCCGGGCCGCGGTGGGGCATCGTGGAGAACGGGTGCGCCGCGACCCGGCGCCCGCGGAGTGAGAGGACGGGACGGGACGATGACGGTGAAGATCCTTCTGGTGACCGGGGACGCGGCCGAGTCCCTGGAAGTGCTGTACCCGTACCAGCGGTTGCGGGAGGAGGGCTACGCGGTCGAGATCGCCGCGCCGGCGGTCAAGAAACTGCGGTTCGTGGTGCACGACTTCGAAGACGGCTTCGACACCTACACCGAGAAGCCCGGCTACACATGGCCGGCGGACCTCGCCTTCGAGGACGTCGACCCGGCGGCGTACGCGGCACTGGTCATCCCGGGCGGCAGGGCGCCCGAATACCTGCGCAACGACCCGAAACTGCGGCGGATCGTCGAGCACTTCTTCCACGAGGGCAAGCCCGTCGCCCAGATCTGCCACGGCCCGCAGATCTCCGCGGCGGCGGGCGTGCTGTCCGGTCGGCGCAGCGCCGCCTATCCGGCGCTCGAACCGGACGTCCTGGCGGCGGGGGCGGAGTACCAGGACGGCGACGCGGTGGTGGACGGCACGCTCGTCTCCGCGCGTGCCTGGCCCGACCACCCGGGCTGGATGCGGGCCTTCATCGACGTGCTGCGGAAGACGGCACCGCTCGACTGAGCCGGCTTACGCGCCCTCGGACAGGACCGCCTGCACGAGTTCACGCTGGGCGGGCGTGAGGTGCGGGTCGGCGAAGTGGACGGTGCGGCCCGCGGCGGCGATCTCGTAGCTGAAGCCGTCCGGAACGCCGGGGGCGGGCCGGGCCGGAGCGGCGGAGACCACCTCGCGGGCCAGGGATTCGAGGTGGGGCCCGTCCGGGCGGCCGGAGGTCTCCAGCACCGCCCGGCGGGGAATCCCGGCGAAGCCGCCCGTGCGGGTCACTTCGATGCGCACGGGCGCTCCCTCGGTTCAGGCCTCCTGCGGCTGCGCGGGCGGCTGCTGGCGCGGCACCTCCGCCGAACCGGCCGTCGCGGTGCCGCTCTTCGCAGCGACCGTAACACCCACCTGCTCCCACGACTCGACCACCGCGGAAAGTTCGGAGCCCTCCCCGTAGCGGGCCTTCGCCGCCGCCGCGGTGGCCGCCGCGAACTCCGCGAAGTCCGCGCGGGCGGACACGGCGCCGCCGGTGAGCGTGTCGTACCAGATCCGGCCCGCGTCCTCCCAGGCGTTGCCGCCGAGCGCGGTGGCCAGCAGGTAGAACGCGCGGTTCGGGATGCCGGAGTTGATGTGCACGCCGCCGTTGTCCTGCGACGTGTGTACGTAGTCGTCCATCGTGGCCGGCTGCGGGTCCTTGCCCAGGCGCGGGTCGTCGTACGCCGTGCCCGGCTCCTTCATCGACCGCAGGGCCACGCCCCGCACGCCCGGCGCGAGCAGGCCCGCGCCGATCAGCCAGTCGGCCTCCTGCGCGCTCTGCCCGAGCCCGTGCTGCTTGATGAGGCTGCCGAAGACGTCGGAGACGGACTCGTTGAGCGCGCCGGACTGCCCGTAGTACTCGAGGTTGGCGGTGTACTGGGTGACCCCGTGGGTGAGTTCGTGGCCGATGACGTCCACCGAGCTGGTGAAGTCCAGGAAGATATCGCCGTCGCCGTCGCCGAACACCATCTGCTCGCCGTTCCAGAAGGCGTTGTTGTAGTCCCGCAGATAGTGGACGGTGGCCACCAGCGGCAGCCCCCGGTCGTCGATCGAGTGCCGGGCGAACGCGTGCAGGTACGTCTCGAAGGTGGCGCCGAGGCCGTCGTACGCCCGGTTGACGCTCTGGTCCTTGGACGGCTTGTCGCCCTCGCCGCGCACCTTGCGGCCGGGCAGCGTGTCGTGGTGCTTCGCGTCGTGAACGGTGCGTCGCGGCTGGTCGGAGGAGGCGGCGGCGCGGTCCACGGCGGCGGCGCTCAGCGCCGTCGGGCCGAGCACCGTGGTCAGCCGGCGGCGGGTCCGCTCGCGGGCGTCGTGTTCGAGGGTGCGCCGGGCGGTGTCGGACAGCGCCCGGTCCTCCCCTCGCGCGAGCTGGTCGAGTACGTGCGGTGGCACGATCGTGCAGAAGACTCCCATGCAACGCAATGTGGCACGGTGATCACACACTGTCTGCGATTCTCCCGATGATTAGCGAAAATGAGCGAAAGATCATGTTTTTGCTGGACAGAGCCGTCCATCTTGCATACTGAGAGGAACTACGCACCGGAATGCGAGATGCCGCCGCGCTCGGTTAAGGTCGGACCCATCATGCGTTTCGGGCTGCTTCTTCTTAGCTGCCGCGGCGAGGGCCCGCAGTCGTAGGCCGACCCCCTCCCCGCGGAGTCGGGCGTTGTCCATGCCGCCGTCGGCTGCCCCGAGCGGATCCCCGAGGAGCCAGAGCCCCCATGACCATGAACCGTGTCGGCCGTGCCACGCCCGTCACCACCGCGACCGCCAGCCAGCGTCCCACGTCGATGCCGATCCACAGGTACGGGCGGTACGAGGCGGTGCACCTGCCCGACCGCACCTGGCCGGACGCCCGGATCACCAAGGCTCCCCGGTGGCTCTCCACCGACCTGCGGGACGGCAACCAGGCGCTGATCGACCCGATGTCGCCGGCCCGCAAGCGGGAGATGTTCGACCTGCTGGTGCGCATGGGCTACAAGGAGATCGAGGTCGGCTTCCCGTCCTCCGGGCAGACCGACTTCGACTTCGTACGCTCGATCATCGAGCAGGACGCGATCCCCGAGGACGTGACGATCTCCGTCCTGACCCAGGCCCGCGAGGAGCTGATCGAGCGGACTGTCGAATCGCTGGTCGGTGCTCGAAGGGCCACCGTGCACCTGTACAACGCCACCGCGCCGGTCTTCCGCCGGGTGGTCTTCCGCGGCACCCGCGAGCAGGTCCGGCAGATCGCGGTGGACGGCACCCGGCTGGTGATGGAGTACGCCGACAAGATCCTCGGCGAGGAGACGGTCTTCGGCTACGAGTACTCGCCGGAGATCTTCACCGACACCGAGCTGGAGTTCGCGCTGGAGGTCTGCGAGAGCGTGATGGACGTCTGGCAGCCCGAGGAGGACCGCGAGATCATCCTCAACCTGCCGGCCACCGTCGAACGCTCCACCCCCTCCACGCACGCCGACCGCTTCGAGTGGATGTCCCGCAACCTGTCGCGGCGCGAGTACATCTGCCTCTCCACGCACCCGCACAACGACCGCGGTACGGCGGTGGCCGCCGCCGAGCTGGCGGTGATGGCCGGCGCGGACCGGGTCGAGGGCTGCCTGTTCGGGCAGGGCGAGCGGACCGGCAACGTGGACCTGGTCACCCTGGGCATGAACCTCTTCAGCCAGGGCGTGGACCCGCAGATCGACTTCTCGCAGATCGACGAGATCCGCCGGACCGCCGAGTACTGCGCCCAGATGGAGGTCCACCCCCGCCACCCGTACGTGGGCGACCTCGTCTACACCGCCTTCTCCGGCTCCCACCAGGACGCCATCAAGAAGGGCTTCGAGGCGATGGCGGCCGACGCCGCAGCCCAGGGCCGGACCGTGGACGAGATCGAGTGGGCGGTGCCGTACCTGCCGATCGACCCCAAGGACGTCGGCCGCTCCTACGAGGCCGTGATCCGGGTCAACTCGCAGTCCGGCAAGGGCGGTGTGGCGTACGTGCTGAAGAACGAGCACAAGCTCGACCTGCCCCGCCGCATGCAGATCGAGTTCTCCCGGATCATCCAGGCCAAGACCGACGACGAGGGCGGCGAGGTCACCCCGGGCCAGATCTGGTCGGTCTTCCAGGACGAGTACCTGCCCACCCCGGACAACCCGTGGGGCCGGATCTCGCTGCGCTCCGCGCAGACCTCCACCTCCAGCGACGGCACCGACGCCCTCACCGTCGAGGCCGTGGTGGACGGCGAGGAGACCGTGCTCACCGGTACCGGCAACGGCCCGATCTCCGCGTTCTTCGACGCGCTGGGCTCCATCGGCGTGGACGCCCGGCTGCTGGACTACTCCGAGCACACCCTGAGCGAGGGCGCCTCGGCGCAGGCCGCCTCCTACATCGAGTGCGCGATCGACGGCCACGTGCTGTGGGGTATCGGCATCGACCCCAACACCACCCGCGCCTCCCTCCAGGCCGTGGTCTCCGCCGTCAACCGTGCGGGCCGCTGACCCAGTCTTCCGGGTGAACGTGCGGGGACGGGTCCGGCCGCGGCCGTCGCGGCCGGACCCGCCTTGTCCGCGGCTTCGCAGCTCGGCGGGGCAGCCGTCGACGCGGCGCCGGACGGCGACGAAGGCGAATTGGCCCCGTACGTGGTACTGACTGCACGTCACCACTGTGGCTAACATCGCGGCAGTACGGCACCGTGGCCGGGGCGTCCTCGCGCACCCATGGGCGGGATTGGTGCGTACCGGGACGAAGACGGCCGGAGGGTGCAGCGTGAAGAGGCTGGGGCTGTGTATCTGGGGTGTGCGGACGGCCTGGCACACGGAGGGCGACGGCGAGTTCTTCTGCCCCGAGTGCGGCGGCGACCGCGCCTACCACCGCAGAACCGGCACCCGGCGGCTGACCTTACTGGGCATGCCCCTGCTCAACCGCGGCTCGGCCGGCACCGTCATCGAATGCACCGCCTGCCACCGGCAGTACGGTCCGGAGGCGCTGCTCCGGCCCACCACCACGCGTTTCTCCGCGATGCTGCGTGACGCGGTGCACACCATCGCGCTCGCCGTCCTCACCGCCGGCGGCGCCTCCGGCCGCCCGGCCCGCGAGGCCGCGGTCGGCGCGGTCCGCTCGGCCGGCTTCACCGACTGCACGGAAGACCAGCTCCTCGGCCTCCTCGCCGCGATCGTCGCCGACGAGGGCCGCTACCGGGCGGCCTCCACCGAACTGGGCCCCGACTCCTTCGCGGGCGACGCCGTCGAGGGCTGCGGCGGTTGGCTCTCCATCGAGCTCCACGAAGCGCTCGAACCGCTCACCGACCACCTCCTTCCCCAGGGCCGCGAACGCGTCCTCCTCCAGGGCGCCCACATCGCCCTCGCCGACGGCCCCTACCTCCCCGCCGAACGCGAAGTCCTCGAATCCGTCGGCCGCTGCCTCTCCATCCCCCTCCCCGACATCGACCGCCTCCTCGCCGCCGCGGCCACCACCTCCTGACGCCTGACCCCCTTCCCCCTGGCTGCCCCACCCACCGGTCGCCCCCCACCGGCCGGTCCACCGACCCACCTGTCGCACCCGTCGACCAGCCCACCGACCCACGTGCCGTCCCCGTTGACCGGTCCACCACCCACGTGTCGCTCCTCGGAAGGGCGGCGGTCGGAGGTGGCTGGGCCCGACGAGCCGCAGAGGGAGAGGGCGCGGGTCGGAGGGGCAGGCGTCCGGAACACTTACGTGTATGTGCGGGCCGCCAGGCCCGTGCCTACACGACGCCGGACCCCTGCCCCGGAGGGCCCGGACCCCGGCGCGCCTACTCCCCACGGAGTACCGACCCCCCCCCGTGAGACCCCCGGAGTACCCCCCGGTTCGGCCGCCGGCCCGACGTACCACCCCCGCCCCGTCCGGGACGCTGGTCCGGTGACCACGACAACGAAGCGCCACGCCCTGCCCTGGAACGTGCTCGGCCTGCGGATCGTCGTCCTCGCCGTTGCCGGCCTCTTCGCGGGCAGGCTGAGCGGCGTCAAGCACGACGACGCCGTCGACCACCCGTCGGCGAGCGCCCAGTCCACGCAGGTCGGCAAGGTCCGGCGGACCATGCCCGGCGGCGGCGCCACCGACCTCGTCCTGGTCCACGAACGCACGTCCCCCGGCGGTGACGACCACCCGCACTCCGGGGAACCGGTCACCGCCGGGCCCCGGCCCGCCCCGCAGCCGGGGTGAGGCCCGCCCCACCCCGTGATCCGGCCTGCCCGGGCGTCCGCAGCCCCCGCGAGGACACCCGGGCCGGCCCCCGAGGTCCACACGGTCACCACGCACCCGCGTCACAACGTCAGCAAGCCGTCACCGTCACCGAGACCCCCGCAGAACCGTCCGGTCACCGACAAGTCCGCGACAACTCCGCTCCCGACCGCCCGCCGATCACGGAGGATGAAAGCGTGTCCCTCAGCCTCGCGCTCCGGCGCGCACCCGTAGTGCCCGCGATCGGCAGGCCGCGCGTCTCGCCCGGTGACCTGGGCTTCGCCGCGCTCGTGTTCGTGGTGGAGGCGGCGCTCGCGGCCACCATGCCCGAGGAGATCGGCGGCCACCGCCCGGACTTCCTCGGGTGGACCCTGCTGCTGGCCGGCTCGGCGGTGCTGGCCTGGCGGCGGCTGTACCCGATGTGGACCATGATCGGCATGGTCGTGACCGTGGCGCCGTACCACTACCTGGAGAACATCCAGAGCGCGCCGTTCCCGTCCACCATGGTCGCCCTCTACGCGCTGGCCGTCGCCGGTCCGCCGGTCCGCACCTTCCTGGTGCTGCCCACCGTGATCGGCACGATGGTCGGCGTGATGTCCACCATAGGCAAGCCCAACGCGAGCACCGACATGCTGCAGAGCGCCGGCTGGATCGTGGCCGTCGCGGTGGCCGGCGAGGTGGTGCGGATGCACCGCAACTACGTGGCCGCCATCGTGGAGCGCGCCGAACGGGCCGAGCGCACCCGCGAGGAGGAGGCCGCCCGGCGGGTCGCCGAGGAGCGGCTGCGGATCGCCCGCGACCTGCACGACCTGCTCGCCCACAGCATCACCCTGATCGGCGTGCAGACCTCGGTGGCCGCGCACATCCTGGTCGCCGACCCCGGCCGGCTGGACCGCACCGCGGTGGCCGGCGCACTGGACACCATCGCGGACACCTGCCGGGAGGCCCGCGCCGAGCTGCGCACCACCCTGCGGGTGCTGCGCGCGGACGGCGACGGGCCGCTGCCCGACCTGGCCGGCATCCCGGCGCTGACCAAGGCGGCGGAGGCGGCCGGCGCCCAGGTGGAGCTGACCGTGGACATCGGTTCCGAGCCGGTGCCGCCCGCGGTCGGCGCCGCCGCGTACCGGATCGTGCAGGAGTCGCTGACCAACGCGGTACGGCACGCGGGCGCGCCCAGCCCGCGGGTGAACGTCCGGGTGGACCGGCTGGGCCCGGCCCTCCACCTGCGGGTGGAGGACAACGGCCGGCCCGTGAAACCCTCGGGGGGCGTACGCACCGAGGGCTTCGGCATCGTCGGCATGCGGGAACGGGCCCGCAGCGTCGGCGGCACCCTCACCGCGGGGCCGCGCCCCGACGGGCCGGGCTTCGCGGTCACCGCCGAGCTGCCGTTCACCGTGGACCACCGGGGGGACCACAGATGACCACGCCCGAGCCCATCCGGGTACTGCTCGCCGACGACCAGACGCTGGTACGCGCCGCGTTCGCGATGCTGGTCGAGTCGGCTCGCGACATGGCGGTGGTCGGACAGGCCGGGAACGGCCTGGAGGCGGTCGGACTGGCCCGCAGCGCCCGCGCCGACGTGATCGTCATGGACATCCGGATGCCGGAGATGGACGGTATCGAGGCGACCCGCCGGATCGCCGCGGACGACGACCTGGCGGGGGTGCGCATCCTCGTGCTCACCACCTACGACGACGACGAGCACGTGGTCGCGGCGCTGCGCGCGGGCGCGTCCGGCTTCCTGGTCAAGGACACCAAGCCCGCGGACCTGCTGGACGCGATCCGTACCGTGGCGGCCGGCGACTCGCTGCTGTCGCCGGGGCCCACCGCCCGGCTGATCGCCCGGGTGCTCCGGCTGCCCGACCGGCCGCAGGTCAGCGCCCCGGCCCCGGCCCGGCTGGCGGGTCTGTCGGAACGGGAACGCGAAGTGCTCACGCTGGTCGCCCGCGGCCTGAACAACGCCGAGGCGGGCGAGGCCCTGGGCCTCAGCCCGCTCACCGCCAAGACCCACGTCAGCCGGATCATGGGCAAGCTGGGCGCCCGCGACCGCGCGCAACTGGTCATCGCGGCCTACGAGTCGGGGCTGGTGGCACCGGGCGCGGACCGCTGAGCGGCGCCTCACGGAGCAGGGCACGGGCCGGGGCCCTGGGGCGGGGCCGCGGTCCGCGGCCGTCCCGCGGTACGCGAGAATGGGCCCATGAGCCTGTTCCGCGACGACGGCATCGTGCTGCGCACCCAGAAGCTGGGTGAGGCGGACCGGATCATCACGCTGCTGACCCGGCGCAACGGCCGGGTGCGGGCGGTGGCCAGGGGCGTGCGGCGCACCAAGTCCAAGTTCGGGGCGCGACTGGAACCGTTCAGCCATGTCGACGTGCAGTTCTTCGCCCGCGGCGGGGAACTGGTCGGCCGCGGCCTGCCGCTGTGCACGCAGGGCGAGACCATAGCGCCGTACGGCGGCGCCATCGTCACCGACTACGAGCGGTACACCGCGGGCACCGCCATGCTGGAGACCGCCGAACGGTTCACCGACCACGAGGGCGAACCCGCAGTACAGCAGTACCTGCTGCTGGTCGGGGCCTTGCGCACCCTCGCGGCGGGCGAGCACGAACCCCGGCTGGTCCTGGACGCCTTCCTGTTGCGCTCGCTGGCCGTCAACGGCTACGCGCCCAGCTTCGACGACTGCGCGAAGTGCGGCATGGCCGGGCCGAACCGGTTCTTCTCGGTCGGCGCGGGCGGCGTCGTCTGCGGCGACTGCCGGGTGCCCGGCAGCGTCGTACCCTCACGGGAGGCACTGGAACTGCTCGGCGCGCTGCTGGGCGGCGACTGGGAGACCGCGGACGCCTGCGAGCCCCGCCACTGCCGTGAGGGCAGCGGGCTGGTCGCGGCCTACCTCCAGTGGCACCTGGAACGCGGGCTGCGATCGCTGCGGTTCGTGGAGAAGTAGCGCCACGGTTCGTCGTGAAGCGGCGACGGGCAGTAGCGTCAGGAAGCAGCGGCACCCCCACTGTCAGGAACACCGTCAGGAGAAGTACCACCATGGCACGTCGCGGGATTCTGGCCCGAACCCGAACCTCGTACCGGACGCCCGACCCGCACCCGTCCGGCGCGCGGCCCCCCAAGATCCCGGGGGAACTGGTGCCCCGGCACGTCGCCGTCGTGATGGACGGCAACGGCCGCTGGGCCAAGGAGCGCGGCCTGCCCCGCACCGAGGGCCACAAGGTCGGCGAGGGCGTGGTCATGGACGTGCTCAAGGGGTGCCTGGAGCTCGGCGTCAGGAACCTGTCGCTGTACGCCTTCTCGACCGAGAACTGGAAGCGCTCGCCGGAGGAGGTGCGCTTCCTGATGAACTTCAACCGGGACGTCATCCGCCGCCGCCGCGACGAGATGGACGAACTGGGCATCCGCATCCGCTGGGTGGGCCGGATGCCGAAGATGTGGAAGTCCGTGGTCCAGGAGCTCCAGGTCGCCCAGGAGCAGACCGTCGGCAACGACGCGATGACCCTCTACTTCTGCGTCAACTACGGCGGTCGCGCCGAGATCGCCGACGCGGCCCAGGCGCTCGCCCGCGACGTGGCCGCCGGCCGCCTCGACCCGGCCAAGGTCAACGAGAAGACCTTCGCGAAGTACCTCTACTACCCGGACATGCCGGACGTCGACCTCTTCCTGCGTCCCAGCGGCGAACAGCGCACCTCCAACTACCTCATCTGGCAGAGCAGCTACGCGGAAATGGTCTTCCAGGACGTCCTGTGGCCCGACTTCGACCGCCGCGACCTCTGGCGGGCCTGCCTGGAGTACGCCCAGCGCGACCGCCGTTTCGGCGCCGCGCAGGCCTGACCGGCCGGTGCGCCCCAACGGGCGCGGCGCGCACCACGACGGTGCCGCGGTCCGGCCCCCACCGGCCGGCGCCCGCCCCGGTCGTGCCGGGCACCGGCCGGTGGGGCCGGTCGCGCGGGTGCGCCCCCCGACGGGTCCGCGCACCCCGTGTCGGGGGGCGCCGAAGGGGCGCCCTACTCCCCGGTGGCCGGCCCGGTAGCGCACTCCGCACAGGTGCCGAAGATCTCGACGGTGTGGGCGACGTCCACAAAACCGTGCTCGGAGGCGATCGTGTCAGCCCACTTCTCGACGGCGGGGCCCTCGACCTCGACCGCCTTGCCGCAGGCGCGGCAGACCAGGTGATGGTGGTGGCCGCCGCCCGAGCAGCGGCGGTAGACCGACTCGCCGTCGCCGGTGCGGAGCACATCGATCTCGCCGGCGTCGGCGAGCGACTGGAGGGTGCGGTAGACCGTGGTGAGGCCCACCGAGTCACCGCGGTGTCTGAGGATGTCGTGCAGGTCCTGCGCGCTGCGGAACTCGTCGACCTCTTCGAGGGCCGCCGCCACCGCCGCCCGCTGCCGGGTCGAACGGGCGCGCACGGGGTGGTTCGCGGTGGTCACCGGCTTACCTCCTCCTGGGTCGTTATCGTGCACCTGTCCGGACGGCTCCATTGTGCCAGCCGCGCCCGCGGGGAATCTGCCCCGCGCGGCGGGCTACGCGAACGGCGCCCCGGCCGTCTCACCCGCCCGTAGGTCCGGGTCCCGTACGTCGGCGTTCCGTACGTCGGTCCGCGCGTCGGCGGTCCGCACCTCGACGTCCAGCGCGCCGCCCTCCGGCCGGGCGGCGGGTGCCGCCCGGCGCGCCCGGCGGGCCGCCAGCGGCGCCGCGAGCAGCGCGAAGAGCAGGAACACCGCCATCGAGGCGAGCACGATGCTCGATCCCGGCGGCACGTCCTGGTAGTACGAGAACGTCGTGCCGGCCAGCGACACCACCGTCCCGATGGTCATGGCGAGCGCGAGCGTCCCCGCGAACCCCTTGGTGACCTGCTGCGCGGCGGCCACCGGGATCACCATCAGCGCGCTGACCAGCAGCAGCCCGACCGCCCGCATCGCCACCGTGACCGTGACCGCCGCGGTCAGCGCGAGCAGCAGGTTCAGCGCCCGCACCGGCAGCCCGCTGACCCGCGCGAACTCCTCGTCCTGGCAGACCGCGAACAGGTGCCGCCGCAGGCCCAGCACCACCAGCAGCACGAACACCGCCAGCCCGGCCATCGGCGGGATGTCCTGCGGCGAGACCGTGCTGATCGAGCCGAACAGGTAGGAGGTGAGGTTCGCGTTGGAGCCGTTCGGCGCCAGGTAGATGATCATCACACCGCCGGCCATGCCGCCGTAGAACAGCATGGCCAGCGCGATGTCGCCGCGCGCCCTGCCGTACCAGCGGATCAGCTCCATCGCGACGGCGCCGAGCGCGGAGACCAGGACGGCCATCCACACCGGGCTGACCCGGAGCAGGAAGCCGAGCGCGACGCCGGTCAGTGCCACGTGGCCGATGCCGTCGCCCATCAGGGACTGGCGGCGCTGGACCAGGAAGGTGCCGACCGCCGGCGCGGTGACGCCGACCAGCAGGGCGGCGAGCAGGGCCCGTTGCATGAAGGCGTAGTTCAGGATGTCCATCAGACCGCCATCCCCGTCCGGTCTTCTTCCAGCGCGTGCGGGTGGACGTGATCGTGGCCGGGCAGGGCGTGCTGCCCGACCCCCTTCGGCGGCCCGCCCGTGTAGCAGACGCTGCCGTCCCGCAGCACCACCGCCCGGTCGATCAGCGGCTCCAGCGGCCCGAGTTCGTGCAGCACCAGCAGGACGGTGGCGCCGCCGGCGACCTGCTCGCGCAGGGTGGCGGCGAGCACGTCCTGGCTGGCCAGGTCGACTCCGGCCATGGGCTCGTCCATGATCAGCAGCTCGGGTTCGGCGGCGAGCGCGCGGGCGATCAGGACTCGCTGGTGCTGGCCGCCGGAGAGCGCGTCCACCGGGTCCTTCGCCCGGTCGGCCAGGCCCACCAGGCCGATCGCCCGGTCCACGGCCGCCCGGTCGGCGCGGCCCGGGAAGCGCAGCCCGGTACGGGCCAGCCGCCCGGAGGAGACCACCTCGCGTACGGTCGCGGGCACCCCGCCGGCCGCGGTGGTGCGCTGCGGTACGTACCCGAGCCGCGCCCACTGCCGGAACCGGGCACCCGGCGTGCCGAACAGCTCCCACGTACCGGAGGTGAGCCGCACCTGGCCGACCACCGCCCGTACCGCCGTCGACTTGCCCGAGCCGTTGGCGCCGAGCAGCGCCACCACCTCGCCGCGCCCGACGGTCAGATCGACGCCGCGCAGCACCGGCCGCGCGCCGAGCGAGGCGCTGGCGTCGCGGAGTTCCACCACCGTGTCCGCAGTCATGGTCGTCATGTGTGGTCCCAAGTCCTTACTCCAGTCCTTGCTTCGCACCGAGCGCCGCCTGGAGCGCCTTGAGGTTACTGCGCTGCACCTGGAGGTAGTCGGTGCCCCGGGACGTGGACGTGATGCCCTCGACCGGGTCGAGTACGTCGGTCTTCACTCCGAGGTCGCCGGCCAGTGACTTCGCGGTCTTGTCGCTGACCAGCGTCTCGAAGAAGACGGTGGTGACGTGTTTCTTTCCGGCCAGGTCCTGGAGCGCCTTCATCCGGGCCGCGCTCGGCTCGCTCTCCGGGTCGATGCCGTTGATCGCCTCCTGTACCAGGCCGTAGCGCTCGGCGAGGTAGCCGAAGGCGGCGTGGGTGGTGACGAAGGTGTCGGAGGAACGGTTCTTCAGCCCCTCGCGGAACTCGGTGTCCAACGCGGTCAGCTTGCCGACCAGAGCGTCGGTGTTCTTGGCGTACGTCGCCGCGTTCGCCGGATCGGCCTGCGCCAGGGCCGTGCCGACGCCCTTGGCGACCTCGGCGTACTTCACCGGGTCCAGCCAGATGTGCGGGTCGGCACCGGCGCCCTCCCCGGCGCCGGTGCCGTTGTCGCCCGTGGCGTGGTGCCGGCCGTCCACCTCGGTGCCGTGGTCCGCCAGCGTGGTGAGCTTCGCGGCGTCCACGGTGTTCTTGACACCGGACTGCTCGATCGCGGCGTCCATCGCGGGCTGGACGCCGTGCAGGTAGACGATCACGTCCGCCTCCCCGAGGGCGGCGATCTGCCGGGGGGCGAGTTCCAGGTCGTGCGGCTCGACGCCCGGCTTGGTGAGGTCGGTCACGCTGACGCGGTCGCCGCCTATCTGCGCGGCCAGGTACTCCAGCGGATAGAAGGACGCGGTGACCCTCAGCCTTCCGCCGTTCTTGGCGTCCTGGGCGCCCGCCGACGCGGGGTCGGAGCACGCGGCGAGGGCCGGCAGGGCGAGCGCGGCGGCTCCGGCGAAGGCGGCGGCCGATATCAGACGGCGACTGTTGTTCATGAGTACCATTTTCAGCTTAACTGGAAACGATTGTCAATTGCCGCTCGCGGTGGGGCTGGTGCGATCCCCGGTGCCGCTCGGGGCGCCGGGGATCGCGGCTCGTCCTTGCAGCCCGCCGAACGGATTTGATATGCGCCCCGCACACGCCGGTAATCTGGGACAACTGACCGCTTCGTCGTACTGAAGAGAGCACCGTGGCCGCCGACAAGATCGACACCATCGTCAGCCTGAGCAAGCGCCGTGGCTTCGTTTTCCCGAGCAGTGAGATCTACGGTGGCTCGCGCGCCGCCTGGGACTACGGGCCGCTGGGCGTCGAGCTCAAGGAGAACATCAAGCGCCAGTGGTGGCGTGCCATGGTGACCTCGCGCGACGACGTGGTGGGACTCGACTCCTCGGTGATCCTGGCCCCCGAGGTGTGGGTCGCCTCCGGCCACGTCGCCACCTTCTCCGACCCGCTCACCGAGTGCACCTCCTGCCACAAGCGGTTCCGCGCCGACCACCTGGAGGAGGCGTACGAGGCCAAGCACGGCCGCCTCCCGGCGAACGGCCTCGCCGACGTCAACTGCCCGCACTGCGGCACCAAGGGTGCGTTCACCGAGCCCAAGCAGTTCTCCGGCATGCTCCAGACGCACCTCGGCCCGACCCAGGACGCCGGCTCCGTCGCCTACCTGCGGCCCGAGACCGCGCAGGGCATCTTCGTCAACTTCGCCCAGGTGCAGACCACGTCGCGCCGCAAGCCGCCGTTCGGCATCGCCCAGATGGGCAAGTCGTTCCGCAACGAGATCACGCCCGGCAACTTCATCTTCCGCACCCGCGAGTTCGAGCAGATGGAGATGGAGTTCTTCGTCAAGCCGGGCGAGGACGAGAAGTGGCACGAGTTCTGGATGCAGGAGCGCTGGAACTGGTACACCGGCCTCGGTATCCGCGAGGAGAACATCCGCTGGTACGAGCACCCCAAGGAGAAGCTCTCCCACTACAGCAAGCGGACCGTGGACATCGAGTACCGGTTCAACTTCGGCGGCCAGGAGTTCAGCGAGCTGGAGGGCGTGGCCAACCGCACCGACTTCGACCTCTCGGCCCACTCCAAGGGCTCCGGCCAGGACCTCTCCTACTTCGACCAGGAAGCCGGCGAGCGCTGGTTCCCGTACGTCATCGAGCCGGCGGCCGGCGTCAACCGCGCGATGCTGGCGTTCATGCTCGACGCGTACAACGAGGACGAGGCGCCCAACGCGAAGGGCGTCATGGAGAAGCGCACGGTCATGCGGCTCGACCCGCGCCTGGCCCCGGTGAAGGTGGCCGTCCTGCCGCTCTCCCGCAACCCCGAGCTCTCCCCGAAGGCGAAGGGCCTGGCCACGGCGCTGCGCGCGAACTGGAACATCGAGTTCGACGACGCCGGCGCGATCGGGCGCCGCTACCGCCGCCAGGACGAGATCGGCACGCCGTTCTGCGTCACGGTGGACTTCGACACCCTGGACGACAACGCGGTCACCGTCCGGGAACGCGACACGATGGTCCAGGAGCGGGTGTCCCTGGATCAGGTCGAGGGGTACCTAGCCACTCGCCTGCGGGGTTGTTGACCCCGGAAGGCCCTTGAAAGCCCCGGCCATCGCCGGGCGGACTCGGTCGGTCCGCCCGGCGGTTTCCAGCCCGAAGGCCGGGGCGCCCCGCGGGGGCGCGGGGAACCGCGTGCCCATGCGCGACCGGTGTGTGCCGGTCCGAGCGGTGGGGGTCGGCGCCATCGGCCAGTGCGGCGGTCAGTGCGGTCAGTGCGCCCGGGCCGCGATCCGCGGCTCCTCCGCCTCCGGTGCCAGCAGCTCCGCGGTGCGCTCCGCGGTGGCGCGGGCCCAGCGGCCGGAGGTGAGGGTGCCGACGAGGAGGACGGACAGGCCGCAGCCGACGACGATCCACCAGGCGGCCGTGTGCAGGCCGGCGGCGAGCGCCGCGCCGATCACGGCGACGCCGAGGGACTGGCCGACCTGCCGGCTGGTGGAGGCGACCGCCGCGGCGACCCCGGCCTGGCTGCGCGGCATCCCGGACACCGCGGTGTTGGTGATCGGCGCGTTGACCAGACCGAAGCCGATGCCGAACAGGACGTACGAGGTGAACAGCGGCGCGTTGGCGGACTGCGCGTCCAGCGCCGCGAAGAGGACGCCGCTCGCCGTCATGCAGGTGCCCGCCAGGACCAGGGAGAGCCGTGGTCCCCTGGCGCCGACCAGCCGCCCGGACAGCGGCGCGAAGAACAGCGTCATCAGTGCCATCGGCACCATGTAGAGGCCCGCGTCCAGGGCGGACAGGCCGCGCTCGTTCTGCAGGTAGAGCGTGTTGAGGAAGAGGAAGCCGCCGAGCGCCGCGAACGCGCTCACCGCTATCACCGTCGCGCCGCTGAACGGCGCGCTGCGGAAGAAGCGTATGTCGATCAGCGGATCGGTCCGCCGCTTCTCGTACGCGACCAGGCTCGCCACCGCCGCCGCGGCCACCGCGAAGCACCCGGTGATCAGCGGCGAGGTCCACCCCGCGCCCGGCCCCTCGATGATTCCGTAGGTGAGTGTGCCCAGCGCCGCGACGACCAGCAGTTGCCCCACCGGGTCGACCCGTCGGGCCCGCGGCGCCCGGGACTCGGGGACGTACCGAGCGGTGAGCACCAGCGCGGCCAGCCCCACCGGCAGGTTGATCCAGAAGATCGACCGCCACCCGACCGACTCCACCAGCGCCCCGCCGACGATCGGCCCGGCCGCCATGCTGATCCCGACCACCCCGCCCCACACGCCGATCGCCCGCGCCCGCTCCCGCGGGTCGGTGAAGGTGTTGGTGATGATCGACATCGCCACCGGCGTGAGCATCGACCCGCCCGCCGCCTGCACCATCCGGAAGGCGATCAGCCAGCCGAGGCCGGGCGCGAGGCTGCACAGCAGTGAGCCGGCGGTGAACAGCACCAGACCGGTCTGGAAGATCCGTTTGCGCCCGACCCGGTCGGCCGTCGACCCGGCGAGCAGCAGCAGCGAGGCGATCACCACCAGGTACGCGTCGATCGTCCACTGCAACCCGGAGACGGTGGCGTGCAGGTCGTGCTGCATGGACGGCAGCGCGACGTTGAGAATCGTGTTGTCCAGGCTGACGATCAGCAGGCTCAGGCAGCAGATGGCGAGGACGAGCGTGCGGCGCCGCGAGGTCAGCTCGGGCATGCGTGCTCCCTGCGATGGTGGTACGGCCGGAACATGTTTACCGTACAACCATCTCGTACGGTCGCGGAGCGGGGTACGGAGGCCCGGCCGCGAGTGCCGTGCGGGACGTCCGGCCGTGAGCCCGTACGGGACACGCCGTGTGCGCGGTACGGGACAATGGACGCCATGACCGTTGACGCCACCCTGGCCCCGACCTCCGACACGGGTGCCGCCGCCCTCCGGATCGGCCCGCACACCGTGTGGCCGCCGGTCGTACTCGCCCCGATGGCCGGCATCACCAACGCCCCCTTCCGGACGCTGTGCCGGGAATTCGCCGAGGGCGAGCGGGGGTTCGGGGGCCGTCCCCCGACGGACCGCAGCGGTGGCGGCAAAGGGCTGTTCGTCAGCGAGATGATCACCACCCGGGCGCTGGTCGAGCGCAACGAGAAGACGATGCAGCTCATCCACTTCGACGCCACCGAGAGCCCACGCTCGATCCAGCTCTACGGCGTGGACCCGGTGACCGTCGGCAAGGCCGTCCGGATGATCGTGGACGAGGACCTGGCCGACCACATCGACCTCAACTTCGGCTGCCCGGTGCCGAAGGTGACCCGCAGGGGCGGCGGCTCCGCGCTGCCGTTCAAGCGCAACCTGCTCCGGTCGATCCTGCGCGAGGCGGTCGGCAACGCGGGCACGCTCCCCGTCACCATCAAGATGCGCAAGGGCATCGACGACGACCACCTGACCTATCTCGACGCGGGCCGGATCGCGGTCGAGGAGGGCGTCTCGGCGGTCGCGCTGCACGGCCGTACCGCCGCCCAGCACTACGGCGGCACCGCCGACTGGGACGCCATCGCCCGGCTCAAGGAGCACGTCCCGGAGATCCCGGTGCTCGGCAACGGCGACATCTGGTGTGCGGCGGACGCGGTGCGGATGATGGGGGTGACCGGCTGCGACGGGGTGGTCGTGGGACGGGGGTGCCTGGGGCGGCCGTGGCTCTTCGGCGATCTGGTGGCGGCGTTCGAAGGGGCCGGCTCCGGGGGATCCGGGAGTTCCGGTTCCGGCGGCTCCGCGGGGCCCGGGGGCTTTGGGCGTTCCGGTTCCGGCCTCTCCGCCGGCTCCGGGGGCTTCGGCGGTCCCTCCCGTGCCCCCGCGACGCCGCGTTTCGGCGAGGTCGCGGCCGTGATGCGGCGGCACGCCGAGCTCCTGGGCCAGTGGCTGGGCGACGAGTCGCGCGGGGTGGTGGACTTCCGCAAGCACGTGCCCTGGTACACCAAGGGCTTCTCGGTCGGCTCCGAGGCGCGCCGCGCCCTGGCCACCGCCTCCTCGCTCGCCGAACTCGACGATCACCTCGGCCGGTTGGACCACGACCAGCCGTGGCCCGCGCACGCCGACGGCCCGCGCGGCCGTACCGCCCCCGGCAAGCGTGTCGTCCTCCCGGACGGCTGGCTCAACGACCCCTACGAGTGCGCGGCCCTCGGCGAGGACGCGGAGGCGGACACCTCGGGCGGATGAGCGGCGCGCCGGGCCGCGACCGGTACCAGGATGCGTGGCCGCGTACAAGGGTCCGGAGCCGTGTACGCGGACCCCTGGCGTCTCGACCCCTGTGAACGTGCCCGCACCCTTCGGTGTGTCCACTATGTGAGATCGATCACCGTCGTGTCGCGTGATTCATGCCACGCTTGATAGTGATTGCGCTCAAACGAGCGCACATAAGAGCGCGACACTTCTCGAATGCGTAGTGCGGGGTGGGGTCGTGACTGCCTCCAACCGCTTGAGCCCACCCTCACTCACCGTGTCCGGAATCGTGGTGACGGTTCGCTCTCCGGCGTTCTCTGTTCGACTCGTGAACGGTTCTCGCGACCCCGGCGGTAAGCCGTTCGCTTTCGATGTGTCGGCAGACGGGCGGTTGCGCCCGTGTGTCGTGCTGACGCACGTACTGGATCGCCTTCGAGATGGGTACGCTCCCCGCCGTCAGGGCATTCAGGACGCGAGGAGTCGAAGACCCGTGTCGGCACGACAGAAGAAGCAGAAGCTCGTCTACGACTTCACTGAGGGCAACAAAGACCTCAAGGATCTGCTCGGCGGGAAGGGTGCGAACCTCGCCGAGATGACCAACCTCGGCCTGCCCGTCCCCCCGGGCTTCACCATCACCACCGAGGCGTGCAGGGTCTACCTGGAGTCCGGCGCCGAACCGCCCGCGCTCCGCGACGAGGTGAGTGCGCACCTCGACGCGCTGGAGCAGCGGATGGGCAAGAAGCTCGGCCAGCCGGACGACCCGCTGCTGGTGTCGGTGCGGTCGGGCGCGAAGTTCTCCATGCCCGGGATGATGGACACGGTCCTGAACATCGGCCTGTCCGACGCCTCGGTCGCGGGCCTGGCCGCGCAGTCCGGCAACGAGCGGTTCGCCTGGGACTCCTACCGCCGGCTGCTCCAGATGTTCGGCAAGACCGTGATGGGCGTGGACGGCGAACTGTTCGAGGAGGCGCTGGAGGAGGCCAAGCGGGCCGAAAGCGCCGACAGCGACCTCGGCCTGGACGCTCCGGCCCTGCGGCAGCTCGTGGCGGACTTCAAGTCGATCGTGGTCAAGGAGACCGGGCGGGAGTTCCCGCAGGAGCCGCGCGAGCAGATGGACCTCGCCGTCCGCGCGGTCTTCGACTCCTGGAACACCGACCGGGCCAAGCTCTACCGCCGCCAGGAACGTATCCCGCACGACCTCGGCACCGCCGTCAACATCTGTTCGATGGTCTTCGGCAACCTCGGCCCCGACTCCGGCACCGGCGTCGCCTTCACCCGCGACCCGGCCGGCGGCCACCAGGGCGTCTACGGCGACTACCTGCCGAACGCGCAGGGCGAGGACGTGGTGGCCGGCATCCGCAACACGGTGCCGCTCGCCGACCTCGAACAGATCGACAAGGCGTCGTACGACCAGCTCCTGAAGATCATGGAGACGCTGGAGACGCACTACAAGGACCTGTGCGACATCGAGTTCACCATCGAGCGCGGCCACCTGTGGATGCTCCAGACCCGGGTCGGCAAGCGGACCGCCGCCGCCGCGTTCCGGATCGCCACCCAACTCGTCGACCAGGGGCTGATCGACGAGGCCGAGGCGCTGCAGCGGGTCACCGGCGCACAGCTCGCCCAGCTGATGTTCCCGCGCTTCGACGACTCCGTCGCGGACAGCGGGTCGGTGCGGCGGATCGGCTGGGGCATCGCCGCCTCGCCCGGCGCCGCGGTCGGCAAGGCGGTCTTCGACTCGTACACCGCGGTCAAGTGGTCGCGCTCCGGCGAGCAGGTCATCCTCGTCCGCCGCGAGACCAACCCCGACGACCTGGGCGGCATGGTCGCCGCCGAGGGCATCCTCACCTCCCGCGGCGGCAAGACCTCGCACGCCGCGGTGGTCGCCCGCGGCATGGGCAAGACCTGCGTGTGCGGCGCCGAGTCGCTGCAGGTCGACTCGCAAGCGAAGGTCGCGGTATCGGCTGGTGTGA
>NZ_DATDBG010000144.1:0-2195 GCF_036524955.1 Streptomyces sp.
CGACGAGAGCGTCGCCCGGGCACTGACCGACGCGGCCGGGCGCGCGCTGAACCGCGGCGGCGCCGCCGAGGCCACCGCCGCGCTGTCCCGCGCGGCGGACCTCAGCCCGGACGCCGCCGACCGCACCCGCCGCCGCGTCGACGCGGCGATCGCCGCGGTCGTCGGCGGGCAACTGGAGGAGTGCGCCCACCTGCTGCGGGTCACCGCCGACGACGCCATGCCGGTGGCCCTGGCGGTGCGCCGCGCCACCGCGGCGGCCTTCGTCATGGTCTACCGGGACAGCGACATGGAGGGCGTCTACCGCGAGATCCTCCCCGTCCTGGAACGGATCCCGCCCGGCGAGGAACACGACTCCGACTTCGAGGACGCCTACTACACCCTCTTCGTCGCCTGCTTCTGGCTGGGCCGCCCGGAGCTCTGGGAGCGGCTGCGCCGCTGCCTGGACCGGGTGTCACCGCTGGGCAAGCTCTGCTACGCCGCCGCCGCCGATCCGGCCCGCACCGCCCACGACGTGCGGCGGCGGATCGCCCCGGCCGCCGCCACACTGCCGCTGGAACGCCGGTTCTGGCAGGTCAACTGGCTGGTCTGGACGGCGCATTACGTGGACGGGTTCGGCGACCACAGCGCTCTGTGGCGCGGTCTGACCGAGCGGGGGGCGTACACCACGCACCAGTTCATGACCGCCGCCCGCTCCTACGACGTCTATCTGCACGGCGGCTGGGACGAGGCGCTGGCCGTGGCGGGCGAGGGCGTCGAGCGGGCGCGGGACCTCGGGTACGACTTCTACGCCCGCATCTTCGACTACGTCGCCGGGCTGGTCGCCGCCGGCCGCGGCGACGAGCCCGAGCGGCGGCGGTGCGCGGACACGCTCACGGACTGGGCCCGCCCGCGGCGCCTGCGGCTGGTGCTGAGCGAGGTGGCGGAGATCGAGATCCGGGCCGCGATGACGCGCGGCGCCTACGACGAGGCGTACACCCTCGCGAGCCGGCAGACGCCGCCGGGCGAACTCCCGCCGTTCTTCCCGCACTTCCACCGGATCTTCCTCGACCTGGTGGAGGCCGCGGTCCGCTGCGGGCACCTCGCCGAGGCGCGGGCCCATGTCGCGGCCGGGCGCGCGGCGAGGATGGGAGAGATCTCCGCACACCACGCGCTCCTGCTCGCCACCGCCGCGGCACTCGTCGCCCCCGACGACGAGGCCGCGGCGGCCTTCGACGCGGCACTGGCCCTCCCCGAGGCGGACCGGTGGCCGTTCGAACACGCCCGGCTGCAACTCGCCTACGGCGTCTGGCTGCGCCGCCATCAGGACAAGGGCGCGGCCCGCGGGCAGCTCAGGTGCGCCGTGGAGACCTTCCGCCGGCTGGGGGCCGAACCGTGGGCGGACCGCGCCGCGGAGGAGCTGCGGGCGTCGGGGGAGGTACTCGGCCCGCGGCCGGCTGCCCTTGCCGCCTTGCTGACGGCCCAGGAGACGCGCATCGCGGAACTCGCCGCGAAGGGGATGACCAACAGGGAGATCGGCCAGCTCATGCACCTGTCGCCGCGCACGGTGGGCGCGCACCTCTACAAGATCTTCCCGAAGCTGGGCATCACGTCCCGGGTGGCTTTGCGCGACAGCCTGCTGGGCATGGGGGCGGGGCACTGACAGGGCGGGGGAGGTGACCGTCCGGCGGGCACCTCGAGGGCGGGGTTGCCCGGCGGCGGGGCCCTGACCCGCCGGGCACATCAGCAGGACGGCCGACGGCACGGCCGGACCGGCGGCAGGTCGGGGTGCGGCCGATGTGATGGCCGGGTCGCGCTTCTGGGCCGTGGTTCGCGCATGGGTACGCCGCGCTGTTCCCCGGGCGTGGCGCGCTTGTGGGTCGGCTGCGCTGTTCCCGGACCCTCGCGCCGTCACCGGCACGACTCGACGCGGTCCGTCGCCACGCGCAGGGAACGTCGTAGGAACGCGGCGAGCCGCCCCATCGCCAGGTCGCGCGCGCCGCCCGGGCACAGGGCGGGCTCGCCCAGGAAGTCGCGCGCGGAACCGGCGTAGTGCAGGCCGGTGAGCGGGACGCCCGCGGCGCGCAGCCGGTCACCGAGGGCCCGGGCCGCGGCGGCGGGACCGTCGGCCTGGGTGACGGCGAGGAACGACGGGGGCAGGTCGCAGTACCGGGGCCGGCGGTTCACGTGCCGAAGGCGGATGCCCTCGGCGGCGGTCG
>NZ_DATDBG010000145.1:0-15269 GCF_036524955.1 Streptomyces sp.
CGCGCCCGCGGGCTGCTCGCCGAACCGGACGAAGCGGAGGCGCACTACGCGGCGGCCCTCGACGACCCCGCCGGATCCCTCTGGCCCTTCGAACGGGCGCTGCTGCGGTTGGACTACGGCGCCTGGCTGCGCGCCCGCGACCGGGCCGCCGAGGCGGTGCCCCACCTGGCGGACGCGCTGGACGTCCTGGTACGACTGGGCGCGCGGCCCTGGGCCGACCGGGCCCGTACGCACCTGCGCGCGGCCGAGGCCCAGCCGTCGGCGACCGCTCCCCGGGCCACCGGCCCGGCCGGCCTCACCCCGCGGGAACTCACCATCGCCCGCCTCGCGGCGGCGGGCCAGACCAACCGCCAGATCGGCGAACGCCTCTCCATCTCCCCCCGCACGGTCGGCTTCCACCTCCACCGCATCTTCCCCAAACTCGGCGTCACCGCCCGCGCCCAGCTCCGCGACGCCCTGCACCCGCCCGGCTCCCCCGCCCCGGACTGACACAGTCGTCAGCCCGCGTACGCAGCGAGGCGCCCCCAGCGGCCAGTCAGGGGTTGGCCGCTGGGGCGCCGGGGCCCGTACCGGCGGACAGGGAGGAACGACGGGTACGGAGGTCGTGCGTGCTGCCCTTGCCCGGATACGGCAGCCGTCGGGATGGTGCTGCGGTCAGGCTGCGGTGAAGGCTGTGGACAGAAGAACGATCTGTGCCAGCAGCGCCCCGGCCCCGGCGAGTGCCCGCCGGTCGTACGGCGTCAGGTCGTGCGTCCGGCACGGCGGGAGTTCTCCGGGAAGGGGCAGGCTGCCCCATGCCGCCCCTGCGGCCAGGAAGGCGCAGCATGCAGCCGCACCGGCCAAAGCGCCCAGGGTCCGCATCACACCCGGTGCGCAGTACGTCATCCCGGCCCAGACGAGCATGGCGGGTACCAGGGAGGCCAGCACCCCGGCGAGCAGCCCGATTTCGGGCTGCTCACGCGCCTGCCGGACAGCCGCGTACATCACCTTGTCCCCGGCGGTCGGCCGCTCGTACGGACAGCAGGCCAGACAACGGGAGTTCACGCCGCACTGGAAGCACAGCGCCAGAGTCGTGCCGCAGTCCTCGCAGGGGTCGCCTACATCCTGTGAGGGCCGCGCCCGGTGCCAGGTGTGCAACCGGGCCAGCTCCCGCACCCTCACGGGGACACCTCCTCCGTACCGTCGTCGGCGCACACCGCCCAGACGAGTTTGCCGGCCCCCTCGCGGTCGCTCACTCCCCAGCGCCCCCCGGTGAGCGCGTCAATGAGCGCCAGGCCCCGCCCGGAATCGGCGTCCGCAGGCGCCTCGCGGCGTACAGGCTTGGTCTCGTTGGCGTCGTGCACTTCGATGCGGACCCCGCCGCGCAGGCGCTCGAACCGCGTCTCGATCAGGCGATCCCGGGGGGCCCGCGCATGGCGCACGGCGTTGGTGAGCACTTCGCAGAGAACCAGCTCGGCGGAGTCCGCCACCCGGTTCAAACCCCAAGAGTCCAGTTCCCGACGCAATTCGTGCCGGGCCTGCGGGACGCACCGGGGATCGCGCTCCCACCGTTTCACCACGACCGTACGCACGTGGTCGGTTGCCTTGCTGTCCCCACGCGTCGTGGGGAGCACTCCCAAGGTCACCGCGCAGCCCCCACGTAACCGAACTGGTGCCGGATGAGCTCATGCATGTCAGCCTGCTTTCTCAGGTTGGCCATGCCCGGGGGCCGCGCGAACGGTCGCCGGGGTCCTTTGTGTCTGACAACGCTCCCGGTCGAGGCAGGGCAGCACCACGGCAGAAAGGCCGCACCTTTGCGGCACGTTGGGTGCACGTGACGCTGCACCGGATACGCTGAACTGGGATAACGGCACCGGACGGAGAACGGGCATGACGACCAGGCGGCAGCGCTTCGCACAACGCCGGAAGGCGTGCGGCTACACGCAAGAGTCGTTCGCGGACACCCTGAGAGTCGACCGCAGCACGGTGCAGCGCTGGGAACGCGGTGAGGTTGACCCTCAGCCGCATCAGGGCCCCAAAATCGCCAAGCTGCTACAGGTCTCATCGAAGGAACTGGACGCGCTCCTCACGTCGGACACGCCACCCGCAACGGCCAACGCATGGATTACCAACAGCAGCACGCCGTTTCACGATGACGAACTGGACGCTTGGGAACTGTCGCGACGCGTCCGGGCAAGTGATGTCGGCACGGAGACCCTGAACCGACTTGAACGCGCCTTTGATGATTTGGCGATGGCATACCCGAAATCTCCGCCACAAACGCTGTTGCAGCGCGTGCGGAAGCATTCGGCTTATGTGGCACAGCTACTTGATGCCAGGAAAACCCTCGCAGAGCACCGGCGCCTGCTCGTTGTCGGCGGCTGGTTTTCCCTTCTTGGCGCAACGCTTCACATCGATTTGAAGCAAGATGACGCGGCAACGGCGCGACTGCAAACGGCCGCGACGCTCGCCCAGGAAGCCGAGTACCCGGAAATCAAGGCATGGTGCTTTGAAACCGACGCATGGCGAGTGCTCACGGATGGCGATTATGTGCGCGCGCTTGAGCTTTCGCGTATCGCCCAGGACGCTGCTCCGGCCGGAACATCCGCGCTGATCCAGGCAACCGCCCAGGAGGGTAGGGCGCACGCAAGGCTGGGCGACGCGAAAGAGACGTACGCAGCGATCGACCGTGTACAGGGAATGTCGGCTGCACTGGGCGAAACAAATCGCGCGGAGCATCACTATCAGTACGACCCCGCAAAGTCCCTCGCTTACACAGCAACCACGCTCGCATGGCTTGGCGATGCTGCCGCGGAGCCGTACGCCCGAGAGGTGATCGCGAGACTGGATCCGGGCGACGACGTCGGTAAGTGGCCTCGCCGGGTAGCGTCGGCGAACATCGATTTGGCGTTGGTCCTCCTTACCGGAAACCGCATAGATGAATCCTGCGATGCAGCACAGAAAGCCATACTGTCTGGCCGCGTCGTCCCATCGAACCATTGGCGCGCGCTGGAAGTCGTCAGCGCCGTTGAAGCCAAGAAGCTACCCGAAGCATCAGACCTGCGCGAGGCTTACGAGGGTCTGAAAGCCATTGAGACCTGAGCCCCACAACGCAGAAAAAGGCCCGAGAGGGGCCGTGTCCTCTCAGGCACCACTTCCCGGTGAGGTGCAGTGGCGGTACCTCGACCAGGCGCTCGCTCGCTGACGCTGCCCGCTTCTCCGCCGCAAACCACGAGTGCGCAGCCGTGGGGCGGAGCACAGGCTGCCCCGCCCCACGACGCGATCAGGGAGCGGCCGCGGCCGGCGTGGGCTCGGTCGCAGCGGGCTCGCTCGTGGTGGCCTTGTTGCGCCAACCGGTGTGGTTGAAGAGGAGGTTGAGCAGAAACGCGGCGAGGGTCGCGCTGGTGATCGCGCTGCCGCCGACGACGCGGACCCAGGTGGGGAAGGCGTGGTAGATGTTCGGGGCGACGACCGGGAGCATGCCGATGCCGATGGCGACGGCGACGATCAGCAGGTTGTCGGTGCCCTCGTACTCGACCTTGCGCAGGGTCTTGATGCCGACGGCGGTGACCGTGGCGAACATGACCAGGCCCGCCGCGCCAATCACCGGGCCGGGCAGGGAGGCGACGACCGCGCCGAGCTTGGGGATCAGCCCGAGCAGGACGAGGAAACCGCCCGCGACCGCGGCCACGTAACGGCTGCGGACCTTGGTCATCTCGACCAGGCCGACGTTCTGCGCGAAGACCGTGTCCACGAAGCCGTTCATGACGCCGCCCACGACACCGGAGACGCCGTCGGCGGCGAGGCCGCGCGCCAGGTCGGCCGGGGCGAGGCGGCGGCCGGTCATCTCGCCGACCGCGAGCATGTCGGCGGTGGACTCGGTGAAGGTCACCAGCATCACCACGCACATCGAGACCACCGCGGCGACCGGGAACTCGGGCGCGCCGAAGTGGAAGGGCGCGGTGACGCCGAACCAGTCGCCGTCACCGACCGACGAGAAGTCCGTCAGGTCCATCGGGATCGCGATCAGCGTGCCCACCACCAGGCCCAGCAGGACGCCGATCTGGGACAGGAACCCGCGGGTGAAGCGGCCGACGACGACGATCAGCAGCACGATGCCGCCGGCCAGCGCGAGGTGCGACGGCTTGGCGTAGTCCTTCGCGGCGGGGTCGTAGCCGGCGATCAGCCCGGCCGCCACCCCGATCAGCGAGAGCCCGATGACGGTGATGACCGAGCCGCTGACCAGCGGCGGGAAGAACCGCACCGCGCGGGCGAACGGCACCGCCACCAGCAGGCCGAAGACACCCGCGGCGACCATCGACCCGTACACGGCCTGCATGCCGTACTGGCCCGCGATCAGGATCATCGGCGTGACGGCGGTGAAGGTCGCGCCGGCCACCACCGGCAGCCGGACGCCCAGCAGCTTGCCGACGCCCAGTGCCTGGAGCATCGTGATCAGGCCCGCCACCAGCAGGTCGGCGTTGATCAGCAGACCGATGGTGTGGGTGTCGAGCTTCGCGGCGGCGCCGAAGACCAGGGGGACGGTGACGCAGCCGGTGTACATGACCAGAACGTGCTGGAGACCGAGCACCCCCAGCCGGGCGGGCGGCAGTGCCTGGTCGACGGGAGACGGTCCGGACACTGGTGGGGCCTGTGACAAAGCTGCCTCCGGCGAACGAGCGGGTGAGGAAGAGGGGCGGGGGACGGGTACGCCGCACACCCGGACTTCAACGTTTCGTTGAAGCAGGCGAGCGGCGCTTCAACTTTCCGTTGGCGTGGTTTCGCCGGTATTTCCGTGGTCCTACGGCGCAGTTGCCACGCGCCCAGGAGCCCGGAGTTGTGCCACGTGGCGGTGGAGGGCGCACCGGGGGGCGGTGGGGCGGCGGCCGGCCGGAGGGCGGCCCCTTCCCGGGGTGGCGCCCACCGGGGTGAGCCCGATTTGACAGGGCGTCAGCGCTTGACCAGGGTATTCGGTAGTGAAATTCGTTTCCATGTGCGACCGAGAGGACGGCTGTGAAAATCGCGTTCGTGGGCAAGGGCGGCAGCGGCAAGACGACGCTGTCCGCGCTGTTCTCCCGCCACCTGGCCGCCGCCGGCCACACCGTGGTCGCGGTCGACGCCGACATCAACCAGCACTTGGCGGTCGCCCTCGGCCTGCCCGAGGAGGAGGCGGCGCGCCTGCCCGCGCTGGGGGGCCGCCTGCCGGAGATCAAGGAGTACCTGCGGGGCACCAATCCGCTGATCGCCTCGGCGGCCACGATGGTGAAGACGACTCCGCCGGGACGCGGTTCACGGCTGCTGCGCCCGGCCGGTGACGATCCCGTGCACACCGCGATGGCGCGCGAGGTGGCGGGCGTGCTGCTGCTGGCCACCGGCGGGTTCGTCGAGGAGGACCTCGGGGTGTCCTGCTACCACTCCAAGGTCGGAGCGGTGGAGCTCTACCTGAACCACCTGGTCGACGGGCCCGGCGAGCACGTGGTGGTCGACATGACGGCCGGCGCCGACGCCTTCGCCTCCGGGCTGTTCACCCGCTTCGACCAGACCTTCATCGTGGCCGAGCCCACCCGCAAGGGCGTCTCCGTCTACCGCCAGTACCGGGACTACGCCGCCGAGTACGGGGTCGCGCTCGGCGTCGTCGGCAACAAGGTGACCGGGCCGGAGGACGTGGCGTTCCTCCGCGAACAGGTCGGCGACGACCTGCTGGTCTGCCTGGAGCACTCCCCGTACATCCGCGCCCAGGAGCAGGGGCGCGACGCCCCGCTGGGCCACCTGGAACCGGCCAACCGCGCCGCGCTCGACCGGCTGCACGCGGCCGTGGACGCCCGTACGAAGGACTGGGCCGCCTTCCAGGCCCACGCGGTCGCCTTCCACCTCAAGAACGCCCGCGCCTGGGCCGATGTCGCCGTCGGCGGGAATCTCGCGGAACAGGTCGACCCCGGTTTCCAGCACGGCCCGCAGGCCCTCCCGAACGAGCCGAGCCTCGCCTGACGCGACCTCCCCGGCGGGCACCTGATGCGCGCCGTTGAGACCCTGACGGTGGCGGGCGCGGGCGGCGCCGCCCTCCTCGGCCGTCGCGGCCGCACCGCCGACGCCCGCGGCGGGCGAGCCGCAGGTGCTCCTGCCCTCGGAGCCGGGCCGGAGAACCGGCGAGCCTGCTGGGGCCACCCCGGTGTCCGCCCCGCGCGGAGCCCTTCGGTTCCGGCCGGAGGGCTCCGCGCCGCCGCGGCGCGGACGGCGGCAACGACCCACCCCGATGCCGCCCCACCAGGCCCCCGCGCCACGCAACGCGTACGCCGTCCCACCTGCGTTCCGTCGCACTTTGGCCGGATTGGCAGCGTGACGTGGACTCACCAAAAGCGATACTGAGGCGGGGTGATCCGCCCCGATTTCGTCTCCCTCTGCCCGGAGGCTCCGTATGCCCCAGACCGCCCAGTCCACCACCGCCATCCTCGACGCCTGGCTCTCGGGCGCCGAGACCGCCTACGGCCAGGCCAACCCGGCCGGACCGCTGTACGTGGGCGGGAGCGCCGCGGAGGCCGCGCTCACCGACCCGACGGACGCGCTCTACGGCTTCTGTTCCAGCCCGAGCGGTTCGCTGGGCAGCTACTGCTGCTGACGCGCTCGTACGTACATGAAGCCGGTCCCGCGCGCCCGTTTCCACGGCCGCGGGACCGGTCTCGGCCGGCGGCATCCCGGGAGGCGGAACGGTGAACGGCTCGGACCCGAACGAGACAGCGCCGGCAGATCAGCCCTTGTGGTTCGCGGCGCCGGTCGCCCGGATCGCAGCGCCGTGGCAGGACGCCCTGACCCGGCGGCTGGCCGGGATCGGGGGCCTGGACCCGGCGGAACGGGACCTCGTGCGGGAGGCGGGGCACACCGCGCTGCTCACCTCGCTGCACGGCAGACTCTCCCGCCTGTTCCTGATCGAACTCCACGCCCTGCGGCTGGCCCGCGGCGGCGCCGGTTCGGCGCAGGACACCGAGACGTGGTCCGCCTTCATCGAGGAGGCGAGCCAGGACGGCTACCTCGACCGGATCGCGCCGCGCTACCCGGCCCTGCGCCCCCGGCTGGAATCCGTGGCCCGGCTCTCCGTGGCGGCGGTCGCCGCCTTCGCGTCCCGCCTCGCGGCCGACCGGTCGCTGCTCGAAGAGATCGTCGGTGCGCCGCCCGGCGCACTGCGCGGCGTCACGTTCGGCGCCGGCGACACCCACCGCGGCGGTCTGACGGTGAGCCGCGCCGACTTCGACGGCGGCACCGTGATGTACAAGCCGCGCCGGTCGCAGATCGACGCCGCGCTGGGCGCCCTCATCGATGAGCTCTACGCCGGTTTCACCCGGGTGCCCGACCGCGGCGAGCGCATCCGGGTGCCGCGCGTGCTGCTGCGGGACGGCTACGGGTGGGCCGAGTTCGTCCGGCACCGGTACTGCGCGGACGAGCGCGAACTCGCCGTCTTCTACCGCAACATCGGGCACTGGCTCGCCGTCCTGCGCTTCGTCGGCGGTACGGACATGCACGCCGAGAACATGGTCGCGGCGGGGCCGGTGCCGGTCATCGTCGACTCCGAGACGCTGTTCGACGCGCCGCCCGTGGTGGGCGGCACGGCTGCCGCCACCGGTCAGGGGCCCACCGCCGGCCGGGAACCCGCCGCGTTCCCGCCCAGCGGGCGGGGCCAGGCGGTGGACATCGCGGCGGCGGCGATCCGCCGCACCGTCCTGCGCACCGGACTGCTGCCGGTGCGCGGCGCCGGGTACGCGCTCGGCGGCGTGGACATCTCGGGGGTCGGCGCCCTGCCGGGACAGCAGCCGCGCATCCCCTCACCGGTGGTCACCGGCGGCGGCACGGCGGCGGCCCGCCTCCAGGTGGACCTGGTCGAGATGCCGACCGCGGGCAACCACCCCAGCCCCACCCCCGTGCTGAGCGCGTACTGGGACCGCGTCCTGGACGGCTTCCGCGAGATGACGGCCCACCTGCGCCGGCGCGCCGGCGGTACCGACGAGGGCGGGTACGAGCTGCTGCGCCGCTTCGAGGGCGCCGAGGCCCGCCGGATCCTGCGGCCGACCCAGGCGTACGTGGACATCGCGCGGATGCTGTGGCACCCGGCGTCCCTGCACGACGAGGCCGCCGCCGTCGAGCGGGCCCGCTCCATCCTGCGCCGCAACGCCGAGGCGCTGCCCGGGGCGCCGCGGGAGCCGGCCACCGTCGACGCCGAGATCGCCGACCTGCTCGTCGGCGACGTGCCGATGTTCACCTTCGAGGTGGACGGGCCGGTCATCGAGGCCACCCTGGCGGACTGGCGTACCGCCGACATGCCGTTCGAGGAGTCCATCATCAAGGACGCGCTGGTCGGCGCGTATCTCAACGAGCGCTCCCTGCCGGCCCGGGTCCGGCACCCCGCCGCCGACCCGCACAGCCGCGACGCGGACGCCAGGCGCCGCGCGCTGGCCGCCGCGATGGTCGGCCGCCTGTGCGAGGGGTCGGTGCGCGGCGACGACTCCACCGTGACCTGGATCAGCCCGGTGTTCACGCCCGCGGGCTGGTCGATCAGGGTGCTGCCGGCCGACCTCTACACCGGTCAGGGCGGCGTCGCCCTGGCGCTCGCCGAGTACGTGACACAGGTGCGCGCCGGGCGCGCCGAGGAGGTGCCCGGGGTCGAGGAGCACCTGCGGGGCGCGCTGCGGGTGCTGGCCGACACCGAGGACACCACGCCCACCCCGTCGGCCGGCGCGTTCAGCGGCGCCGCCTCGCAGGTGTGGACGTGGACCGCGCTGCACCGCGTGCTGGGCTGGGACTGGCTGCTGGAGCGGGCGGTCGACCGGGCCACGGCGCTGGACGAGGGCCCGCTGATCGACGAGGACCGGGACGTCGACCTGCTGAACGGGGTCGCCGGGGTCGCCGTACCGCTGCTCAACCTGGCCGCCGCCACCGGACAGGACCGCTGGCTCGGCACCGCGGCGAGGGCCGGGCGCCGCCTGGTGGCGCAGGCCACCCTCGACCCGGCCGGAGCACGGTGGTCGACGCGCCTGAACCCGGCCGGCATCGGCGGTTTCGCCCACGGCGCGACCGGGATCGGCTGGACGCTGGCGCGGCTCGCGCTGAGCGACGCGGGCTCGCCGGCCGAGCGGCGCGCCTGGAGCGGACTGGCGTCGCGGGCGTTCGCGTACCAGGAGTCCCTCTACCGTCCCGAGGACGGCAACTGGCTCGACGTCCGGATCGGCAGCGAGGAGGACTTCTTCACGAGTTGGTGCCACGGCAGCGCCGGCATCGGCATCGCGATGCTCGACCTCTACCGGCGCACCGGCGACCCGCACCACCTGGACGCCGGCCGCCGGGCCGCCCGCGCGTGCGCGGCGGACGGCTTCGGCTGGAGCCACACGCTGTGCCACGGCGACCTGGGCACGTGGGAGATGCTCGACGCCATCCGCACGGCCGACCCCACGTGGGACGGCCCCGGCCGTCCCAGGATCGACGGCGAACTGCTCACCGGCCTCGAACAGCGCGGCCCGGTCGGCGGCCTGGCCCGCGAGGCCTTCTCCCCCAGCCTCATGTCCGGCCTGGCGGGCGTCGTCCACGCGCTGCTCCGCATGCACCCGGCCGGCGACCTGCCGTCCCCCCTGCTGCTGGACTGACCCGTCACGCAGCGCCGCGCGTCCGGTCACGGCTTCCGGACCCGGGGGCCGTACGACCGCCGCGCTGGACGGTCGTACGGCCCCGGGGTCCGGCGGCGGGCGGACGCGCTCGGACGGGCGGGTGCCCCACCCCTGCGGACGGCGCGGGCGGGGTGGCGTGTCACTGGCCGGCGGCGGCCTTTTCGCGGAGGCGGGTCCAGGCTGTGTCGCGTACGGCGGGGGTGAGGAGGACGTCGGCCGCCGTGCAGGCCAGTGCTTCGGCGGCGGCGAGCATGACCTCGCGGGCGCGGGGGCCGGCGGCGGCTGCGGCGAACTCGGGGGTGTGGTGGGAGCCGTCGGGGCCCATGATCGCCACGAACGGGTGGATCGCGGGTACGCGGGTGCTCACGTTGCCCATGTCCGAGGAACCGAGATGCGTCCCCGGGGCCGGTTCGGTGAGCTGGATGCCGGTACGGGCGAGGTGCCGCGTGAAGCGGCCGGACAGTTCGGGGCTGTCCCGGAAGTGCTGGTACCTCGGCCCGATCCTGGTGGTCTCGGCGGTCGCGCCCGTGGCGTGCGCGATGCCGTCGGCGCAGGAGCCCAGTTGTGCCACCAGGTCCTCCAGCGCTGCCGTGGTCGCGCCGCGCAGGCCGAAGAGCCCTTCGGCGTAGTCGGGGACGATGTTGGCGGCCTTGCCCCCGTCGGTGATGACGCCCTGGACGTGCGAGCCGGACGGGAGGCGCCGGGCGAGCCCGGAGAGGGTGTTGAAGAGCTCGATCAGCGCGGCGAGCGCGTCGATGCCCTCCGTCGGGTTGCCGGTGGGGTGGGCGGCCCGGCCGTGGAAGCCGACCCGCACCAGCGCCGAGGCGGTCAGCGGCGCCCAGGCCCAGTCGTGGACACCCGGGTGGAACATCAGCGCCGCGTCGACCCCGTCGAAGAGCCCGGCTTCCGCGGCGATCGCCTTGCCGCCCCCGCGCTCCTCCGCGGGGGTGCCGACCACCATCAGCGTGCCGCCTCCCTGGACCGGGGCGACCGGGGCATCCCCCGCAGGAACGCCTTCCCCGGGCCCACCCCCCTCCGCGAGCGCCGCCCGCACCGCCAGCCCCGCACCGAGCCCCGCCGCGGCGATCAGGTTGTGCCCGCAGGCGTGGCCGAGGCCGGGCAGCGCGTCGTACTCGAGCAGCAGTGCGACGCGGGGCCCGCCACCGCCTGCGTCGCCACCACCACCGCCACCGCGCCCCCCGACCTCCGCGCGCGCGACGAACGCCGTCGGCATGCCGGCCACCCCGCGCTCCACCCCGAGACCGGCCGCCTCCAGTTCCCCGGCCAGCAACTCCGCGGCCCGGTGTTCCTGGAAGGCGATCTCCGGTCGGCGGTGCAGGGCGAGGCTCACGTCCCACAGTCGGGCGGCGTGGGCCCGGACATGACGGCGGACGGTCGCGTAGACGGGGTCGAGCGCTGTGTCGGTCACAAGGGACGCGTTCCACAGGAGGGGCCACTGATGCGTGGGCGCCCTCATTCGGATCAGTGAGGGCCGACCGCGTCACATGGCCGCGAGGCCCGATTTCTCCGGCCCGGCGGCCGCGTTCTCACTCGGATGCCCTGATCCCGCCAGTCGCCGGGCTTGCCGCGGCTCCCTACGTTTTCCGTAGGAGCAGACCAATGACAGCCGCCGGGAGCCCTTCCCCCGGATGGCTCTACGCGCGTAAAGCGTGCTGTCTGTCATGGCCACGCCAAGAAAAAACACACCTTCACCCTTGGAGGCGCACATGAACATCGCCGGACACGGCCCCCGTCACAGATCCATACTGCGCCGCTCCCTCACGGGAGTCGGCGGCACGTTGATCGCCGTCATCGCCCTGCTCGTCACGGTGCCCAGCGGGGCCACCGCCAGCACACCCGCTCCCACGCCCGACGAGTACGGCCGGATCACCCACCCCGAGCGCGACTGGATGGGCTCGACGGTCGCCGCCCACGAGGGCAGGTCCACCGCCGCCGGCGGCGGTGCGGTCACCGCGAGCGTCACGCAGACCCCCGGCTTCGACGCCAGCCACTGGCAGGGCACCGTCAACTGGGCCGCCGCGTACAGCAACGGCGCCCGGTTCGCCTACATCAAGGCCACCGAGGGCACCACGTACCGCGACCCGAACTTCAGTGCCAACTACACCAACTCGTACAACGCCGGCTACATCCGCGGCGCCTACCACTTCGCCACGCCCAACACCTCCAGCGGCGTGGCCCAGGCCGACTGGTTCGTCGCACACGGCGGCGGCTGGTCGAAGGACGGCAAGACCCTGCCGCCCATGCTGGACATCGAGTACAACCCGTACGGCGCCACGTGCTACGGCCTGAGCAAGGCCGCGATGCGCAGCTGGCTCTCGGCCTTCATCAACGAGGTGCACGCCAAGACCACCCGCTGGGCGACGATCTACACCACTACCGACTGGTGGACCACCTGCACCGGCAACACCTCCATGTTCGCGGCCACCAACCCCCTGTTCATCGCCCGGTACGCCTCCTCCCCCGGCACGCTGCCGGCCGGCTGGCCGTTCCACACCTTCTGGCAGTACGCCGACTCCGGCGTCTTCCCGGGTGACCAGGACAAGTTCAACGGTGCGTACACCCGTCTGCAGAACCTGGCCAACAACACCTGACGCTCCGCGAGGCAACGCCGTATTTCTCGCACAGGCCCTGCCCACGGACGCGCCCCCGGCCGGATCCCCCCAGCCGGGCGCGCGTCCGTTCGGGCGCCTTCGCTTACCGGGCACCGCCCGGGCGTGCGGGCGAGTGAGCCGTATCCGCCGTGCGGTCAGTCCTGGGGCAGGGGTGGGGTGGTGAGCAGCGGTGGGGTGGGAAGCAGGTCAGCGGTCGCGGGCGGGGTGGTGGGCGGAGGGGCACTGGCCGGTGGGGCGGTGGCCGGAGAAACGCCGGCCTCGGCCGTCGGGGTCTCGGCCGAGGGGGTCTCGGCCGAGGGGGCGGCGGGCAGCTCGGGGTGTGACGTCGCGCTCGGGCCCGGGGTCGTCGCGGACGGGGCACGTGAGCGGGACGGGGCATGCGGGTGCGCGGAGGTGATGGCGGTCACCCGGGCGCAGTAGGCGGCGACTTCGGTCGTGCCGCCCGCCGCCCGTTCGAGGCGGGCCAGGGAAACGTCGTCCAGGGACTGGCCCGTGCCCGCGGCCTCCGTGTATGCCACGCACAGGGGCAGGATGCCCGGGGGCGCCGGTGAGAGCGCGGGCGGCTGCGGGACCAGGGTGAACCCGGGGGGCGCCGGGGTCGGGCTCGGGAACCGGCCCGGGCCGGCGGTCGCACCGGGGCCGGTGACGCCGGGCGTTTCCGGGGCGGTGGCGGTGGGGGTGAGGGTGAGGGACGCCTGCGGCGAGGACACGGTGGCGGGGTGGGTCCGCTGGAAGGGGTGCGGCAGCGTACCGGTCTGGGCGGCGAGCGCCGCACCGCCGAGCGCGAAGACCGCCACGACGGCGCCGAGTGCCGCTTTCGCCGGCCGGCGGGCGCCTCGGGCACGAGGCCGACGGCCGTCGGTGCGCGAGGTGTTCGGGGTGGGGCGGCCCTTGCGGCCTTGTCCGGGGCGGTGGCCGTCCGGGGCCGGCCACCACTCGCCACGCCCGGAGCCGGGAGTGTCCCGCCGGCCGCCGTCGCCCTGGGCACCGCTCGGGGCAGGCCACCAACCGGCCGTGCCGCGAGGCCCGTTCGGGGTGCGCCGAAGGAAGGCGAGTGCCGTACGGCTCCGCCGGCCGTGCGCGGGCGCCGTAGGATCCGCGCCCTCCTCCTGGCCGTCCCGGGCCCGCCGGAACGCGGCCAGTGCCGCACGCTCGTCCTCGGGGGCGCAGGGGCGCGGCTCGGCCGCCGCCGCGAGGAGGCGGGCCAGGGCGGCGGCCCGCGGGTCGGCGCCCGCGAGGCCGGGGTCGGCGGCCGCGTACTCGCCGCTGAGCAGGCGCTCGGCGGTGACCGGGTCCGGCCAACCGTCGTGTTCTCGGCTGTGGTTCATCGTCACTTCTCCCCGGCGCCGCTCAGGCGCTCCGACAGGCGTTTGAGGCCGCGGTGGGACGCGGTCCGCACGGCGCCCGGGCGTTTGCCCAGAACCTTCGCCGCCGTGGGTGCGTTGAGCCCGAGCACCACCCGCAGCAGTACGGCTTCCGCCTGGTCCTGGGGCAGTTCGGCGATCAGGGCCAGGGCACGTTCGGTGGCGATGTTCTCCAGGGCGAGGTGCTCGGAGTCCGGCGCCGCCGGCGGCTCGGCGGTCCCGTCGTCGAGTGCCGTGGTGCGCGGGCGGACCTTGGCCCGGCGCAGGTGGTCGAGCGCGCGGTGCCGGGCGATGGTGGCCGCCCAGCCCCGGAAGCCCGGACCGTCGCCGTGGAAGCGGCGCAGGTCGCGGACTATGTCGTGCCAGGTCTCCGAGGCGATGTCGTCCGCGTCCTCGCCGACCAGGGCGTACAGGTACCCGAGCAGCATGGGATGGACCTCCCGGTAGACGACGCCGAACGCTGCCTCGTCGCCACCGCGGGCCCGTCCGACCGCGTCACCCAGCTCCCCGTCGTCCATCCGCTCGCGCCGGCGTACCTCCGTGACTCCCACTCACTACGTCCTCTGCGTACCGACCGACACCGCCGTGTGCCGGTGCCCCGCACCGGCCGCGCCGAAACCGTGCACCGGCTCCGTACCGCCCACCGGCCCGCCGCCCCCGCGGCCCGGCGGGAGTCACACGGCGGCCTCGCCGGTCACGGAGAGGTAGAAGAGGCGCAGGCTGTCGTCCGGCCCGTTCTCGTACCGTCTGAGCGCCCTGCCGAGCGGGTTCCACAGCCGCCCGTCGGAGGTACGGATTCCGAAAGGCTGCCCGAAGATATCCTGCTCGGCCGGGTCGAAGTCCACCCACTCCGCCCCGGCCGCCCGTACCAGTACCTCGCCGGTGTAGGCGCCGAGACCGAGCAGCGTACGGCTGACCGCGCCGACCGGCGGGTTCTCGCGGCGGATGCCGCCGATGACGCGGTCGACCAGGGTCAGGCTGGCGGGCGAGTAGTCGAGCGTGATCCTCGCCTCCCGCACCATCGCCACGACGTCGGCCGCGAGCCGGGGCCCGAGCGCTGTACCCGGTGGGTCGTGCACGGCGTGCTCCATCGTGTGCCTCCACTGATCGGAGAACGCCGCGGCACGGGTCCGTGCCGCGGACGGGGCGCTCATACGGGGAGCGTGCGGGGCCGCGAAAGCGTTACACCGGCCCGCGGGAAGCGGCACCGAGCGGGTGCGGCTCCCTCGAGCCCCCTGGAGGGAGCCTCGCGCCCACGTCAGCCGGTCCAGCGTGGCCCTGGGCCGACGCCGCCGGTGCGCCCCCTGGAGGGGGCGCGCGCCCCTTCCGGGGGGCCGACGTACGGCACAGTGACCCGCCCCCCTGCCCGCCGCGCTGATCGATGCGGCCGGGCGTCGGCTCAGGCCTTCGGCTCCAGAGGTGCCGTTTGCTGGGTGCCGTCCTGCCCGTAGGCGAGGAACGCCGCGGCATTGCCCTGGCTGGGGTTGATCACGGGCAGGGGCACAGCGTTCGAGGAAGCGTTCACCGTCAGGATCGAGACGGAATTCCAGGTGGCGAAGTCGAGCACGGACACGGTGCGAGTGCTCGCACCGACACCGGCTTCGACGTCCAGGATCACGAGGTACTTGTTGCCCAGCACCTGGTAG
>NZ_DATDBG010000146.1:0-30306 GCF_036524955.1 Streptomyces sp.
CTTCGTCTTCGGCGAGGTGAGAGACGGCCGGCTCTTCTTCCGCGGTCAGCCGGTGACACCGGCGGCCCTGGCCGGCGTCATCACCTCCGTCGCTCCGGACCGGCTGCCGCTGCTCGCGATGCGTGACGGCCACCTCGTGGCTCCGCAGCTCGCGCGGGAGCTCGGCCGTCCGGTCGCCGCGAGCCGGCACGGCGCGTGGTTCGACGCCGAGAGCGGGGCGCTGCGGGAGGCCGTCCCACCGGGCGACGCACAGGATGCCGAGGCGCAGGACGGGAGCCGGGGATTCCGTCTCTACGGTGCCGACGACCACGAAGGCACCCTCCTGTTCGAGGACCTGCGGACACAGCCCTGGACACCGGGCCCGCACCTGGACCTGACACGGCTGGGCGACGAGGCCCAGCAGTCGGCCCAGCAGACGGCGCCACCGACGGCCGAACAGTCGGCACCGCAGGAGCAGCAGAGCGATCCGGCGCTGGGCGGGGCGGTCGTCGCCGACCCGATGGTCCGCACCATCGGTATACCCCGGGCCGGCCTGCCGAACGTGCCGCAGCTGATCACCCGACTGCGGCAGATGGTCGCCGACGCCGGGCACACCGTGCCGGAGGACGTGTGGGACCGGCTGCCGCAGCGGTTGCTCAGCAACTACCGCTATCTGGTGCCGCAGGAGGGCGACTCGGGCACCGGCGGGCTCATGGTGCCGCTGGGCCCGGTCGAGGTGCTGATCACGCTCGATCCGGGCGATCCGCGGTCGGTGCGCAAACCGTCCGCGTCGTACGACCGTCCCTCCGCGCTGGAACCGATCCCGGAGGAGGACGGCGAGGCCTCGGACGCCGACAAGACCGAGTCCACGGCGTCCACGGCGTCCACGGACACCACGCAGCAGCGACCCAAGCCCCTTCCCGATGAGCGTGCTCCGGGACGTGAGCGGTTCCACGCCAACGAGGCTGTCAACGCGACCTTCCTGACCGGTGCCTTTGTGCGGTCGCACTCCGGATCGACGAGCGCGACCCGGGGAGCGGCCACGCTGACGTTCGGCATCGGCGTGGGCCCCGTCCTCACCGCCGTCGGCGTGGGCTTTGGGATCTCCGGTGCGGCCAACCAGTCCAGCCGTTCCACCTACGTGGCCGGTGACGCCGAGGGCGGCCACGTCGAGGACAGCCGGTCGGATTCGACGCTGCTGGCCTACGAGCCGAACTGGTCGCTGCGGATCCGCGGCAACTCGACGCGCGCCTGGTCCGACATCCCGGCCACCACGCTGGAGAACCCGCGCCACGAGCGCCTGCTGCTGTGGGTGCCCGAGCACTACCTGGAGCAGGCCCCCGAGCAGGTCACCGCGGTCGGCCCGGGGACGCTGCCCACACGTCTGCCGGCGAGCTATTACGCCTCAGGGCTCACCAACATCCCCGCGCTGTTCGACGAGATCACGGCCTCGCTGCGCGCCGGGGGTCTGGACCTGAAAATCGGCGATCCGACCCGCGACGAGCTGCTGCAGAAGCTGTGGAACCTCGACGCGCATCTGGACGAGGCCGTCAACAACACACGGGGCTACACCTTCCGGCTGCACAGGAGCGACGGCCGGCCGGTGGCGAACATCGAGCTGCACTCGCGTCGCGTGTCGCGCGGCACGCGGGTCGGAGCGACCAGCGCCACGGCGCATCTGGAGAACGTGCGGACCGTCATCGACGCGACCGGCGGCGGACACACCGTGAACAACTCCAGCACCCTCTCGGGATCGGCCGGAGTCGGTCTGGTTCCGGAGCCGCTGGTCCCTGCCGGGCTCGGCGTGAACCTGTCCCTCTCCCACACCTGGTCCAACTCCGACGGCATCACCGCCGGCCGCACCGGCCTGGGGGTCGTGGTTCCCCGTCTGGGGGACTCGGCGGCGTACCGAGTGGAGTTCGACCACCACGCGCTGGTGTCGGTGCGCGGCAACGACACGTCCATGGCGACGAACACGGTGTCGGGGCAGGCGCTGGTGCGGCTACCCCAGACTGCCGCGTTCGAGCACGGCTTCCCGGTGGACATCACGGCGTTGACCGAGTCGGCCGCGGCCCACATCATCCAGGAACAGCCCGCCGAGACGCACGATGCGTCCACGTCCACCGCGCCTCCGCCCGACACGGACGTCGCGCGGCAGACTCAGGACACCCCCCGGACGGAGGCCGTCCCGCAGACCGAGGTCAACCCGCAGACCCAGGTCGCGCCGCGGACCGAGGTCGCCAGGCACACCGAGGCCGTCGGCGTCCCCCGGCCCGTCGGCCGGACGGTGCCGTACGCGCCGGACGCGCTCGTGAGCACCGCCCCCCGGCCCGACGACCCCCAGGACAAGCCGCTGCCCGATCACGTGCGGGAGGGCAAGGGCATCGGCATGGGCCTGGTCGAGGTGGCCCACGAGACGGTGACCACCCTGCGCGAGAGGATCGCCGAGGAGCTGCGCACCCACGGCTTCCTGCCGCGCGACGAGCACAACGCGTTTGCGGGACGCCACTTCTGGTCGCACGGCAACGAACTCGACAGCCAGCTCAAGAACGAGGAGCTCCTCGACAAGTTCATCTCCGAACGCGGCCTGGAGACGATGTTCGATGCCGCCCACCAGGACGGCATGCGCCTCGTCTTCGAGCGTGTCGTCGGGGGCGCCGGCATCAACGCGGTCCGGGACCGCCTGGTCGTCGTCGTCAAGGCGCAGAAGAGCGGCCAGGAATGGGGGACGTTCGTCCAGAGCACGGAGGACTACCACACCGTCAATCTGGCCATCGGTGTGGACACCGCCGGGCAGTCCACCGGCGGTGGCCGGAAGCTGTCGTTCGCCCTCCAGCTGAAGTCGCTGTTCAACCAGCTCAAGGCCGGTGCGGTCGGCGTCGAGCTGTCGCGGGGCGTCGGCGCCGTGGACGGCGTCACCTACGTGAACGGCCGCCCCGAACTGCTGGAGTACCCGGGCAAGGTCGACCTGTTCCGCCTGCTCAGTGACTGGGAGGTCACCTTCGCGTTCGAACGCAGCGGGATAGCGGGGCTGTTCCCCGACCGGCGCGACCCCGGCCCGCTGTACCTCACCGACCAGCCGGCCAAGGCATACCTGCTGCCCCTGGGCGTCACCCCCGAACCCGCGCACGACCCGGCCACGGCCCACGCCGGCCCGGCGGCCGAATACCAGGCGGCGGTGCAGGGTCAGCCGCCCGGGCAGAACCAGACACCTGCCCAGAGTCAGGCGCCCGAACAGAGCCAGCCGCCCGCGCGTGATCAGACGCCCGTGCAGGACCAGACGCCCGTGCAGGACCAGGCGCCCGTGCGGGACCAGGCCGGTCCCGCTCCGGTTCACGGGCCCGGGGCCACGACCCCGCCGGAGGTACTGGACAACGGCGTCGTCTACTACGTGGACGCCTCCGGGCTGCGGGAGGCGGCCACCGGCGTGTTCGGTTCGCTGGTGGGTCCCCAGGGCAACGCGGACCAGGAACTGGCCACGTTCACCAGCACCGTCGAGGTGCGGTCCCACCTGAAGGAGATCCTCAACGACCAGTACGTGTCCGACCAGTTCTTCGACACCGGTCTGCTGCGGGACACCTTCGGGGCGGTGGCCGTCAAGGGACAGCTGGGCGCGTCGGAGTTCGTGGGGTCCACGCCCGACAAGTTCGTGCTGGGCAATATCGGGCTGTGGCTGTCGCAGACCGGCACGACCGACACCAGTTCGAAGGGCGTCAAGTGGGGACAGCTCGACGCGACCGTCGGTGACGCCGTCGGTGCCGGCACCACGACCGGCGGCCTGGGCATGAGCCGGAGCTGGCAGTGGGGCACCTCGGTCACCGACGGCCGTACGGGCGGCGCGGAGCGCATCCAGCTCGACTTCAACCGCGTCTACGCCTTCCGCACCAAGGTGGACTTCACCGTCACCAGCCGCCGGGAGAAGCACGGCAAGTTCGCGACCTCCGCGCACCGCGGCGAGCAGCGCCACCTGCCCGACGGCGGCCGTACGATGGTGTACCTGCTGTCCGAGCCGGAGGCGCTGGACCAGTACGGAAAGGGACGGATCCCCCTCCCCGACGCACAACTCGCCGAGGTGATGGAGCGCTGGCGGACCGGCGCCCTCAAGCTGAGCGGCAACACCCTGGCCGCCGTCCTGACCCGGTGGAACCAGGATGTGCCGGAGCTGTCCGGGCTGACCAACCCGCCGGACCGCGAGAACCTCGCCTGGATGCTGTCGGAGATGCACGACAACGGCGGCCTGCCGGTACTCGACACCCAGATCCGCACCGCCTTCAACACCGCCTTCGGTCTCAGCCTCGACGCCCCGGACCGGATCACCCGCGAGATCCAGCTGCCGGAGTACCTGACCGGCGCGAACCCCGAGGGCACCTTCCTCGGCCACAGCGGCATCCAGGAGCTGACCTACGACAACGGCCTGTCCACGTACGACATCGTCCGGGCGCGGGTCGAAGAGGTGGCCCCGGGGCTGCTGGCGTCGGGCCCGGAGCTGTGGACCCAGGACGGCCGCCGCATCGGACGCCTCCAGGGCGGCGTCAACTCCCTGCAGGCGCTCATGGCCCGGGGCCGGGACAAGGCCATGTGGGAGGACGTGCTCTCCGCCAACGGGCAGACGTTCTACCTGGTCAACCCGGTCGGCTGGCTGCTGTCGGACATCGTCGAGATCAAGCTGAAGGATGTGCTCGATCCGGACTTCGAGGTCCAGGACTTCCGTCCCGAGACCGGTATCGAGAACTACGGGCACAACTACGTCAGCAACGCCAAGACCACCTCCAGGGACGGGTCGCAGTCGTTCACCCTGGGCAAGATTGGTGGCGGTCAGGATCACTCCTCGGCCGGCGGCGGCATCGGCGTCTCCGAGGGACACCACCGCAGCCTCACCCGCGCCGAGAACGCCACCACCGAGCAGACGGTGTACGACTGGAACGGCCACTACCGGGTGAAGTTCGGGCATACCCTCAACGTCGAGGTGCGCCGGCTGAACATGGGCGGGCGGCCGCTGAACAACCTGCTGACCGGCTGGTACCGGAACCTCGACCCGAGCCGCTCGCAGGTCGCTTCCGACACCGCCACCGGCTCGCTGGTCGTGCAGGTGCCGCGCGGCATCGCCGAGTTCAAGCCCTTCTTCGGGCCCCAGCCGGCACGCGACCTGGCACCGCTCCCGGCACTGCCCGGCGACGCCTACATCACCGGGGTGCTGCTGGACGACGCACTCCCAGTCGGCCTGAAGCTGCTCAAAACGGCGTTCGGCAAGGACGCGGACGGCGCGACCACCCGTACCAGCCTGTCCCTGCCCGTCCTGCTGTCGCGTACGCACCTGGCCAACTCCCTGCCGCACGCCTCGGCGGGCAAGAGTTACCTGCTGAACCCCAACCTGTTCATCCCCGGCCACTCCTCCGACCGGGCCGAACTGCGGATGCAGGGTGAGCTGTTCGACCTTCAGGTGCTCGGTGAGGTCAAGGGCACCGGCACCGGCCGCTACACCAAGCACCAGAGCGGCACCACCGCCTCGGCCAGCACCGACAACTGGCGTGCCACCGGGAACGTGTCGATCAGCGGCTCCGGCGCCATCGACTCGCACGTCCCGCCGCACACCGCGAGCGGCGGCACCTCCACCCTCCGGACGACCAGCAACAACGCGGGGGAGGCGGGCACCGAGAACTACCGGCGCGAGCAGCACGTCAAACAGCAGGGGCCGGTCTCCCTGGTCCGGATGCGGGGCCGGTACACACTGCGCGCGGACCGGTTCCACCGCAACCTGTTCACCGGTCCGACGCGCCTGGGGACCCACGAGAGCGAGCCGTTCACCGGTGACGTGTACGCCGAGCTCTTCCAGAGCGAGATCGACGAGCTTCGCGCGTACCTGGAGCAGTCCCGGCAGCAGACCGAGGTGCAGGCGGCGCAGTGGCAGCCGCTGCGCAACGCCCGCGAGGTCAGCCTCACCGACGAAATCGTGGCCGCTTCGCCGCTCCAGGACCAGGTGCCGGCCGACACCTCCGCGCACGTCCCGGTGCCTCTCACGGCCGACGCGTCCCGGACGCGGACCGCGCCCCCGCGCGGCGAGGCCCAGCCGTCCGTGTTCATCGACGACTACCGGATCGTCACACCGGACGGCACGCGGCAGCACGGCGGTTCGGCGGCGCAGCGGTCGCGCGACGCCGCCTTCAGCTACCGGGACGCCTACCGGGACGGCGGGCAGGTGACCCGTATCGGGGACGGACACGCCGCCGACTCGTTCCCGGTGCACCGCCCGTCCCGGCCGCTCGTGCTGGACGAACACCCGCGGCTGCGCGTGTCCCAGGACGGGTCGCTGGCCATCGGCGTCGTCGCAGGGCGGCCGCAGGAGTTCTACGCCCTTCCGGAGGTGGTGGAGCGCGGCAACGCCCGGCTGCGGCAGAACGGCGGCGGCACCCGACTCGTGCTCAACGACGAGGTGTTCGTCGAGTTCGAACGCGACGGCCAAACGATGCGCCTGTTCAAGGTGTTGCCCGAGTTCGTCGGCGAACCGCCCGTCGTCTGCCGCGACTTCTCCCAGAGTCTGCTCGGCGGAAGCCACAGCCACGCCGTGCTGCGCGACATGCGGCCGCCGCAGGAAGGCGGCACGGGTACGACGGCCGCCGCCTTCATCAACGCCGCGGACTCCATGGAGGTCGGCGGAACGCACCATTTGGTGGCCGGGCTGATGGACGCGCTCACCCGGAACGACCCGGCGCAGACCGGTCCCCAGTGGGCCAAGACCCTGACGGAGACGGCCAGGAACCAGTCGCGGCTGCAATGGCCCACCCCCGGGCAGAGCTACGGATCGGCACTGAACCGCGCCGATCCGGCCGACGACGAGGTACGGCGGCAACTCGCCGACAAGGTGCGCGGCATCGGCATCAACGAGGAGGCGTGGGCCGACCTGGGAGAGGCCTACGTCATCCAGGCGGTCTCCCACCAGTCCAACGGCTGGGAGCGCCTGTTCAGCCACGACTTCTCGCGCACGGGCCCCGGCGCCTCCACGGAACGGCCGACCACGTTCGGCTACCACTTCGCGTCGGTGGTGATCGAAAGCCTTGACGGCACGCATCAGATCACCTTGGAGAACGCGCCGTACGTCCGTCGGGTCCGGACCCTGGCCGACGACGCCCTCGCGGCCACGATCGAGCACTACGGGCCGCGGATCGACCAGGTGCTGGCCGAGCTGGAGCAGCAGGTCCGGCGAGGCGAACTGGGAGACCGCGACCCACGGGTGGAGCTCGCCCGGCGGATCGTCCAGATCCGGGAGACCCGACGCCAGCTGGACGACATCACCGCGCGGACGGAGCAGGGCCAGGCACCGGACGAGGACGCGGCGGCCCTCGCCTACACGCTTGAGATCACGCTCAACCAGGCGATGACGGGAGCCCGCGGCGCGCTGCTCAGCCTCTCCGGCGAGCAGATGGGGCGCGACTCCGACATGTGGTGGTTCGCCATGCACGGGCGGGCCGAGGGCGAGACCTTCTTCGACGCACGCGCGAGGCTGGACGAGACGGACGCCCCCGGCGCGGTGACCAACCCGGTCGTCATGGTGGTCGCCGCCGGCCTCGGCAACACCAGCGTGGACTTCGAGCAGGACCCGCCCACCGACCAGGGGTCAGCGGACGACGCCGCACGGCTGGCGTACCTGGTCGGCCGGATCGCCAAGGGCGCGCTGTGGCGGCACCGGCAGGGCATGGAACTCCCGGAGATCCGCGTCACCGCACTCCCCGTCCCTGGAGGGACGAGCCAGGCAATCTCGCACCGGGACGAGATGATCAGGCGGCTGCTGGAGTTGCTGGACGCCCGGCTGGAGGAGTTCCAGCGGGACGAAGCCACGGTGGCCAGGCCACTGCGCGCCGGCGACCTGCGGATCGTCGAAGACCTGGGGATCCATGACCCCCAGCAGGCGCACGCGTTGCTGACGGAGGTGGACCGGACCGACGACGAGGTGCAGCCGGTCCGCAGCCTCGTGCGCGTCGAGGCGCTGTTCGAGGAGCAGCCGGAGGACCGGGTCACCCACACGCCGCAGGACCTGGCGGACCTGGCACGGCAGACGGGCCTGCACCGCGTCCCGGTCACCGCGGGCGTGAGAGGGGCGAGGCCCCCGGTGCCCGACGACACCCTGGAGCGGATGCGGGACGTCATCAGGGTCGCCCGTCGGCTCAACCCGCGGCAGGGTGAGCCGGACCTGGACCTGCTCACGGCCGTCCGCCGACTGTCCGACGTCCTGACACGTCAATACGGGCACGTCGGGCAGCTCACGGCCGAACACCTCGACCCGCTCGTCCGGGATGTCCTCGGGCTGCCGCCCGCCGGTGCCGTCACCACCGCGGACCGGATCCACCTGGCCCAGATCGCCTCGTCGGCGAAATCCACCGGCCGGCCGCTCACCGCGGACCGCCTCAGGGGGGCGTTCAGCCGTCAGGAGCCTTCCGGAAGTCTGCCGGAACAGGTCCCGGCGGGCAGCGAACAGCACCCTCTCGTCATGCCCGGGCAAGAGCATGCACAGGCCGAGCGGAAACCGGCGTCGGGCGTCAGCGCGTGGCGGCTGTCGCAGTGGACGGCACGGCGCATTCGCGAACAGGTCGGTGGGCGCGTCGAGGGCGTGGTCCTCAACCTGGACCTGATGAACCTGGAGGAGCGGACGTTCCACCAGGTGGTTCGCTGGGCCGCCGACACCCTGCGGCGTGATCTGACCGGGCGGAACGCCGCCCGCGATGACGCCGCGGCCACCGAAGCGCGGGCCAGCCTGGCCCGCTACGACGGCTACCTGGCGGCCTGGCCCGAGGTCCCGCAGGTGTACCGGGGCAGGGTGCGGGAGGGCATCAACGCCGTCATCAACGACCTCAACGAGCGCCGCACGCGGCTCGCCGGTGACGAGAACCTGCCGCCGGCCGAGCTCCCCGGCCTGGTGGCGCTGGCGCATACGTCCCCGGTGCACCTGGCCCGCGACGTCGCCCACGAGCTGAACACGGTCGTGCGGATCGACGTCCGCCAGCCGGACGGCACGCTGCGCAGCCACTGGGCGGCGCCCTCCGGACGCGTGTACCACTTCGACCCGGTGACCTTCGACGAGACCACGCTGACCGCGGACCTGGCGCAGCAGCAGGGACTGATCCCGCCGGACCTGCGCCGCGACATCGACCTGTACGCGCTGGACCAGGCCGACCTCCGCCGGCTCTACCGGACGTCGTGGGACCAGCGGCACACCTTCACCGGGGCGTTGCGGAACGAGGTCAGCAGCCGCGAAGAGCGCCTGCTGTTCGCCGACCCCCGCCTGCCGGACCTCCTGGTACGAGCCCAGTACGTGTCCTCGTACTGGCAGTCCGAGGCCGATCGGCTGGGCGCGGAGCGAAACCGTGTCGAAAGAGCGCTGGACGAGGCGCAGGCCCGCCTCGACAGCATGGTGCTGACCCCGCTGGACTCCCTGAGGGGCGAACTGAGCCGTCTGGAGCAATCCTCCACGTCGGACGGGCCCTCGCGGTCGACGCGGCGCGACGAGCGGATCGCTCGCCTCACCGCTGAGATCAGGCGCCTCGAAAGGGACCGCGGGCGGCTGGAGCAGGGGCTGGAGACGCTGCGGGAGGACCTGCGCGGCCTGGAAGGCACGCACGCGCGGGCGCTGGAACTCGCCCGCGACACCACGGACGTGCGGGACCGGTTGCGGACGGTGGCGCGCGACAGCGACGCCTCCGACACCTCCGAGCGTTCCAGGGACGTCCATGTCGACAGTGCCGCCGCCCTGATCGGCCAGGCCATGCTGGAGGTCCCCGCGCCGCTCCGGCTGGACACCACCGGGTCGCACGACCAGCGGCCGCCCGTCGGGGGCTTCCTGCCGCCGCTCGTCAGTGCTCCGCCCCACGGCAGCGGTGGGTCCCTCCAGGGGCAGGACGCGCCGGTGGTGGTGTTCCCGCCCGGCCACGCCCTGGACCAGGTCCTCGTGGAGCACCACGGTCTGGAGATCCTGCGCGCGCCGCAGCACGGCCTGCGGGTGGTGCTCAGCTCGACCACGCACTACGTGGGGGACAGCGACGGGCGGGTCTACGGCTCCGAGGCGGACGCGGCCCGGAGCGGCAACCGGAACCCGGTCGTGGAACGCCGGTGGACCACGGCCGTCGTCACGGACCCGGTGCCCGTCGTCCACGGCGACGACGGCCGGACGCGCGCGCACACCGTCTTCACCCGTGTCGGCGAGCTGACCGCCCGCCTCGGACAGGCCCAGCACGTCCCGGGAGACACCGAACGGGGCACGACGCTGCTCAGCCTGTTCCCGGAGTCCGAGGGCTACGAGTTCACCGACCTGGGCCGGGCGGCCGAGATCGTCCCGGCCCAGGACAGGGCACGGCTCCTCGACCTCTCGATGCCCCTCACCGTCGGCGTGCCGGTGACCGGTCTGCACGCGATGCTGGAGTGGACACGGCAGCAGAGCAGGGACACGGCGGCGGCCGACATCCTCGGTGACAGCGTGGAGTTCGGTACGCGGCTCGCCGTCGGCCTGGTGGGCGGCGAGTTCCGGGCCCCGGACGACGTGATCCGCCAGTGGGGGAACAACCACCAGTTCATGGCCGTCCGCGGATTCGGCTCGATGCTCTACCTGAGCCTGGCCGACGCCTTGCTCCGGGTCGGCTCCGGCGGCGGATCGAGCCACGACCCGATGCCGGTGACCGCGCTCAACCCGCTCGCCGCCGTCTTCCGCGAACTGACGCCGGAAGCGCGGCTGTACCTCACCACGAACGCCGGCTCCATCCGTACCCTCGCCGAGGGATACCTCCGGCGCCGCGAGCCGCACTTCGACCGGGCGCTCGCCGTCGAGCACGGCGTGAACGAGAGCACGGCGCTCGACGTCTTCTCCGTCCGCGACCCGCAGACCGGCCGCAGCGCCCAGGATCTGCTGGACGCGGCACTCGGGAACGACCCCCGGCACGGGACTCCGGGCGCGCATGTCGTCGCGGGCGGCCGGCATGACACCCTGGACACCGGCGACGGCGAGTTCACGCTTCCCCAGGCGTCGCTGGAACTGCGCGGCCTGATCACACCGCCGGCGCACGTCCAGGCCATGGAGGCTCGGTACGAGCAGACCCTCGCCGAAGCCCGCGCGATCCACACCAGGAGTTGGCAACTCACACCACCGGCCGGACCCGTACGCCACCCCGCCACGTGGACGCGCGGCGGTGGTTACGGGGCGGCCCGGTCCGGAACCGGCGAGGAGCAGGGGCACCAGGAGCAGGCCGGGCCCGTCGCCGGGTCCTCCCAGGCCACCGAACGGCCCCGCACGGTGTCGGACCCGCAGTCGGCGGACCCGAGCGGCCTGCTCACCGTCCAGGCGTCCGCGATCCTCCAGGCGCACAACGGCTTCGCGCTGATCACCGGAGACGGCCCGGAGGCCGAGCGCGCCCGCGCGGAGCAACGCGAAGCCCTCCTTCGCGTCGAGGAGACACTGCGGGACCAGGGGCACGACGCCGCGGTCGACCTGGCGCGGTCCATCGGGCAGCGGCGCCGGGAGTACACCGAGACCCCGCTGCCCACCGGGACACCCCTGGCGACCGACCTCCACGTGCCACCGCTCACCCAGCGGACGCTCGACGTCCACCCCGCCTCCGTGACGACCGAGTCCGCACCGGACCGCGCGCGGACCGAGGACGAGGACCAGGCGGACGACGCGCCGCACACGGCGACCGAGTCCGACGACGCGTTCCGGGTCCGGGTCGAGACGGCTCTGCGGCCGTGGGTCGCCCTGACCGAGGACGAGTCGGTCGCGGAGCTGGAGCACCTGCTGCGCAGGTCCGGGCCTGGGGCACGGTCGCTGGTCGTACTGGAGCGCTTCGGCTCGGGCCCCGGCCGCCCCCTGTACGCGGTCAACGTGGGAAGCCGGGTCCGGTGGTTCGACGCCGGGACCGGCGTCCTGGTGCAGCCGCCCCGTGGCGCGGGCCTGGTGCACTCACTGGACATGGACGCCCGGGGAAGGCTGCTCGATCCGCCCGCGGAGCTGCTGGCGTCGGGGCCGGACGCGGTGTCCTTCCCCACGCTGCGGCTGCCGCGCGATCTGGAACTGATCCTGAGCGGCCCGAACGGCCGGACCCAGGCGGCGGCGTACACCGGTCCCTTCGACACCGCCGGACCGCATGACCCCCAGCCCGTCCCCCAGCAGTGGCTCTCCGAACTGGACGTGAACGCCGGGCACTTCACGCCCGATCTCGGCCCGCGGCCCGACCACTTCCCCCGGACCCGCGCTGAGGCGTGGACCCGCTTCCTCTCCTCCCACGAGCGGTACACAGCCGCGCGCACCGCGTACCAGGACGCCCGGCTGACCGCACGCGGCACCCCGCTCGCCGACTCCAGCACCCCGCACCCCGCGGTCACCGAACGGGCCGCCGCCCAGCTCCGGCTCACCCTCGACAGCGAGGCGCTGCGCGCCTGGGGCCACCACGACCCGGTGGGCCTCATGGTGGCCTACCGCGCCTGGCAGGACGCCCAGAGCACCGCGTCCCTGCTCCAGCCGGTTCTGTCGGAGTTGTCCGATGAGGAGTTGGTGTGGTGGGACGCGGTCGAGGAGCAGCCGGCCGTGTCCGAGTCGGTCGATGAGCTTTCGGCACTGTCGGATTCGTCTGATGAGGAGTCGGTGTGGTGGGACGCGGTCGAGGAGCAGCCGGCTGTGTCCCAGCCGGTCGAGGAGCATCCGGCCCCGCCTGAGCCCGTCCAGCAGCAGCCGGTCCCCCAGCCGACCCTGCCCGAGGCGATCCAGCAGCAGCCCGTCCAGCAGCAACCCGCCCCGCAGCCGCCCGGCGGCCAGACGTCGGCCGACGCGCAGCAGACGCAGCCGCGCACCCCCTGGTACACCGAGCACGGCATGCTCGGCGAGGCCACCGTCAAGCAGGTCGAACAGTGGGGTCCCGTCATCTCGGCCCAAGCGGCGCAGGGCACCGCCTACGCCGTGAACGACCCGAAGCTCGCGGCCGAGATCGAGACCAAGGTCGCCGAACTGCTCGAGGTCAACGACCCGAAGGAATGGTCCGACCTGCTGACGTTCGGCCGGATGTACGAGCTGCACGGCAAGCCGGAGACGCACGAGAAGCTGGCGATCCGCGAACCGCGCGGCAAGCTGGTGTGGATACGCCCGGTGCTCGACGACATCAAGCCGCTGCCGCCGGCCGAGGGGCCCGCGGACCCGGTGCGCACCTACAGTGTGCGGTTCAACTCCACCTCCGCCGCCATCGAGCGGTCCCACACCGTCTCCCACGTCGCGGACTCGGTCCTCCTCACGGCGATCAACGTGTCCTCCGCCGCCGCCTCCACGGTGGTCCTGGGCGTACCGACCATTGCCACCGAGTCGTCGGAGACCGAACTGTCGGGCGTCAAGCAGACGGTGATCACGGGGAAGAAGCTGTTCCTCGACGGGTCGACCGGATTCAGCAGCGGCGTACGCGTCAGGGTGTTCGTGGACGGTGAGGAGCAGGGCACCGGGACGCGCGTCGACCGCAGGCTGCACCTCGACCTCCCCACCGTCTACACCGACCCGGCCGAACCGCGGCCCAACATGGACGCCCCGGTCGAACCGGCCCAGTCCACCGAACCCGCCCGGCCACGGCTGACCGGCGAGCTGCTCAACGCCATCGACCTGATCCCCGTGATGGCCGGGCTCCAGCGCCGCCTGCACGGCGCCGGTCTGAGCACGGCGGCCATCCGGGACGTCATGCACGAGGTGAGGACGACCCTCAACGAGCAGACCGCCCGCAACCGCAGCCGGTGGTGGCTCACCAGCGGCGACCCGTCCAACAAGATCCAGCGCGGGATCAACCTGCCCGGCTTCGGCGCCTTCAGCGGCCACTTCCGCGTACGGATCTCGCTGGAGAGCCTGCAGTTCCTCGGGATCACCGACGGGGTGAAGACCCGCGAGGACATGGGCGTCGGACTGGCGGCGATCCACGGCGCGGGCGGCGACAGCGCGGCGGCGCTGACAGCCGGAGTCAACGTCGTGGGGCTGGTGGACCCGTCGGCCATCGCGCACGGCCAGCACACGGTGGGCAAGGGCCTGGCACCGCAGTTCACTGTCACGGGCACCTCGACCCGGGGCTGGAACTACCGCCTCACCTCGCAGCCGCTGGCGCACACCATCCTCAACATGACCGAGGCCCAGGCCCGTTACCGGGCCGTCATGGGAATCGAGGTCATCTGGACATCCGACACGCACCGCGCGCTGGAGACCGTTCTGCCGCCCGTGCCGGTCAACGCCGACATCGGCGTCCCGTGGCGGGACGGCCGGGGCGCCGCCGACTTCGAGACCAGGTCGCTGGGCGCCGTGCGGACCCCGTACGTGCAACAGAACCTCGGCGTGCAGCGGGAGAAGCTGGGACCCGTCGAGTCGCAACCGCACGTCCGGGCGCTGCTGCGGCTGTCGCAGACCGAGCCCGTGCGCACCCTCGTCCGGCCCGACCGGCTGCGCCCGGACTACCAGCCGGTCCGCGACCCGCGCGAGTCGCTGCAGCTGGCCACCCGGCGCGGCCTGGGGTACGCGGTCGCCGCGGCTCTGCCGGGCGCGGAGATGGTGGAGGACCAGTTCCGCGCGCGGCTCAAGGAGGTGGTGCGGGAGCGCGGCCTCGGCAAGGTGGACTGGTCCGCGGTCGACCGGCAACTGGCCGTCCACTTCGGTCGCCCGTCCCTGGAAGGCGACCTGTCGAACGTCATGGCCGGCGTGAAGCGCACCATCGACGTCGGCAAGGGCCGGGTCACCTTGTCGGTGCGCGCTCACCTGCTGGACTCGCGCGGTGTGACGAGCTACCCCATGACCGTCAACGCCCGCGCGGCGGTCGGCGAGACGGTCACCGGCGGCGTCGAGGACAAATGGTCCGTCCAGGTCGGCGTCGGCGGCGGCGTGCGCTTCAGCGTCGCCGACTGGTTCCGCTTCCAACTGGGCGGACTCCGGCTCCTGGGCAGGATGGGCTGGGGCAAGGGGGAGAACTTCAGCGGCACCAGCAAGACCTACCGCCGCATGGAGAACGTCGGCTCCGTGGACGAGCACCTCATGGACGTCGTCTACGACCTGTCACTGCACGTGGACGACGGCCGCAACCTCCAACCCGAGCAGTGGTGGATCGACCTGCCGCCCGGGGACCTGGTGGCGCAGATCGTCGTGCCGCACGAGCACGGCCCGGTCACCCCGGTCACCGAGTCGGAAGCGGCTGTCGCCGGCAGCCTCAAAGCACTGCGGCGCTGGCCCGCGGAAGGGCGGTATCTAGACTTCTCCTCCGGCACCTCCGGCCTGTATCCGACGTTCCTGGTGATGCCGGCCCTGCCCCGGACGATCGCCGGCCTGTACGCCCGGCTGCACCGGCTGCCGCAGGCGTGGCTCAGTAACGAGATCCACTGGCCGTCCGAGATCACCGAGGCGACCCGGCCCGAGACCCTGACTGCCTATTTCGGCCTGCTCACCAGTGAGCGCGGCTGGACGTTCGAGTTGCCGGCCAAGGGCGGCTGGCGTTCGGTGGTGAGGCTCCGGCTGCGGGCGTACGAGCCGCGCCGGCTGGAGGACACCGGGGGCGAGACGGAGATCGAGCAGTACTCCCAGGCGATCGGGAAGCACACCCGGGTCAGGGACAGGACACGCTCGGCCGGAGTGCAGGCCATGGCCGGTCCGCAGTTCCGGTTCGGCTCCGACGCCAGCGGCGGCGCGCAGATCACCGAGGAAAAGGACGACTCCTTCGTTGCGTATGGGCGCGCCGCGTCCTCGGGAGGCTCGGACGAAGCGGGCACCCACCCCGTGAGCACGCACGAGGGGGCGGAGCCGGGCGGCCGGGTCACGCTGCTGGCAAACGTGGACGCGGGCAAGTCGTGGAGCACCTCCCACGATGTCGACAAGGGCCACATCGAGATCACCCGGGCGACCTACGGCGGCACACCGGCGCGCTACCGCACCCACTCGGCCATCGAGGTCACCGTCAACCGCTCGAAGGGCGACAAGGTCGTCGAGGAGCAACCGCGCTACCTGTGGTTCACCGACGCGATGGACCTGCTGCTGCCCGAGCGCAGGGTCGAGGACGTGCTGCCGCAGCACCTGAAGGAGATCCCGCAGCCGCAGGCGGAGCAGCAGCCGACGGCCGAGGCGCAGACCCGGACCGGCGAGCAGCAGACCGCCGAACAGCGGACCGGCGAGCAGCAGCAGCCCAACCAGGAGATTCAGCAGGACACGACGGAGGCCGGTTCCTCGCATCTGATCGAGGTGGCGCGGGCCGCTTCGTCGCGCTTCGTCGAGACCGGACTGCTGGACAGGCCGGGCAGGCAGGACGCCGGGGAACGTCAGGGCACGTCGCAGGCGCCGCCGATCGCCCGCAACTACCTCAACGACGGAATCCTGCCGCGCACCAGCGCGCACCCCGAGGTGCTGCGGGCCGAGGGTGTGATGGCCGAGATCGAGCGGCGGCTGCGGGAGCGGGGGCTGCTGCGTCCGCGGACCGGCGACCGGGCGGGCGCGTCGGACCCGCTGCTGCGCACGCTGGAGGCGGCGTTCCGCCCGGAGGCGCTGATCACCGACTTCGACTCCCTGCTCAACACGGGCAAGTGGACGTGGACCCCCATCAAGGGCTTCGCCGGGACCACCCACTACCTGTGGGTGCGGGTGTCGGTGACGGAGATTCAGCCCGCACACGCCCAGCGGCACCGCCCGGGGGTGAAGCTCACGCTGCGCGGGGAGAGCATCACCGAGGACAAGACGGTCGAGAAGCAGTCGCTGTCGCGGGGCGTCGGCGTCGCCTTCACCGCACGCGGCGGCGAGGACGACCACGCGGCCCACACGCACGGCCACGGCGGCGGCGACGTGGTCGCGGGATACCTGAACACGCAGGTGACATCGGAGACCCAGCTCACGAAGAAGCTCGACATCTACCGGGGCAACACCCGCGACGACTCCCAGGAGCTCGAGCACCGGTTCACCCTCCGGGTCGAGACGGGTACCACCCACAAACTCCCCGAGGCCCTCCACGCCCTGGTCAAGGGCACCCGCTTCGTCACCGGAGCCGTCGCCTCGGGCCTGGACCGGGGCGACGCCTGGGCGCGCTTCTGGCACGGCAACGAGCCCTGGGTCTGGTACGACGACGGCCTGCACACTCCGATCCCGGGCAGCGTACGGCTGCTGGTGCCCACGCACCTGACCAGCGAGACGGTGGGGCCGGACATCCCCGTGCCGTTCAAGCGGGTCCACGGCGAGAACCCGCGCTGGGAGCGGCCCGCCACCCCTTCCGCCCCCGCGCCCGAAGTGCTGGTCACCAATCTCCACCCCTGGGACGTCCGGGCCGCGGACGCGGTCAACCGCTGGGTCAAGGTCGCCGCCCTGCGGGCCGTACGCGACCCGGACCTGACCAAGGACGGAATCTGGGACATCCCCGGCATCGACTTCACGTCCAAGGAGGGCCTGGCCTACGACCACCACACCAGTCACGGCATGCTCCGCCCGAACATCGAGGCGCTGCTGAGGCAGCAGTACGAGGTGAAGGTCGGCGACCGGACGGTGAAGGTCGGCTTCGAACTGACCGGTGCGGAGGTGATCGGTCCCGAGCAGGGAGTGCAGTTCAAGGCACGCAGGTACCAGCAGGTCGACAAGGACGAGGAGTACACGACCGAGACGATCAAGGGCTGGTACTACGGCGGCGGCCCCGAAGGCGGTGGCGGCTCCGGCGACACCGCCCTGCTGCAACGGCTGCCCTGGGAAATGCGCACCTCCGACGAGTCCAAGCTCGTCTCGGCCGCCGCTGCGACGGTCGAGGAGAACCGGGAGGCTACCCGGCCGTTCCGCTACTACCGCTTCAACCTCACGGTGGTCGCCGAACCGGTCGGCGGCGTCCGCCGCGTGCTCAAGGTCGACGTTCCCGACGGTCTGATCGGCATGCTCCCGATGAAGGACGGCCGGCTCGTCGACGACCTGGAGACGATTCTGGCGTCCCTGGGCCGACAGCCCGACGTGTCCCAGGCCGAGGCGTCTCCGACCGCGCAGCCTCAGTCCGAGGAGCCCGCGCCGGTGCCCCTGGTGGTGCAGTCCCCCATTTCAGCACCCCGCTTGCCCCTTCTTCCGACGATCCACGAGGAGCCGGAGGAGGAGACGCCCGACGCCTCCGCCGTCCGCTCGGTCGAGAACAGCGTCCACGACATCCTGATGGGCGTCCAGGAGACCGCCGCGTCCACGCAGGGGCAGGAGGACGCGGACGTGGCTCCGGCGGTCAACTACAGCCTGATTCAGCTTGACGAGCGCGATGCTATCGTCGAGAGCCGTCCCGGCGAGGTTCTGTGGCGCTTCTCCGATCAGGCACCCGACCACGTCTTCGTCCACGGATTCGTCGCTGACGACACCAGGAACGTGGTCGATGTCCAGGGCTGGCTTTACGGTGGCGAACCGGCGCAGTTCGTCTCCACGACCAGGAATCCCGAACTGTGGTTCCGGGGCAAGCGGTACCGCTACGAGATCGACTCCTCTCGCAACGCCGACCCACGAGGGGTCGACATCCGCGGCACGATGTACTGGCTCAACGAGCAAGTCAGGCTCACGACCGAGCAGGAGGTCGCGTTCACCGGAAGCGTGAGTGCGGCAGCCGTCGTGCGTGTCTACGACCAGCAGCTGGACCGTACCGGCACATGGGACCCGCGGACGCAGGAGGTCAGCTGGCGTCCTGGCGGGCGGGACGTGAACGAGCTGGAAGGTCAGCCGGTTGGCCCGCTGGGCGTTGAGGCGACGGTGGATGAGGGCGCCCCTCCGGTGACCAGCAGTCCGCAGCGGTCCGCGGCCATCCAGGGCGTTGACGCGCCCCATGAGGTGCGGCGCCAAGTGCTGGAGTTCGGGCGCCGGTCCAAGACGCTCTCGGACGAGCAGCGGGAGGCGATCCGGGAGCTGGCCAGAAGCACCGCGCGGGTGACGGTCGAAAACGGCGGGCTTGGTCAGGACTTGCCCAAGGTGACGGTGTACGCCGGCGGCAACGGGAGCGCCCTGGCCGACCGGGACGCGACCGCCGTGGAGACCGCTCGGCAGCGCGGCGAGGCGGTCGCAAGCGTGTTCCGGCACGCTCTGGTCTCCGAGGTCACCCTTCTTCAGGGCGGGCAGGGGCTTGTTCCGACGGACCTGTCGTCGCGGGTCGTCGTGAAGAGTCTCGGCCGTCGCATGGAGATGAAGACTCCCTTCGGCCCGGGCGACGACGTGGAGCGGCTGCGGCGCCGGGTGATCATCGAGGTGATCGAACAACCGGCAGGGACGGCGTCCGCCGACGACCTCGCCCCCGGCCTGCAGCAGAGCCTGGAGCAGGATGCCGTGTCCGTTCACCCGGCGCAGGGCCTGCCGCCCGTGGGCGACGGCCTGGCCGGGGCGGAGCCGCTGGGCGAGCCGTGGGGCTCCGGTGAGGTGCGGACCGACCGGTGGCTTCCGTTCGGTTCGCGGTCCGAGGGCCCGGACGTCACCCCGGCGTTCACGTTCTCGCGGGACGACGACGGCCGTTTGTCGGCGCACCGGCCTCCGGCGTCGGGCGAGCGGACACAGGTGGGGTACACCTGGGCCCGGTACCGCGGCGACGCGCCGGCGCAGGAAACCCTCCAGCTGACCCGGCGGGTGCATCTGCGAACCCAGGGCGCCACGCCCGAACAGGTCACCCGGCTGCGGGAGAACATCTCCCGGGCCCTGGAGGAGGCGATCAACCAGCAGCGGTACCGGCTGCCGGCGAACCAGCCCGACGTGGTCACCGGTCCTCAGTCACCGGGTCCGGTACTGCGGGCCGCTGTCGAGTTCGTCGACAGCCCCGACGACGCCCACACCGTGGTGGAGGTGCGCGGGGGTCTGCCCCAGCCAGGCATCCCCATGGTGCAGAACGTGTGGTTCACCGACGTGCATCCCCTGGCGTATGTGCACGAGATCGTGCACGGTTTCGGGGTCATCGACGACCGGGCGGACCCGCGCGTGCTGCTGACCCCCGGTGGGCGGCACGACCAGGTGGTTCCTGAAGGTACGTCGAGCCTGATGGGCCCGTTCAGAATCCGGCCGGGCGAGGAGCCCAGCTTCGTCCTGACGCCGGATCACCTGCGACAGATCGCCGATGTCCTGGCACCGTACCTGCACGCGGGCAGCCTGGAGCCGGCCGCGGCGCAGGACCGCGGTGAGGCCGGACACGGCGCCGACGATCAGCTGACGGCGGAACCCCCGGCGGTCGACTACCAGCTCATTCCCCATGACCCGCACGACCCTGTCGTGGAGGCGCCGGGCGCAGGGCACGAAGGCCCGACCGACATCCGGGACCTCGACGCCCGGCGCGCGGCCTTCGAGCAGGCGGTCGGGGTGTACTACCACAACGATCCCGTGGCGCTCGCCGCGGCCCGCGCGGCCGTGACACGGTTGCGCGAGGTGCTGCTTGCCGCGTATCCCGAACAGCCGGAGGAGGTGGTGGCCGCCTCCTTCTTCACGACCGACCCGACGTCTGCGGGGCAGGTCGGTCCGGCGACGGACGCGTCCACCACGAGTGTCGGCTGGCTCGACAGACTGCTCACCATTGGCTCCGTCCGGGAGCTCATGACCGCCTTCTTCAACGCGGTTGGCAAGAAAGCCCTGTTCGAAGGGAATGCCGACATCCCCTCGTTGACGAGCGTGCTCAAGCCGGTCCTCGCAGCGCCGGAGCACGACGCCAACACCCCGGTGTCCGCCGACGGCATGGACAGGGCCGCGCGGTTGGGCCTCAACCAGCCCGCGCTGGAGACCTACCTCACGTATCTGTACGGGGGGCCGCGCACCGCGCTCGCCGCCTGGGCCGACGCAGACCCCGAGGTCCGGGGGCAGTCCTACCTCTTCGTGCCGGACGATCCCTTCGCCCTGGGCAACCTGGCCGCCCTCAGCACCCGGGACGTCGTCAAGGATCCCATCGAGCTGGTCCGCAGCCAGCCCTCCCGGATCGCGCGGCCCGCTGACGAGCGGGTGACGGGCGGTGCGAAGAAGACGCCGCATGACTACACCTACCTCGGCGTGCCACTGAGCGAAGGTGAGCGAACGTTCCTCGCCCAGCACGAACGGCCCTTGTCGCTCGTCGGTTTCGCCACCGAGGAGATCCCGCTCGACACTCTGGATTTCGATCCCGCCACAGGGAATCCGGTGGTGACGGACATCCTGGCACGGCCCGACGTCATCACCGTCGAGATCCAGCGCTCCTCGACGGCCGGACTGCCGGAAGCCGCGCAGCACGGCGTGACCGTCGGTGACACGCCCGCAGGCCCTGTTCAGAAGGTCATCGCCGTGGTCCGCACCCCCGTGATCGTTCGGGACATCCGGGCCGGGGACCGCGCTCTCGACGGAGAACAGGGCCCCGAGTTCCCCCTGGCCTGGGTCGAGGGACGCGCCTACTTCGACCTCGACACGCAGTCACCCTGGTACCAGAAGTGGCACGACACCCGTGGCATGCCGCTGGTCGCCGGCGTCTCGGGAACCACGTTGCGCATGCTGCGGGCCTTCCAGTGGCTCAATGTTCCGGACATCACTGACGTCGACTTCCGGAAGGCCCTGATGGGATGGATGCTCCCGGGCCAGGACCACTCGCTCTTCGAAATCCTGTATGGCTCCTACCTCGCGGATGTCGCCTCACCCGAGGAGCGGCAGGCACTGAGGGGTGACGTCACCCAGCTCTACGCGATCCCCGGACTCGTACCGCCCCACCTGACACCACCTGCCGAACCGGACGTGACCGGGCCCGTCGACACGCAGCCCGCGGTGGACTACCGGATGGTGCACGCGGACGATCAGCCGTTCGTGGTGGTGCCGGATGGTTGGGGGCCGGTCACCGAAGCCGGGCGGGATGGCTTGGAGGGGTCTGTTGTCGCGCCGGTGGTGCCGGGTGTGGTGTGGGGGTCGGGTGAGGTGGGGACTGAGCGGTGGGCGCCGTTCGGTACGCGGTCCAAGGCGCTGCGAGATCAGGGGGTTCCGGAGGCTTTCGAGTTCACGGTTGTGGATGGTGTGCTGGCGGCTGTCCGGGGGCGGCCTGGTGGTACGGGTGTGTGGACCGGCGTCGGTTACGCCTGGGAGTGGCGCCGCGGCGAGACGCCGGGCGGCGATGTGCTCCGGCTGACTCGCCGGGTTCATCTCAAGACCGAGGGAGTCGCGTCTGGGCGGGTCCAGGCTCTCCGGGACAAGCTCTCCGGGGCTGTTGACGAGGTGGTGAACGGGCCGGGTTACCGGTTGCCGGCTTTCCAGCCCGACCAGGTGACCGGTCCTCAGATGCCGGGTCCTCTGCTTCAGGTGGACGTGGAGTTCGTGGAGTCGGCGGAGGAGGCTCACACGAGTGTGACGTTGCGGGAGGGGCTGCCCGGCCCGGGCCGCAGGATGCTTCAGGGTGTCTGGTTCACCGATGTTCACCCGGCGGCGTATGTCCATGAGATCGTGCACGGTTTCGGTGTCGTGGACGACGCGCTCAACCCGCACACTCTGATGAATCCCGGTGGGTTGGGTGAGCAGGTGGTCTCCGAGGGTGAGACGTCCTTGATGGGTCCGTTCCGGGGCCGCCAGGGCGAGTTGCCGCGGTTCGTCCTCACCTCTGATCACCTCCAGCAGATCGCGGATGTGCTGTCGCCGTACCTGCACGCGGGACGGCTGGAGCATCAGGACTCCGTGCGGGACCAGCAGGAGCGTCCTGCTGGGACCGGGCAGCCGGAGGCGCAGCCGGCGGTCGACTACCGGCTCATCGATGAGGATGAACAGTTTGCGGTGGTGGAGAGCGGTCCTGGCGACATCCTGTGGCGCTTTTCGAACCGTGCACCGGAGGAGGTGTTCGCTCAGGGATTCCGGGCCGATGACACCACGAACGTGGTTGGGGTCGAATACTGGGTGCGTTGGAATCCGCCGGCTCAGTTCGTGTCCACGACGAAGGACGCCGAACTGTGGCACCTCGGCAAGCGGTACCGGTACCGGATCAGTCCGTGGCGTAACGACGATCCCACGGGCGTCGACATCACGCCCACGCTGGCCAACATCGGGCGGGAGAGTGGGCTTGCGGCCGAGCAGGAGGTCGCGTTCACCGGGGACGTCAGCCCCGAGGCTGTGGTGAGTGTCTACGACAGTGAGGAGGACCGTACCGGTATCTGGGACCCGGTGATCGGGGCGGTGGTGTGGCGCCCGGGTGTCCAGGATCTGCCGGTGCGGCGGGAGGTCCTCGAGTTCGCCAGCAAGTCCAAGGAGTTGTCGGCGGGGCAGCGGGCGAGGGTGCGCGAGCTCGCCGAACAGACGGCCCGGGTGGTGATCGACAACCGGCAGCTCGGGCTGCCTGCGCCCCGGGTGGAGGTGCTCGGCGGGGGCAACGTGGGCTCCTCGGAGTCCGGCTCCCAGCGTGCTGACGCGGTCGCGTCGGTGTTCCGGCAGGCTCTGGCGTCGGCGCTGGTCTCCCTGCAGCAAGGGCACCCCGCTCCCGTCACCATGAACCCCTCGATGGTGATCACGCGCAACATCGGGCGCGCCATGGGCGACCAGCCGCCGTACCCGGCCGGCTCCAACAGCCAGCGACTGCGCCGCCGGGCCATCATCGAGATCAACGAACGCCCAGGCGAACAATCGGAGAACCAGCCGGAGACGCAGCCCGCGGTCGATTACCAGCTCGTTCATGACGACGATCTGGACGCGATTGTCGAGAGCGACCCGGGTGAGACTCTTTGGCGTTTTTCCGACCATGCGCCCGAGCATGTCTTTGTGCACGGGTTCGTGGCTGATGACATCACCAATGTGGTCGATCTCGATGACTGGATGTTCAATAATCCGTCGGCGCAGTTCGTCTCCACGACGAAGTATTCCGGACTGTGGCACGAGAAGAAGCGTTACCGTTACCAGATCGACCCCTCCCGTAACCCTGATCCGACGGGAATCGATCTCGAGCCTACGATGATCAAGCGATATGGGGAGTACGCCCTCGCGGACGAAGAGGAGGTCGCGTTCACCGGGAGCATCAGTCCCGACGCAGTCGTGTCTGTTTACGACAGGCAACGGGACCGTACGGGCCTGTGGGACCGGGAGACCCAGAGCATCACCTGGTATGCCGGTGCCCTCTACATGGGTGACTCGGACGGGGAATCGGACGATGCGGTGATTGCGGACGCCGAGCCGGGCCTGCCGGAGGGTTGGGGGCAGGTCGGTGAGGCGGGGCAGGGTGCTGTTCTGGAGGAGTCCGTTGTCGCGCCGGTGACTCCGGGCGTGGTGTGGGGTTCGGGTGAGGTGGGGACCGAGCGGTGGGCGCCGTTCGGTTCCCGGTCGGGGCGCTCGGGGGAGTCGGGTGGTCCGGAGGCGTTTGAGTTCTCGGTGGAGGACGGGGCCCTGCGGCGTGTGGAGCCTGGGCCTTTCGGTTCGGGCGTGTGGACGCGGGTGGGGTATTCGTGGGTGTGGCGTCGTGGGGACGGGGTGGGGCGGGACACGCTTGAGTTGACGCGGCGTGTGTATCTGAAGGCGGCTGAGGGTGTTTCGCCCGGGGAGGTGGAGGCTCTTCAGGCGAGTCTGGTACGGGCTTTGGACGGGGTGGTGAACGAGCCGGGGTATCGATTGCCGGTCTTGCAGCCTGACGCGGTGACGGGGCCGCAGTTGTCTGGTCCGTTGCTGCGGGTGGCAGTGGAGTTCGTGGACTCCGAGAGTGATGCGCACGCGTCGGTTGAGGTGCATCGGGGTTTGCCGGGTCCGGGTCGGCGGATGGTGCAGGGGCGGTGGTACACGGGGGTTCATCCGGCGGCGTACGTTCATGAGTTGGTGCACGGTCTGGGTGTTCATGATGACGAGTTGAACGCCCATACCCTCATGGTGCCCGGTGGGCTGGGTGAGCAGGTGGTGCCGGAGGGCGAGTCGAGTCTGATGGGGCCGTTCCGGGGCCGGGATGGTGGTGTTCCGCCTTTCGCCCTGACGTCTGACCATCTTCAGCAGATAGCGGATGTGATGTCGCCGTATCTGCATGCGGGGCGGCTGGACGGTCAGGCCCCTGTTTCGCCGCAGGGCCAGGAGTTGGTGGACAGCGGCGTCGAGGCAGGGCGGCCGGACCCGCAACCGGGGGTCGACTACAGCCTTGTTCATCGGGACGACCGTGCTGACGTTGTCGAGAGCAGTCCTGATGACGTTCTCTGGCGCTTCTCCAACCGCGACCCTGAGGAAGTTTTCACGCGGGGATTCACGGCCGACGACACCACCAATGTGGTCGATCTCGACAACTGGGTGGCATGGAATCCAGAGGCCCAGTTTGTCTCCACTACCAGGGAAAGTGAGCTGTGGTTCGAGCAACGCCGTTACCGCTATCTGATCGACCCCTCACGCAACGTCGATGTCACGGGAGTCGACGTCACCCCCACGCTGCGGAACAAGCCGTACCCCCTGTTGGAAGAGGAACAGGAAGTCGCGTTCACCGGGACCATCAGTCCCGAGGCCGTGGTGAGCGTCTACGACAGCCAGCTAAACCGCACCGGAGTTTGGGATTCGGAAAACGGGAACGTCACGTGGCGTCCCGGCCGGCTCGACCAGGATGGGGCGCCGACCCCGGCAACCAACCGCGATGCGAACGTGGAGGAAGAGGACCAGCTCGCGGAGGAGGACCAGCCGGAGACGCAGCCCGCGGTCGATTACCAGCTCGTTCATCCGGACGACCGTGAGCAGCAGCTGCAGCGGTACGGGGTCGTGGACACCGAGCCCGGCCTCCCGCCGGACTGGGAGCAGCTCGCTGGGGGCGATGCCGTCCTCCCGGCGGAGGCTGGCCCGGACGTGCCCCACGCCGAATCGTCTCCTTCCCCGCAACCGGAATCCGTGACGCCGTTCGTGCCGGGCGATCCCCTGCCCGCTCACAGCGACGTGGAGGACCCGGAGTCGTGGCCCGACGAGATGATCATCATGCGGCCGCCGCCCGCCGCGTCGCAGTGGTGGCAGGAGACGCCCCCGGTGACGAGGACGCTCACCGGCGGTCCCGGTAGCACTGGGGAGGTCGTCGGACGTGACTTCACACCGTCGCAGACGCGTCCCGAAGCGCTGGCACCGTTGGACGTGTCGACGGTGTACCTGGTCAGGCCGTCCCGGGAGGAGGGCCAGGGGCCGCGAGCGACGTTCAGGCCCGCACCCTGGCAGCGGTTCTCGCCCAGTCGGCCGTTCTTTGTAGCGGCCACGGGAGACGGCCAGTCCGTCACCGTCGAGACCGAGGACGGTGCCACGGTGACCATGTCGCCGGAGAGCTTCGCCGATGTGCTGTCGGGCGATCCCGGACTACTGACGGCTCCCACGGACGTGCCGGTGGTTTTGCTGATGCCACACGCGGCGTTCGGTGACATGGCCGTGCCGCGACTGGTCGCCGCGCGCACCGGCCGCGAGGTGTGGGCTCCCAGCGCCTCGCTGGAACTGCTTCTCTCGCCTGACGGCGATTCCACCTGGATCACTCGTGGGGCCGCCCACCGTGGCCTGCCGGCCGGTGAGTGGGTGCGGAGCCTGCCGGGCGACCTCGGCGGCTCGACGTGGGCGGAGCAGAAGATCGTCACGCTCCCCGCCCCCGAGAGCGTTTGGGACGTCTACGGACGCGAGCATTCCGACGGGACGCTGTTCAGCTATCCCATCGTGGACGCCGAGTACCGGCCCGTGGGGCGTGCCCTGTTCCCACCGCAGCAGTGGGCGGGGCGGGAGGAGGAAGACACCCGCTTCATGCCGGTGCGGGAGGAGTTCGCACAGGCGAAGCTCGAAGAGGGCGTCATGGATCCGGTGAGGGGGACGGAGCGGCCGCTGCCGTGGGTGCGTGACCTGCCGGGCCTGACACCGTATTTCTGGTCCTCCCACGGCGCGCGCGGCAGTCTGACGTTCCAGAAGGACGCGACATCGAAAGCCTGGCTGGACGGCACGCAGGGCGGCCGGGTCATCAGGCGGCGGCCGAGCCTGTCGCTGCGCCCGCCGAACACGCCGATCGTGCTGGTCGCCTGCCACGGCCACACGGTGGGCCAGCAGGTCGCCGACGAGACGGGCCGCAGGGTGTACGCGCCCACGGCGGCGACCAGCAGCGGCTTCGCCGTGGTCACGGGGCCGGAGGGTCAACAAGGCCGGTGGCTGGCCTTCGACCCGCACCAGTGGTCGGAGGTTTCGGCTGATGCGCCGGAACCGGCGGTGGACGAGGTGGGCCAGGGCCTGCATCACGCCGACGACGGCGACATCGCCGAGGTCGGTCCTGGCGGCTCCCAGTGGCGCTTCTCCCAGCAGGCGCCGGAGGAAGTGTTCCGGCAGGGGTTCGGCACGAGCGGCACGCCGGTCCGCTCGGGGTCGCAGTCGCTGACCGGTCCGTCGGCGCAGCCGGTCTCCGTGAGTGGCGACGTGGAGTCGTGGCACCGTGGCAGGCGCTATCGGTACCGGATTGACGCGCTGGCGGCGAGCTTCGACGTCATGAGGTTCGGGATCGACACTCTCACGCTGTCCGACGGCCAGGATGCCTTCGTCGATGCGGGTGTGAGCGCCGACACCGTGATAAGTGTGTACGATCTGCGGTTGGACCGGACCGGTGTGTGGGACCCGGCGACCGAGTCGGTGAGCTGGACCCTGGGGGCCCACGACCTGCCGGGTGAACAGGAGGAGTCTGCAGAGTACGAGTCCGCGTACGAGTCCCCGTACGAGTCCCCGTACGAGTCCGACTCCGCGTACGAGTCCGCGTACGAGCCCGAGTTCGACGCGGGCGGGTCGGCCGCGGCTCATGCGGCACTGTCCCCCTCCATCCCTCCGAACGTGGGGCAGCAGGTTCCGCACGTCGCACCGGCGAACGCGGCTGATGCGCGCGGCCTGGACCAGGCGAGCCGGGCGGCGTCAGGCGTGGACAGCACGGTCGACAGGGACGAGCTGCCTGTGCGCGAGGAGCCCGTCCCCTTCAAAGCTGTGCTGGACGGGCATCGCAATGATCAGCAGGTTTCCGCCTACCTGCTGGTGCCGGGCCCCCCGGACAGCATCGCCGGTGCCTCCGACGCGGTATTGCGGACCGAGGGGCAGCCGTTCGTCCAGCTGAGCCTGACATGGCCTAAGCCGGGGCCCGCCACACGAGGGCACACGTTGCTCAAGATCGTGGTGCCGAGGGGCTTGGCCGTCGATCCGGACGCCGGCTCCGGACCGAACCGCTCGCGGCGGCTGTGGGTGGGCGAGTCCGAGCTTTCCCAGGTGGCGATCCAGGAGGTCTACACGCCCGACAACAGCTCGCTGACCCAGTGGAAGAGCCGCCGGGAGCCTGGCCTCACCGACCAGCCGCTCTCCGTGCTGTCGCGTGTGGGCCAGGCGCTCCACGCGAACCGGGATCGGCACGCGACCGTCGGCGATCCCGTGGTCCGCGTCGCCACACGTATCCGCTTCGCGGAGGAATCGCTGAGGTTCGAACGGCGCCTGGGCGCCTACCTCGCGAATCTTGATGCGGTGAACGCGCAAGCCCACAGCCTGCTCAAGTCCGTCTGGGACCGGGCCGGCGACGACCTGCGGGCGCGTATGGGCAGCGACACCCCCCACGCCACGGGCGCGGTCGGCACCGACTTGGCTGAGCTCCAGCGGGTCGTGGACTCCGGGAACTTCCGCGAGCGCATGCACATGCTGTACAAGGCGGTGCACGGCGGTGTCACCCAGCAGCTCCTCCGCTCCGACAAGGAGCGCCCCGAACTGCTCGCCAGGGAATGGCCCTTCCAGGCCCGGACCGAGGCCATGAAGCGGGCGCCCGACGAGGAACAGCGCATCAGGGCCCTGCCGGACAGCCCGGAGAAGCAGGCGCTGCTGGACGCCCTGTGGGACCCGATGCTGACCGATCTCACCCCCGACGAGGTCGTGCCCCCGCTCAGCGACGCCGAACGGAAGATGGCAGTCGGCAAGGACGGCCGCCTTCAGTGGACACCGGGCGAGAAGACGCGTGAGATCTCCATGAACAGCCCGAGCCAGGCGGAGGCGGAGGCGACCGGTGGATTGATGTCCGCCGGACTGTCCAACACCACGTATTTCACGCTCGCCGCCGTCCGGCGCATGCACGAGCAGTGGGGCGTCCCGGTCGACTACCGGGTGACGCGGCTGATGCTGCTGGCCGACATGCTGCAGGTGGGGCACCACACCTACCACGAGATCATGACGGCGGCGGAGTTCTTCGGCAGCAGGTACCTGCACGACGACTCGCTTGAGTACCACAACGACTGGGGCCGGCACCGCTGGCTGTCACCCCTGACCGAGGAGGAACTGCGCGACAGCGTCGCGGTGGACGGAAAGTTCCCCGACGAGCACGCCCTCGGAGTGGAACCTGGAGAGACCGTTTCCACCGCGCCCGCACCGCGTGTCGTCCAGTTCGCGAAAAAGTCCAAGGAACTCGGCACGGAAGCCGTGCTCGCCCTGCGCAGGCACGCAAGGGATCTCTTCCGGGAGATCCTTGCAGCCGCCCAGGCAGGTCGGCCGCTCCCGGAAGTCCAGGTCATCGGCTACGGCAATTCGCCGGTCAACGGCGTCCGCACCGGTCAGCAGCGGGCGGATCAGGTCGCCCTCGCGCTGCACCGTGAGCTGACGGCACTTGAGACGCGTTGGCGGGCGGGGATAGGTCGGTACAACGATTTCCCGGGTTTCCTCGACGGCCTGGTGATCAGCACCGAATCGCGTGGCAAGGTCGCAGTCCCTCCGGTCCGCAAGACCGCACCGGAGGACGGCCTTCGGGTCGTGCTCATCGAACTCCAAGTCCGGGGAACCGTAGCCACCGACGCCACGCACACCGCGGACACCGATACGGCGCTTCCACCGGATGCACGCCAGACGCGTCACGACGCCGACCGGCGGCAGGCTCAGCAGCAGGAGGAGCCTGTCTCCGCGACGCACACCGCGGGGCCGCCGCTGAACGACGCGCTGGACACCCCGCCGGCACTTCCGCCGGACTGGGGTCAGGCCATCGCTGGCCAAGCTGGACACGCCACGGCGACCGGAGAGCAGCAGCAGGGCGCGCAGGCCCAGGACGCGGCCGCGACCGGGCCGGTCCTGCTCCCCCCTGTGTGGGGCTCCGGTGAGGTACGTACCGACCGGTGGATTCCGTACGGTTCCCGGTCGGGTGATGCAGAGGTCCCGAACGCCTTCAGTTTCGAGGTGTCGGAGGACGGAACGCCGAGGAGAGTGCGGCGGCCCGACGGTTCGGGCGAGCGGATGGAGGTCGGCTACTCCTGGAGCTGGCATCGCGGCGACTCGGCGATGGGCGACGTGCTCGTGCTGACGCGGCGTGTACGCCTGCGGCCGGCGGAGGTCACGCCTGATGAGATCGCGGCTCTTGGCGAGCATGCCACGCCCGATGAGATCGCGGCCCTTCGTGCGAGCGTCACGCCCGGCGACGAGGAGATCGCGGCTCTCCGCGGGAAGCTCACCCGCAC